>DQHS01000242.1 GCA_003524365.1 Cellvibrio sp. | reverse complement strand
GCGCAATAATGCCCAAGATCTCGTGCGCCACGCGCGTCCGACCTTGACAACCATGGTGCAGAAAGCCGAAGAAATTACCGCCGCAAAACAAACCGAATTAATTGCTGAAGCCCAAGCGAAAGTAAGCGAGCAATTAAACGGCGAGCTGGCGCGCATGAAAGCGCTGAAAGCGGTGAACCCGAATGTGCGCCAGGAAGAGATTGATTATTTGCAGCAGCGTTTAGCGGCCAGCCAACACTTTTTGTCCCAGGCCAAGATTCGGTTGGATGCATTGCGTGTAGTAATGACTATCTAATTTCATAAAGGAACACAGTATGTACATCTTCTCCGCCAATGGTCGTGCCAAAAAAGCCTTCGACGATATTAAAGAAGGCCAAATGGTGCCTTTTATTGTTTACATCAATTTCAAAGATTTATTCGGTGCCGAGCATTTGTGTAAACTCTATTTAATGCGCGCTGGTTTTATCGAAATCCAAATCGAAAACCGCAAGCTGGTGCCGAGTAATCTCACTAGCGACCCGCGTGTGATTGCTGCCGATAAAGCTATGGCAGAAGCACTGAAAGATGGCTATATGATTCAGATGTTTGATGAGTAATCCGTTCGTCTGAGGTAGTAAATGTCTCTTGTAGTACGTCTGCTGAACTAATAGTCACTGCTTGGGTCTAGAGATAAGTTTTTATCACTGGCACTTTTTCTGGCACTACAAGCATGTTGGCTAGCATTCCTGAATTCAGGGAAGTTGATTTTTCCCATCTAACACTTACTACCGATTCCGCTCTGGAATCGGTTGAGCCTGCTCGCAATCCACAATCATCACTCCTGTGGGTTGCACTGCTTTTATCCTTGCTGTTGCATCTTTCATTTCTACTGTTCAACGTCAGCGATAAACAATCTTATCTCAAGTCAAGTTCAGCTCAAACACTCCGTATTGATTTGGTACAACTACAGCCTAAAAAGCTTGATACGGTGCCTGAAATAGCGATGGAAGAGATCAGCGAGCTTCAAGTTGCGCCGGAAGTTGAGAAGGAAGTTATTGCTTCTCCTGTTCCGGCCACGGAAATCACACCGACTGAAAAGCCGCGCGAGGGTCAATCAGCCGCTCGATTGATCATCGAGCCTTTAACATCGCAAGAGCTCGCAGAGATTGTTGAAGGTCACAATGTGCAATCGAATTCTCAGGCAACGGCACCAATAGCAGAAAACGTGTTTCATCCAGGTTTGCGCGCACGATTGAGCGAGGAGGCTAATAAGCCAAAACTTGCCCGGATTGAAGATTCAATTTTGCAAACGTTTACCGATCCCGCAGGTGCAACAATAGTGAAGTCACCTGGTGGCTGTATGAGATCTCCTGCTGACACAAAAATCGGCGCACCCAGAAATTGGTATTTCGTAGCCTGCGGCGGCAAATCAGAAAGTGAAAAGATGATGGAACGGGTAAACGAGGATGTGAATGGAAAATTACGGTTTGATGAATAAAAAATCGCCATAAACACTTTCATGTTATGGCGACAAAGGAGTTTAAGTAGCCGAATTATTCATCCAACTACTTAACAAGAAACCAAATACTAATAACTGCTACAAATTAATCTGTTTTCTTTGGGCGAAAGCTGGTTTTTTTGCCATCGCGCTCACCGAAGCGAGGCTTATCACGGCCCCCCTCACGTGGAGCACCGTCTCGCGGACCAAAGTCGCGTTTAGGCTTGCGGCTAAATTCATCGCCACCAGTACGTGGGCCGGTGTCCAATGAAATTTCCAGTGGACGATTGCGCACGCGCACTTTTTTCAATTTCGCCAACACATCTTTTGCGATGCCAGTTGGCAAATCGACGGTAGAGTATTCATCGTGCAATTTGATGTGACCAATGAAACGACTCTCAATACCCGCTTCGTTAGCGATAGCGCCAACGATGTCGCCAGGACGAGCTTCGTGATTACGGCCTACTTCAATGCGATAGCGATCCATATTCTCGTCGTTGTGCTCGCGGCGTGGACGATCTTCACGTGAACCGCGATCGCGGCCACCATCACGACTGCCGCGATCATCACGTCCGCTACGTTCATCGCGACCACCGCGTTCGTCACGGCTGCTGCGCTCACGCTCGGGTTTCACGTCGGTAAATTTAACTTGTAATGGGCGCTCAAGTTGCAACAAGTAGGCGAGGGCAGAAGCGATTTGCTCTGGCGATACATCGTTTTTGTGGCTGTATTCGGCCAACAAATCGTTGAAGAAAGTCAGATCAGATTGCGCTTGCAAGGTATCGGTAATTTGTTGGGTAAATTGGTCGATACGATGCTTGGTAACGGTTGCCCCACTCGGCAATTCCATCAAGGTAATGGGTTTCTTGGTTGCTTTTTCGATGGTGTAAAGCAAACGCTTTTCACGCGGAGCAACAAACAGGATGGCTTTACCACTGCGACCAGCACGGCCAGTACGGCCGATACGGTGAACGTAGGCTTCGCTATCGTAAGGAATATCGTAGTTCACAACGTGGCTTACACGCTCAACGTCGATACCGCGTGCGGCAACGTCGGTGGCGATAACGATATCAAGTTTATTGGTTTTCAACCGCTCAATAGTGCGCTCACGCAATTGTTGATTCATATCGCCGTTGAGTGGTGATGCCGAATAACCGCGCGCTTCCAATTTTTCGGCCAATTCAACGGTGGCAGTTTTGGTGCGCACGAAAATAATCATGCCGTCGAAAGGCTCAACTTCCAGGATGCGAGTAAGTGCATCGAGCTTGTTGGTGCCGCTCACCATCCAATACACTTGTTCGATATTGGCGTCGGTTGATTGGCTGCTGGCGATTTTAATTTCGGTAGCATTGTTCAAATAGTTGTTGCACACATGGCGAATTTCTTTCGGCATGGTGGCTGAGAATAATGCGGTTTGACGGGTTTTTGGAGTGTGCTCCAAAATCCATTCAACATCATCGATAAAGCCCATGCGCAACATTTCGTCAGCTTCGTCGAGTACCAATGCTTTCAAGTTATTGAGATTTAAACTACCGCGACGCAAGTGATCCATCACACGGCCTGGTGTACCTACAACAACGTGGGCACCGCGTTTTAATGAGCGTAATTGGGTAGTCATTTCCTGGCCGCCGTAAATTGGCAGCACATGGAAGCCAGGAATTTCGCTGGCATATTTTTGAAAGGCTTCAGCAACCTGAATCGCGAGCTCACGCGTGGGTGCTAATACCAAAATTTGTGGATCTGTTTGTTTGGTGTCGATGCGTGACAACAAAGGCAACGCAAATGCAGCAGTTTTACCGGTGCCGGTCTGGGCCATGCCGAGAATATCGCCACCTGCAAGCAGAATAGGAATTGCAGCTGCTTGAATAGGAGATGGTTGCTCGTAGCCAACTTTTTGAACAGCGCGCATAACGGCTTCAGAAAGGGCTAAATCGGAAAACATAATGGGTTCAGACATGTAATAACCTGTGTTTAAACATAAAAATCGCACGCAAAAAATCACGAGACAACAGCAAGACGCTGCATCTGTTCTTTTTACGGTTTGATTCTTATTAGTTTTGTAATGGGTGTTTGCGAAAAGCATCGCCCAATAAAAGGAGGGCAACAGTGAATGGGCAAACACAATAAAGTGGGGGCGATGATTGATCGCTAAACGTATGAACTACATACAAGGTTCGGCTGCGTGTGAAATTAACTCAAAGAGTCAGGGCACAAGTGCAGTCGTAAAAGGCGATTTAATCAACGAATTCCCGCGTCATCTGCAAAGCAGACGTTTATGCAATCAACAAATTCCGATTCGTATATCCGATTGCATACTATGGGGCAGGCTGAAGAGATTTGATAAACAGAATCGATCAGCGTAAATATCTACCAAGTGTCTAAAAATATAACAAATGGTCGGGCAGCCCTCAGACATCCAGTCTGTTCAGCATTTACCCCATGGCAAGACATTCACGATCAAGAGAGGGGTCACTGAAAGTGCGCGGAGTATAGAGGCTTGTTGCTTTCAAGGCCAGTTAAATTTGAATCACGTCGCCAATTAGTGCTAAGCCAGCGTAATGTTGGGCACGAAATTGCATAAGTGCATGCCTTTGGTGACACGGACTGTTCGCCGCGAATGGCTGGGTTTACACTCGCAGCATTAATAAGGATTCCCTTTTTGGCGGAACTATTTTTAGGGCTGAATTGTATGGCTGAACGACATATCTCTACCACCGCGCTTGCTCGCCTGATTAATAAGGAGAGCAAAGAGCTATTTATCCTGCTCACCACGGGCGGCTGGATTGTGAAAGTAGACAATCATTGGCAGTTGACCGAGAAGGGTAAGTTTGAAGGCGGCGTTTACGTCAATCATCCTAAATACGGTGAGTACATCGCCTGGCCGGAATCTATCCAGCACCACCATCTATTAAAGCTGCTACCGGAAGCGCCCTTAAGTGCGACCAATCTTGCTCATAAATGGGATATTCCGGCGCGTCTTGTTAACTTGTTGCTCGCTGAGAAGGGGCTGATTAAAAAGCATATTCGCGGGTGGCTGATAACCGCCAAGGGCAAGAGGATAGGCGGGCAGCAGCAGGAAGCAGAATCCGGTATCCCCTTTGTAACCTGGCCGGAAACGATTCTGGATGAACCCGAGCTTATCGCCTCGCTCTTGCAAATTACTGGCGATGAAAGTCTGGCAGGGCATCCAGCGATGGACGGCCACAGTGTGAATAACACAGTGCAGCGCCGCATCGATAATTGGCTGTACCTGACCCGTGTTATCCATGCGCGCGATTATCCGTTGCTGTGGGATCTGGATTCAGCCATCGCCGATTTTTATCTGCCCGATGCTGAACTCTGTATTGAATGCTGGGCAGATGAACTCGGTTTGGAAAATAATCGCGCGGCAGTAATCAGCGGTGAGTTGGAAAAAAATCAGATCTACAAAAAGCACAAGGTTGCTTGCGTCGAATTTCGCGATGAAAATATTCACCAGATTGATGAAATACTTGCGCGTGAATTACTGCGGCGCGGCCTTGCAGTGTATTAATCTTTAAACGGTTTACCTATTTAGCAATGTGATGAGGAAATAATAATGGCAAGTGTATTTACGTTAATTATGGAAGGAAAAATCCCCGGCAATTTTATATGGAAGGATGAAAAAGCCGTCGCCATTCTAACCATTCAGCCGATTCGCCAAGGCCATGTGTTAGTAATTCCACGTGAAGAAATTGATCAGTGGAGCGATTTACCTTTGGATCTCGCCGCACACCTCATGCAAGTCAGTCATAAAATCGCCAACGCATTAAAAGTCGCTTACCCTGCGACACGTGTGGGTTTTATGATCGCCGGTCTTGAAGTGCCCCATACCCATATCCATTTGGTACCCATGGACTCTATGGATGATCTGAGTTTTGCATTTGCGAAAAATGCGGATGGCGAGGTGTTAAAACAAACGGCGGAAAAAATTCGCGGGGTGTTGCAAGGGCAGGGGTTTAATGAGACTAATGTTTAATGGTAGACGCTAGAAACCTGCCTTGTTAGCTGTAAAAAACCAGTGGTTGATGCATAATTGATCCGTAGTCTCAAATTTACTAACTGCAATTAAGGATATAACAATGAAAAAAGAGAATGCCCTGCGATTTTTCGCCTTGGTGATGTCGATGAGTGCAGCTTGCTCTGTATTCGCAGCTAATGTTGATGTACAAATTTTAAGCGCGACTGTAAAAGATAAAAAGATTGTCAATGCAACCTTAACGCTGCAAAAAAATGGTGAGCAATCGATAACGGCAACCACTGATGCTCAAGGCCAAGCCAGCTTGAATGCGCCTTTTGCTGATTCAGCGGATGCGCTCTTAATTGTAAAAACATCAGGTTACTCCAATCTGGTAGTTAAATGCCCTTGTGCCGGAATGACCTATGCTATTAGCCCGGTGATGACAAATCTTGATGGCATGCGTATTGTCCTCAATTGGGGTGCAACACCGAAAGATTTGGACTCGCATATTGTTTATCCTGACAACCATATTTATTTTTCAAGCATGAAGGGCGCCGATGCACAGTTGGATGTGGATGACACAACCAGCTATGGTCCTGAAACGATTACCCTTGAGCGCAAGCACGATGGTGAGCGCTATGTTTATGCTGTGCATGATTACACCAACAGAGAAAATCCTGGCCTTTTTCTGTCAAAAAGCAGCGCAAAAGTATTTGTGTATGTTGGCCAAACATTGATTCGCACTTACTACGTACCTACCAATCAAGTCGGTAATTTATGGACAGTCTTCGCTATTACCGAAGGTGGTGAGCTTCAGGATTTCAACACCATCAAAATCGTCAATTCACATGAGCGGTTACAGACGGCGGAATTTCAGGGAATCATTAACACCAGTAGCGTACAACACCTAACCTCTGATGCAACCAGTCAAACCAGTGCCAAAGCATTAAACACGAAAGGTGAATTAGCTTATCAAGCCAAAAAATACGATGAAGCAATCAGCTTTTTTCAAGCGGCAATTGAGCTTAACGGTAATTACGGCCAGGCCTACAGCAACCTTGGTTTAACGTTCCAAAAAGCAGGGCGTGTTGCTGAAGCTCTCTGGGCGAATCGTAAGGCTATTGCGTTGGCAAGTGGCAATACGGCTGCGACTGTGCGCGCGAGCTCACATTACAATAACGGTAGAATTTACGAGGCTGCCGGGCAATGGAATGATGCATTGCGTGAATATAACTATGCCAAGCAGCAAAAAAATAATCCTGTTTATGATACGGCTATTCAGCGCATGATGGAAAAAGGCGCGCACTAGTTTCGATAATTGCTAAAAAAGCATGGGGGGTTTTACAGGCTATCCATAAGTCTGTAAAACCCGATACATTGTTTATATGAATCTATTGCTTCCTCCATCGTCAGTTCTTTTCTGGCTAACTATCTCCATCACCCTCCCGATTTTAGTATTGGCAGTCCGTCACGCGCCTTGGCCCCAAGTGCTTGCTAATCAATCTCGCCAACACGCGTTATTTGCCACCATACTGGCCCTTGCGCTCTTATGGCTGCTACAAGTATCAATACGCGATACCTTGGCAATTCATCCTTTGTTAATGACCGTAACTGCGATGGTATTCGGTTGGAGCCTCGCGACTTTGATTGGTGTTGCGGCATTAGTCGTGCTGGAAATTTACCAGGTGCCACTGCGTGCGCTTACGCTGGATTGGGATGTCGCAGTCGCGCAGTTTGATTTAAGTACTTTGCCTGTCGATTTTTGTTTGAGTGTGGCAGTACCGGTAGGTTGGGCTTGGTGCGTACTCTGGTTAGTGGATCGCTGGAAATTTAAAAATCCGTTTACCTATTTTTGGGGTGTTGGATTTTTTGGTGCGATGCTGAGTTGTATCTGGCTGGGACTCGCTGCATTATTACTGTTTGGTGTTACGGGCAGTGAAATTCAATTCGATACAACTTGGGAGCACTTCATCGTATTTTTGTTGATGACGTTTCCCGAGGGTTTTGTAAACGGCATTATCGCAACCATGATGACGGTGTTGTATCCCGATATGGTGAAAACTTACCGTGATGATTGGTACATAGGAAAAGAATAATCAGGATGGAATATGCAGTTGAATGAAGTTGTCCCTGAAAAACTAGAACAGTTAAACCTGCAGATTGTTGCGCTTGATACCTGGCTTGCGAATCCCGCCGTGTTTTCCGATGGTGCTATCGCAGGAAGTATCGATGAATCCGGCAGAGCCTTGTACACCTATCCAGAAATTTCGGGTTACTACCTTTCTTACCTTGCTTATCGTTTTTCACTTGATGGAGTCGATAAGAATTTAGTTGAAAAGGCACAAAAAGTTCTTGGTTATCAACAACAACTATGGAGTGAGTCATCTCCACCTGCGACACGTTTATATCTGGATCCTTTATTGCAGTCACAGGTAGATTGGCGCAATCAAGGGCTATTCATTTTTGATATTGCGATGTTGGCGCGCGGTGTTGCTGATATTTCCAATTATATAGATACCACATCATGGCCCGCGCAGAAGCTGCTAAATTACATCGACAGCTTTTGGGATGGGCAAAGATTAAACCCTGTGTGTTGGTTTGCCGGACGCCCAAAAGGAGCGCCAGATAGATGGTCTACACGCACAGGACCCTACCAGTTAAAAGTCGTTNNCATTGCGGCGTGTGGCGATTGCCTCGAATAGTGCAATCTTGCTTGAAAAAATTGCACCGGTCCAAACGGCATTGCTGCGAGATTTTAATCAAGGAAATTTTGCAGCGCATAATCCCCATAGTATTGCTTATGCCCTTGAAGGTATGTTGTTGGGTGATCTTAATAATGTTAATCGGGATTTGGGGAAAACGTTGATCGAAAATTTGGCAAACACAATTGACAATGCCATAGACGATGAAATTGATTTTAGGCGCACCGATGCTATCGCACAGTTACTACGGCTCAGCTGTTGTGAGCCTTTTTTTAATAGGTCGATTGCAACCAGGTTTTATCACTTATTATTTTCGGCCTTAAATACCGATGGCAGCCTTCAATTTACATTGGCTCCCTGTAATGTAACCTACAAAAATACGTGGCCGGTGTTGTTTGCCCGCCAAGCGTTAGATTTTTATCGCCGTGTCTGCCTGACGGGTAGTGCGATTTCGATCAAGGAAGCGAGATGTCTATTTTAAAAAAACTGGTCGAGCGCTTCACTGCACACTCGCCGTTTACAGCGCATATTTCTGACATATCAACGCTGAAAACCCACCATTTGCCGCAAGAATTTTGGATTGAGCTCACCTCGAAATGCCCATTTGATTGCGTGTTTTGTTCGCGCGCATCCTTGAGAGGGAAGGGGGAGCACATGGATTTTGATCTCTATCAAAAATTAATTTCCCAAATGCAAAATCCGCGAGTGATCAGGCTGAATTATTCAGGTGAGTCTATTCATTACCCGCATTTGACAGAGGCTATCGCCATGGCGAAAGCAACGGGTGCGAGAGTCGAATTGGTGACTGTGCTTAGCTCAGCCAAACCCAAGGTGATTGAGTCATTGGTAAGGGAACAGCTGGATCGTTTGACGATTTCGATCCATGCATTGAGTGAACCAATGTACCAACAGATTTACGGGCATTCGACCGTTGAAAGTCTGTGCGAAAACCTGGCGCTAATTCAGTCCGCAAAAAAATCCTTTAATACGCGTTTGCCTTTGATTGACTTCGCTTTTGTAGCGATGGAGCGCAACCTGCAGGAGCTTCCCTTGGTGGTGGCTTTGGCAAATGATTCCGGGGTTCAGCAAGTTGATATTCATCCTGTCATTCGACGAGATGAAATTCCCGAAACATTTTCGCAGGAATTAATTGCAGGAAATTTGACGAGCCACTTTCGTTTGCAGTTATCCAAAACACTGCGTGATCTTGAAGCGGCATACCCCCACATTACTATGAATGTCTCTAATAAAGAGTTAGAGCAAACGCCCTGCTTGGGTAGCTCCCCAATACCTTTTACCCCAGCCTTGCCTGAGGGGGCTAAAATTTTCTCGTGCGAGCAAAATCCTTGGGATACTGTGCATGTTTTAGCAAACGGTGATCTGGTCAGTTGCGAAGTGCGTGATCAGATGCCCTTGGGCAATTTAAATAATGCAAACTTGCACAGTATTTGGCACAGTGAATCCTACCAAGCGTTCCGCCGCAACTATACGACGGGTTTGGATGAAAAATGCCGTACTTGCATTTATAAGCTCGCCTATTTATCTGACGAAGCCTTAGCGGTGAAATCCTATTTGCGCCCGAGTGAATGCCAACAGCAGTTGTTAATAGGTTGGCACTTCGCAGAATCGCATCATGTTTGGTCATCGACGAATGATGCGCGAGCAATAATAGCGAAATCTGCAGATCCGACACGCCTGGTAATTACCGGGTCATTACCTGCCGCAACAGAGCCCGATGGAAATACGCTGAGAATAAATGTGGCAGATGCTGAATACCTCGTAAGAAATTCAACCGTAAATAATCTCCCGTTCACAGTGGATATTTTGTTGCCACACGATTTAAAGCAATTAATCATTGTCGATTTTAACGTCGCGCACGTTTTTTCACCGCAGCAGCAAAACTCCGGAGCTGACGCACGGCAATTAGGGTTTTTGTTGTCGGAAATAAAATGTCTATAAAAACGCGTATTTCATACTGGCTTAGCTATTCAGTAGGGCTTTGTTTTTATGTGTTATGCCGGGGTGCATCACGCATTGGCGCATATTTAAATGCACAGCCACGAGAACAAAAGGCACCGATACAGGATGGTTCTGCTGTTGCTGCGCTTACCCCCGGCATCTCTGTGATTATCCCTGAACGTGATAACCCTATAATTTTAAAAACCTGTTTGGAGTCTTTGGCGCAAGCGATAGNNGTAAACTGGATTAATGTCGCAGAACCGCTTGGTTTTTCCAGTGCGATTCGCTTGGGTTTGGAGAAGGCGATATTCGAGTGGGTATTTCTATTGAATAATGATATGCGCCTTGAACCAGATTGTTTGCGGGAACTCTTGCCTTATCGTGCACCTGATATTTTTTCGATTGCCAGCCAGATTTTTTTTGAAGACCAAACCCGTCGACGTGAAGAGACTGGATTGACAGGTATTCGTATTGAGTACGATGGTGTCCATTTATTTGACCGGGATGTAGATTCTGCAGCTGTAGTAGAGCATTTGTATTCTGGTGGCGGAGCATCACTGTTCAGAAAAAGTTTGCTCAACCGCTACATCAGGCTGGCTCATAGCTATGATCCTTTTTATTGGGAGGATGTTGATTGGGGAGTCAGGGCTAAATTTGAGAAATATAAAAACCTGTTTGTGCCAGCTGCAAGGGTTTGGCATTTGCACCGCGCCACAGTGAGCCGTTTTTATACAGAGGATCAGATAAATTGCATTTTTGAGCGAAATAAATGGATTCTTTATCTTCGGTTTGGTTTGCGGGGAGTACACCTATTTTGGTTGGGAAGGAAACTGCGTGATTCCGGGTTTGCAAACAAAAAAATGCTGACGGATCTTGTTTTTACATGTATTGAAATTGGTGCAGTACATACCAATACATCAACTTATGAAAGTAATTTTTCACTACTATTTAATAAGTCCAGGTTGGTTAACTCCCAACTGCCGTGGATGGTATTGGTTATTCCTTTTGCGCTGTATCCGAAAGCGCATGGCGCAGCGATTCGCCAACGCAATCTTTATCGGGAGCTAGCAGAACACTTTAATATCTGGCTAATTTCTGATGAAGGAAATGAATATGATGGCATATCATGGTTGGATTTTGCTCCTTTTGTGCGTGTAAGCCTGCTGAAAACGCATCGATCAGATACATCTGGTTTGCGTAGTAAACGCATGAAAAGTCATTCCCGTAACCACTTGCGAACTCTAATACTTGAGGCGGTAGAATCAGTATCTGCTCGCATTGTTCAAATTGAACATGAAGAATTGTGTGAATTAATTGATATCCGTAAAAAAAATACGCATTGGGCGATTACATTACATGATGTGAACTTGGGGCTTGGTGAGGACGCCGCAGTTGCAGATGCTCGCTTATTAAAGGCACTTGATAAATACGATGCAATTTTTACCGTTAGCCAGGATGACTCCCAACTACTTCCAGTTGCAAATGTATGCATTGAAAACGGTGTTGATCCGAAAAATTTTCACTTTATTTCTTCATCGACTGGGAGCACATTAGTCTTTGTCGGACCGTTTCGTTATGCGCCTAATCGTGAAGCTATGGAGTTATTTATTAGCAACCTGTGGCCGTTACTACGTAATAAAAACCCTGATATCAAACTGCAGATATTGGCGGGGCTGGATAATTCAATGGCTTTTGTTGATGCGCACCCTGTTTTTCAGCAGCCTGGTATTGAATTAGTGGATGCAACTGACCGGGTTAATGAATACGTGAATTCTTCTGCACTCGTGATTAATCCGCTTCAAGGAATACGCGGTTCCTGTTTAAAAACTATCGAGGCCTTGGCCTGTGGTCGGATGTGTATTTCCACTCGCGATGCCGCACGTGGCCTTGATGTTTATGGGTTTGCTAATTTGAAAGTTGCGGAAAATTGGATTGAATTTCTTGCTTTGATTCAGCGGTATTTAGATGATGATAGTTTGCGGATTGCTGAAGAATATCCGGATGTCACTAAATTGCAGCAGTTCTACTGGAACGCACGCGCCAACCAGCAGTTGGCTGTCTATCAAAAATTATCCAGTAAAACTACGGACGGCCTTATACAACAGGCAGCAAAACAAGAAGCAGGTATGCAACTGTGAAATCATCAGTCAATAGCAATTATGATTTGATTGCCTCGCTTTTCGATTATGACATGGCGCTCAATATGCGCTTTGATGATGTGGGTTTTTATGTTGACCGGACAAGAGGAAAAGATGCCGTTTTAGAAGTCGGTAGCGGCACCGGCCGTATCGGAATTCCTGTTAGCAAGGTCTGTAATCAACTCGTCGCTATAGATGCTTCTTTACCCATGTTGCTTATGTTTCAACAAAAATTACAGCAATCGCGCGAGGCCAGTTCCAATATCCTGCTCGCTGTTATGGATGCGAGATCATTGGCGCTAAAGCAAAAATTTGATTATATTTTTTTTGGTTTTTCAAGCATCAATTATCTCACTCATCCTGATGAGGTGATGGCTTTCATTGAATCTCTAAAACCTATTCTGCAAACAAATGGTCGCTTGTTGCTGGATGTGTTTGTGCCAAAAAATCTTGCGATTTTATCCACCGATTGGACTCTGGATTATGTGCGGCCATTACCCTCGGGTGGGCAGCTCAAACGTTCCAAGCAAATAACGCCGGATAGATCTGTCAATGTAATCAAGCGCCGTTATGAAGAGTATTCAGCAGCGGGAATTTTTGAGCGGGTGATTGATACGGAAAGCCGTATCCGTCCTTATCGCCCTGAAGAGTTAAGAGCAATGCTTATGGAGTCCGGTTTTAGTATCTGTGGCGAATGGTGGGATTATGGCCAAAGTAGCGCTGACAATGCCGGTTTTTTTTCAATTGAGGCAACCTTGTTGTGATATCGGGAATTACAGCTTCGAACTATATGGATTGTATATGAGGATAAAAATATTAACGGTGTTTGGAACACGGCCAGAGGCGATAAAACTTGTCCCGGTGATTCGCGCTCTCAATAGCGATAAAGACATAGATGCTAAAGTGTGCGTAACTTTCCAGCATCGCCAAATGCTAACGCAGGTGCTGGAGTTGTTTGGTATCAACGTTGATGAACAGCTCGATAATGAACCCGTTAATCAATATATGGGTCAATCTTTATCACAATCCCAGGCTCGCATGTTGGAAGGTTTGGATAAGATAATTGCTCGGCAAAAGCCAGATCTTGTGTTGGTGCATGGAGACACCTCCAGCTGTTTAGCCGGTGCCCTTGCGGCGTTTTATCGTCAAGTTCCGGTGATTCATATAGAAGCAGGTTTGCGTACCGGCAATTTGTGCGCACCTTTTCCGGAAGAGGCGCATCGCCAAATGGTTGCGCGAGTTGCGAGTTTGCATCTGGTACCCACTGTGCGTGCCAGAGCGCATTTGCTCGCGGAAAATATTACTGCTGATTCAATCTATGTTACTGGCAATACTATTGTTGATGCTTTGGCGATGGTGCGTGAACAAATTGCACAGTTCCCTTACGGCTACTTTGAGCAACAGTTGCGACAACAAGCTGGAATGGAGGGCTACGAATTTGCGCCTCCGCTGGTGTTGATAACCTTACATAGGCGGGAATCTAGCGGGGAAAAATTTCGCGCTCTTTGTAAAGCAATACTCCAGTTGGCTCAAGCTAATCAGGATCGGACATTTGTGTTTCCCTTGCATCTGAATCCGGAGGTTAATGAGCCAGCACGAAAAATTTTAGGTGGTACTGCAAATATTTATTTAATTCCGCCGCAGGAGTACCACCTATTTGTCTGGTTACTGATGCGGGCCGAATTAGTGATTACCGATTCGGGCGGTGTACAGGAAGAAGCAGAAGTGCTCGGTAAGCCAGTGTTTATCCTGCGCGATCAAAGTGACAGGCCTGAATCATTAGCGCGGGCCAGCGCCAGATTGGTCGGAACCGATCCATCTAATTTGATCAGTCAGGCGAATGATTTTTTTAAGATCAGGAAAGCCTCAACTTTTTTGCAGACTGAAGCGGAAAATGTGTTGTCAGAGGTTTTTGGTGATGGCCAAGCGGCACAACGAATTGTGAGTATTATCAAGCAGAAGTACGGCAGTGAGTTTGTTGACAACAACATTGCCCCCGAGAAATATCCGAGAACAATGTGTGAGTTGGATTAGTCCATTCCCACCAGCGTCACAATTCCCAACACAATAAATAAAACACAAGCCGCTTTGTGCGCAAAGCCGAGCGGCAATTTATCCATTAGCCATTTCCCGGCAAAAATAACCGGCACATTCGCCAGCAACATTCCAAATGTTGTTCCCGCAATAACGGCACAGGTCATCCAGATATCCGCATTGAATTTTGCAGCCAAAATCACCGTGGCGATTTGAGTTTTATCGCCAATCTCTGCCAGAAAAAATAAAACGAGTGTCGCTACAAACGGGCCGTAGTTAGCAAAACGACCCATGTTGTCATCTTCTTTATCGGGAATTAATAACCAGAGGCCGATGGCAAAAAAACTGCCGGCGATAATCCAGCGAATCCACTCGGCGGGAATTACGTCCGCCAATACAGTTCCGAGCCAGGCCGAAATGGCATGGTTTACCAGCGTGGCGATTAATACGCCGAGGCTGATGATGTAGGGGCGGCCATAGCGGGCGGCGAGAAATAGCGCGAGCAGCTGGGTTTTATCACCAATTTCGGCAATTGCGACAGCGAGGGTTGAGCTTAGAAAGGCTTCCATTGTTCAGATACCAGAGTGGGAGCAAATAAGTGTGTACAGCCGTAATACCGGCCGTCGTGAGCGGCGCGCGGATTATAGGGAGCGGTGCAATGCGCCACAAGCCATAGTGCTGCAAACAGCCAAGAGTTTGACTTGGATTAATCAAGGTGGGTTCTAACCAACTGAAAATAAACGAAAAAATAGATTGGCACTGCGCTTGCTATTACCCTGTTAACAATGCCATTTCGTGAAAACTCCGTTAATTTCTTGACGGTTTGATGTTTACGAGATGCGTCAGTATTCGATCAGGGGTTTTTATGACGCAAGCAGTTTCCAATGTGATTAACGTTTCCAGTATCGCCAAAGCGCGCGCTGGCCTGCTGGCCGCCAATTCCGAAGAGTCAGTATTGGCGCCGCTGACAGTGGATAAAGCAAGCGGTGATAAAGGCATCAGTGAAAAAGGCCAGGATCTAAAAAATGNNTTGCAGGAATTGGCGGAAAAAGAAAAGTTAGCTAATCGCCTTGAAAGCCTGCTGAATTTTTTACCCGGTGGTGTGGTGGTGTTGGATTCCTCCGGCCGCGTATCTGAATCAAATCCCGCTGCTGTTGATTTATTGGGTGAGCCATTAGTCGGCGAATTATGGCGCGATGTTATCAAACGTTCTTTCGCTCCGCGTCAGGATGACGGTCATGAAGTCTCATTGCGCGATGGTCGTCGCATCAGCATCCAAACCCGTAACCTGGGTGCAGACGGACAAATTATTTTACTTACCGACCAAACCGAAACCCGCCGTTTACAAGGAGAGTTAAGTCGCCATGAACGCTTATCAGCATTAGGCAAAATGATGGGTGCACTCGCACATCAAATCCGCACACCTTTATCGTCCGCCATGTTGTATGCCGGGCACCTGTGCAGCGGCAAGTTGGACGATGAGCGCCGCCAACAATTCTCCGAAAAAATCCTTGGGCGTTTAAATAATATCGAGCGCCAGATACAAGACATGTTGTTCTACGTTAAAGGCGAACTTGCGCTAAACGATGTTATCAGCGTTGCGCAATTGCAGGCTGAGTTGGTCGAGGCGATGGAAGTTCCGCTGATGACGAGTGAATCGACTTGCGAGTGGGTCATCAATTGTCGCGAGCAATATATTCAATGTAATCGCGATGCCTTAATTGGTGCGCTGTTAAATCTGGTCAATAACGCGATTCAGTCGGTTGAGCGCAAAGCCGTACTGCGCATTGAGTTTAATGTGTATCCGCAGGCATTAACTGATTCAAAACTCAGCTCAGAACTCAATACAAAGCTCAATACAGAAGAGCGGCGTCTGTGGATTCGCGTATGTGACAAAGGGCCTGGCATGTCTGCTGAATTACTTTCATCGGTTGGCGATTTATTTGTCACCACCAAACCGCAGGGTACAGGTTTGGGTTTAAGTGTGGTGAAAGCGGTTGCGCGTGCGCATCACGGAAAATTTTTATTGCAATCAACAGTGGGCAAGGGGACTTGTGCAAGTTTGCTGTTGCCTTTTGCGACTTTTACATCCTAGGGGAAATAATCATGGCGTTAGCATTGCAACAAGCTGATTTTGAAAATGCGATCAAGGTATTAGTTGTTGAAGACGACAACAATCTCCGCGAGGCATTAACAGACACGCTGCAATTAGCCGATTATGCGGTGATTGCGGTCAGTAGCGGCGAAGAGGCGCTGAAACAATTAGCGCAATTCAACGATATCCGCATGATTGTTTCCGATGTCAATATGGGTGCAATGAGTGGTCACGATTTGTTGCGCTGTGTTAAGCAAGAATATCCGCAAATTCCGATGATGCTGATTACGGCTTACGCTAGCATCAGTGAATCAGTTGATGCTATGAAGCAGGGCGCAGTCGATTATCTGGTTAAACCTTTTGCACCGCAAACTCTGGTAGAAACTGTGGCGCGGCATTTAGGTGTGGCGCAGATTGCTGGCGACGAACCTGTCGCTATGGCGACATCCAGCAAGCTACTGTTGAAATTGGCGCAACGTGTGGCGCAATCAGATTCAACCGTATTAGTCGTGGGTGAATCGGGTACGGGTAAAGAAGTGCTCGCGCGTTATATCCATGACCATTCACCACGTCGCAATCAACCCTTTATCGCCATTAACTGCGCGGCTATTCCAGAGAACATGTTGGAAGCCATGTTATTCGGCCATGAAAAGGGCGCTTACACCGGTGCGCACAGCAGCAGCCCAGGTAAGTTTGAACAGGCCAATGGCGGCACCTTGTTGCTCGATGAAATTTCTGAAATGGATATAGGCCTGCAAGCAAAACTATTGCGCGTATTACAAGAGCGCGAAGTCGAGCGTTTGGGTGGCCGCAAAACGATTAAATTAAATGTGCGTGTTATCGCCACCTCCAACCGCGATATGCGCAACCAGGTTGTAGCGGGAAAATTCCGCGAAGACTTGTATTATCGTTTAAGTGTATTGCCGCTGCAGTGGGCGCCACTGCGTGATCGAGTGGAAGATATTATTCCGCTCGCCGAAAAATTGTTACAGAAGCACGCGCACAAACAAAATCGTCGCGGTGTGAATTTGTCTGCATCCGCACAGCAAATGCTCCTCGCCTATCCATGGCCAGGTAACGTGCGCGAGCTGGATAATATTATGCAGCGCGCCTTAATTTTACAGTCAGAAAAATCGATTCAGGCTGAAGATTTAGGTTTGGGTTCTAACGGACCTTATTCACAAAGCCCAATTCACTACAGCCAAAAACCCAATTTAATTGAGGCGGCACATGCAATCGATGCAGGTGCAGATGGTGATGAGTCATCCTTCGCTGCACAAGCCTATGCTCGCGCCAGCCAATTTCCTGTGGGCGGCATTGCCGAGAATATTGCACTGGTAAGCAATCAACCTGTGCATCATTCATCACTAAACAATCCCGCATTGGGTAATGACCTTAAGCAACGCGAATACGAAATTATCATGAACACCCTGCGCAACGAACACGGCAGCCGCAAAAATACGGCGGAGCGTTTGGGTATTAGCGCGCGTACATTGCGTTATAAGATTGCGCGTTTGCGTGAAGAGGGGTATGAGATTACGGAGTGATACGGCTCCTTAGGCTCCGTGTAATGCGCTGTAATATTCCTCGGCGCAGCAAGTGCATAGTCTTTACCGCACCAGTCAAAGGAATGACCAGCAGCAGTACCAGCAGGGA
>DQHS01000157.1 GCA_003524365.1 Cellvibrio sp. | reverse complement strand
CGGGCAATGGCCACGCGCTGTTGTTCGCCGCCGGATAACTGCGCCGGAAAGTGATCCAACCGCTCACTCAGGCCGACCAGGGCCAAAGCCTCTTCCGGGGTCATGGGATTGCGGGCGATGTCAGTCACCAGCGCCACATTTTCACGGGCGGTGAGGCTGGGAATCAGGTTGTAAAACTGGAAGATAAAACCGACGTGGTGGCGACGAAATTCGGTGAGTTGATTTTCGTCGGCGCGGCTTAAATCCTGCTCGCCATACCACACCTCGCCACTGCTTGCCCTATCCAAACCGCCAAGGATATTCAGCAAGGTGGATTTACCACTGCCCGACGCGCCGAGCAGCACCACAAACTCCCCGGCGTAGAGTTCCAGATCCACCCCGCAGAGCGCGCGGATTTCCACCTCGCCAGTGTAATAAACCCGGGTAAGCTCGTGGGTGCGAAACACCACTGCCGAATGCTTCATCGCCGCTCCATAATCCAGTTCATCAAGCCATCCTAATTCAGCCACCAACAGCGCCCTTTGCGCTGCATCAAGCATAGTTGATCAGGAAAATCTGATTTACAAATCCTCACTAACCCTGTTTTTTGGCTACCGGTATAGTGCGCGGCTTGATTGATCCATCGGATATTTATCGATTATGTCTGCTCCACATACCATCGGCACTGCGCAACACAACTCCACCCGCTTTGCGTTTTTAATTACCGGTCTCGCCATGTCGGCATGGGCACCGCTAATACCTTTTGTCAAAGCGCGCCTTGCGATTGGCGAATCCACACTCGGTTTATTAATTCTGTGCTTTGGTGTTGGATCACTGTTGGCGATGCCGGTGACGGGTCTGTTGGTGAATCGCTACGGTTGCCGTCGGGTTATCACCACTACCTTATTGTTGATGTGCATCAGTTTGGTCTGTCTCGCCATTTCCCCCGGCATTCCCGGCATGGCAATTAACCTGCTAATTTTCGGCATGATGCTCGGCGGCACCGATGTCGCCATGAACATGCAAGCCGTAGTGGTGGAAAAAGCCAGCGGCCGCGCGATGATGTCGGGCTTCCACGGTTTTTATAGCTTGGGTGGGATATTTGGTGCCGTGGTGATGAGTGCACTTATGTGGCTGGGTTTATCGCCTTTTCACGCACTACTCTGCCTCACCGCTGTGCTCTTGCTGATGCTAGCGTATTGCGCAAAAGATTTATTACCAAAAAGTAATAGTGAAAATACGAGCGGCGAACGAGAGCCCTTTTTTGTAATCCCACGCGGCAAAGTATTACTGATCGGTGCACTGTGTTTTGTCGCCTTTCTCGCCGAAGGTGCGGTATTGGATTGGAGCGCGGTATTTCTCAATACATTGCGCGGAATTGATCCAGTCTACGCCGGTTTGGGTTTCGCCTGCTTCTCCGTCGCCATGACCATCGGCCGCTTCACCGGCGATAAAATTGTCAACGCCCTCGGCGGCACCCGCGTGGTGCTTTGGGGCGGACTCTGCGCCGCAATTGGATTTTTATTCGTTGTGTTTATCCCTTTTACCGCCGCCGCGTTTATCGGTTTTACACTGGTCGGTGTGGGCGCATCCAATATAGTGCCGGTGCTATTTACCGCTGCTGGCAATCAACATTCCATGCCCATGGGCTTGGCGATTGCTGCTGTGGTCAGTATGGGTTACGCGGGATTATTAGCGGGGCCAGCGGTGATTGGTTTTATCGCGGAGTTAAGCAGTTTAAATGTATCGTTTGGGATTGTTGCGCTTGGGCTGTTGGCGCTGGCGGCGTCGGCTAAAAAAGCGACTCACAAATAACTGGCTGCATTCGCTTTTAATCCAGCATTTTCTTAATTACGTTTTCCAACGGTTGGAGATATTGATCTATAACTGCTGCAACCGTCTGGGCATCTATATCGCCCAAGTAATTATGAACAAGGATGTTGCGAAACCCGCTAACTTCCTTCCACGGGATATCAGAAAACTGCTGCTTTAATTCAGTTGGTAATTGCTGCGTAGCTTCAGACAAGGTTTGCAAATTACGTAATGCAGCGTCATACAAAATATCGTCTTGTCGAATATCACCGCGCTCCTGAATACGGCGTATTTTGGCAATCGAATCCAAAATATGGAGAGCATAAGGTTGCCAGGATTTACTCATATCTCAACTGCTTCATTTAATACCGCTGCGCGGATATGGCAATTCAATTCATGCTCTGGAATCAAATCTACTTTGCGCCCCAGCAAGTCAGCCAAGCGGTCAGCCAAAGGTAATCGCTGTTTAAACAAATCGTAACCCACTGGAAAATCCACTAGAAAATCCACATCACTATTGGCATTTTCTTCCCTGCGAGCAACTGATCCAAACACACGAATTCTGCGAGCGCCGAATTGCCGGGCTATAGCATCGATAGTCGCTTTTTGTTGATGCAGATCTTCTAGCAACATAAATCCCCCTGAGTACACTCGCACTGATGTATCACACCGGATAGCTTAACAGTGTAAGCATAGCCGCATATTTATCTATCTTGAAAACACCACCGTCTTGGTCCCATTCAACAACACCCGATGCTCCGCATGCCAGCGCACCGCGCGGTTCAACACCACTGCTTCAATATCGCGCCCAATTTCCGCCATTTCATCGGGCGAGTTCACGTGGGATACACGCTCAACAGATTGTTCAATAATCGGGCCTTCATCCNNTGGATATTGATCGCGCGGCCATTTAATTTGCGGCACAAATCGTCGGAGAGAATTTGCATATAGCGCGCAAGCACTAAAAATTCAGCCTGTAAATCCTGCATTAATTGCCACAACTGCCCTTCTTGCTCGGCTTTGGTATCGGCGGTGATCNNCGGAAGATAATGAAATGGCAATTCATACCACTCAGTTAAATCGCGCATCACATTGTGGTTGGATACTACACCCACAATATCAATCGGCAGCGACCCGTTTTTCCAACTGTTAAGCAGCGCATTCAAGCAGTGCCCCCACTGGGAAACCGCAATCAGTACACGCGGTTTGGTGTGGCTATCAAAAATATTCCAATCCATTTGATACTGCTCGCCGAGCGGCTTAAACAGCGAGCGAATCTGTCCAAGGTTGTAACCTACGGGGCACTCAAATACGGTGCGCATAAAAAAGCAGTTGCTTTGCACATCCTCAAATTGCGAAGACTCTTTGATGTTAAAACCCAAGGTCGCAAATAACGTGGCGACGGCGGCCACCAAGCCTTTGGAGTCCTGACAACTAAAGGTTAAGACGATTTCTTTTACAGCGGACATAGGTGTTATTCCATTATTGGCATTTAATCAGCCGCCAAGCCTATGGGAAGCTGCTGCGCAATTCAAGCACGCCCTCACCACACCCTGACTGCGCAAAAAGCGGCGGCTAAATACACTGCTACACTTGTATTAGCCTTGAGCGGCTAACGAATAATGCCTACGCGATAAGAGGATCTGCATGTTTCCAATTCATGCCACCCACATCACCCTCCAGTCTGCCCGGGCAGGCCGCGACACCGTTCCCGTGGATTCCACCTCCCCCTCACCACGTTTACCAAATCGCTGGAAATTGCTGCCAGTGTTGTGCGCTGCAGCCTTGTGTAACCCCGCCTTTGGCAGTTTTGATGAAGACCTGTTCGACCTCAGCCTGGAAGAACTGTTGCAAGTGCCAGTGACCAGCTTCCGCAGTTCGGTAGTGCGCGCCCGCGACCTTAAGCGAGCAGCCTTGGTACAGCAAGACAGTATTGTCAGCGAGGACATTTCCGACTTTCCCGACCTGAATCTGGCCGAGACATTGCAACGCGTTCCCGGAATTGCCATTTCACGCGAGGGCGGCGAAGGACGGCAGGTCACCGTGCGTGGTTTGAGTGCCAACTTTTCGCGGGTGACCATGAATGGTATGGATGTAATGGCGCAAAGCGCCACAACGCTCGACAGCCGCAATACCCTTTCCACCAGCCGCGCTTTTGATTTCGATGTATTTTCAGCCGATTTGTTTAGCCGGATAAGTGTTAACAAATCCTACAGCGCCGACCAGCAGGAGGGGGGTATAGCCGCCACCCTTGAGCTGCATACCCCCCAACCTTTCGATTTTGACGGCTTTAAAAGCAATATCAGCCTCAAGCTGGGCGACAACCAATATACCAGCGACCAGAAGCCACAAATGTCGCTGCTGGTGTCGAACACCTGGGACAAGGTTGGCGCTCTGGCCACTCTGAGCTACAGCCAACGCGACACTGTGGAGCAGGGTTACAGCACCACTCGCTGGCGCACCCGCACCACCACCGATATTGGCCCCGATCTTGATCCAGCCACCGCCGCCGTGCTTGCTGGTGGTCTGGATGGCGTTCCCGACACCACTGCCGATAATCTCTGGTTTGCCCGGCATAACCGCTACTCCTATTGGGGCATCACTCAGGAGCGGCTGGGTTTTAGCTCCAGTGTGCAATTTAAACCCAGTGATACGCTGGCACTTAACCTGAACCTGTTTTACGGCGAGTTCAATAACGACAAACACGAGCAACACCTGGCCACCAACGGCTCCGCCGGCACTGCTCTTGGCACGGTCAATGCGCTGGAATACCTCAATAATAATGGCGATCTGGAAGTGGTTTACGGTGAATTCAGCAATGTCGAGCTGGCGTCAGAGAGCCGTATCGACCAGCAGAATACCGAGTTCTACAACCTTGTGGCCGATGGTGAATGGCAGCTCAGCGATAGCATCCAGCTCACAGGCCTGCTGGGCAAATCCCGCTCGAATTTGCAAACCCCGGTGAGTGACAAGGTCTACTTAAAACATACCGGCAGTATTACTACCGATTTTCGTCACGACAGGTTTTATGGCACCAACACCTATAATTTTGATACCAACGACCTGAGCAATTGGACACTGCGCGAACTGGACTTCCACGAAAACCAGAAAATCAGCGAGCTCGGCCAGGCTAAAACGACGCTCAAATTCGATTTGGATAACCAGGCAAGTCTGGAGGTCGGTATGGCTTATCTGGAATTCTTCCGCGATAGCGCGGGTTATATGGACAATGATTATGCAAGGCTGCAGCCCACCCCGCTTAACAATGGCGTTGTCGATAATATCCACAACATTGCTGCGCCCTCCGGTCAACACAAGGATATTGATTGGGTGATAGCGAGTGTCAAAAATGCCCAACGCTTCTATGGCTTGGACGGTCAAGTGGATGCCAGTAACCTGACCGAAGCGGAAACCTTTGATGTCAGCGAACACACCCGTAGCGCCTATGCGCAATACACTTGGGAAAATCGCTTATTCGACCGCACCTTGCGCGGCAATATCGGCTTGCGCTATTTCCAAACCCAAGTGACTACCCATGGCATGCTGCAAGCCACGCGTATTAGGAGAAGCGGTGAATACAGTGACTTTTTGCCAACAGCCAACCTCGTCTGGAGCCTGAAAGACGACACCCTTATCCGCGCCAGCGCCAGCCGCAATATCACTCGCCCCGATACCGAGCGCCTCTCCGCCTCGGCGATTATCCGCAACGACCCGGACGGCCCATCCGGCTTATCCATCCAGGCAGGCAACCCGAATTTACGCCCCATTAGCACCACCAGCCTGGATCTCGCTTTGGAACACTACTTTAACGACATTGGCTATTTGTCTGTATCGCTCTTTTCCAAGGCACTCGATCACTTTGTGGTGGATGAAACCGTGCTAATACCTTACGGCGAAACTGGCTACCCGCTCGCCTTTCTTGGCGATGGGCAGAACACCAACACGCAATACGCTTACGCGCGTCCGGTCAATGGTGACTCAACAGATTTTCACGGTATGGAGTTTTCTTTTCACCGCGATCTGGATTTTTTACCTGCCCCCTTCAACCACTTTGGCATCATCACCAACTACACCCTTGCGCGCGGTACTGCCACCTACCGCAATGTGCAAGCATCAAGCGAAAACCAAACCAAAGACTTTATCGGTTTATCACGCAATGCCGCCAACGCCACCCTCTACTATGAACGCGATAACTGGGGCGCACGCCTCTCCAGCAACTACCGCGACCGTTATATTTTGAATGTGGAAGGTGGCCTGGCCGACGAAGATGAACGCGGCTACCACGCCAGCACCCGCTGGGATTTTTCCGCATTTTACAAATGGAACGATCAACTCAAGTTCACTCTGGAAGGCACTAACCTCACCAACCAGAGAGAAGAGTTATACACTGACAGCAACGACCGACTTTATGGCACCACCTACAGTGGCAGGAGTTACTTTGTGGGGCTGAGTTATACGTTTTAGGGTTGCTTGAGGAAGTTCAGGATTGGTTGGCAACGTGGGGCACGAATCAAGAGCATAAAATTCCGCAATGTCATAACTAGCTAAAAACTTAATAGCGAATGTAGGGCGCGCTTCGCGAAGCAAGNNAAGCCGCCGTATTATCGAAAAACCTAATATAGGTAAAAAGCATGGATGATAAAGAATGGCTCAATAGCTACCAATCCAACAAAAAAGATGAATATGAATTTTTTTCAAACACAGGAAAAGCTCATAGAGAACGTTGGGTAGTCTCAGAATTTCTCAAGCATCTGCCAATTGCATTTGACGAAAATGAGTTATTTTCACCAGAACAGCAAAATAAAGCCGATGTCATTTTTAGAGCAGCTCGATTTCAAGTGAAAGAAATATGCAATACAGGAATCCGTCGCACAACTTATGTAAGGGAGAGTTTTAAAGATGCCCAACGAGCAAACACTATTGATGATTTAAAATTCCCAACCATTGGTGAAGATATTCCACCAGTAGCTAGAATTTATGACTTAGTTGTCAAAGAAGCTAAAGAGAAATCACAGAATAAACAATATATGGGGGTTAAAAATGAACTGGATTTGTTCTTTTACGTTACAAGAACAAACGCTTCATTGATAGAACCCGACGAGATTCGAGAGGAAGACTTTTCTAATTTAGGATGGCGATCCGTTTGCTGTCTGACAGCAAGTCAAGCTGTTCTGCTTTTTTACTCAGACAATTCACCTGACTTCCTTAAAAAATAACCAGCGAATTTATGCGGCGGCTTGCTTCGCGAAGCCGCCCTACTCTCAAATCTCCTGACTCACCAACTCCTTAAACGCTGCCGCCAACCGCGAATAAATCGGGCCTGGGCATTCTGGGACTTTGCGGCCATCCGCGTATCCTACTGGAATTAACTCCGCTCCCGTGCCCGTAAGAAAGCATTCATCTGCCGTGAATAAATCGTAAGGTGCGAGTGGGGTTTCGCGAGTTTTTATGCGGAGTTTCTCTGCAAGCTCTAATACAACTTGGCGAGTAATGCCATCCAAGGCGCCTTCAATTACTGGCGGTGTTAACAGTTCGCCGTGCTGCACAATAAAAATATTATCCGCACTGCCCTCTGCAATTCTTCCTGCGCTGTTAAGCAAAATGGCTTCATCCGCACCTGCATGTGTGGCTTCCATGCGCGCGAGAATATGGTTGAGGTAATTCAAACTTTTGATGCGCGGGTCGAGGCCGTCGGCACCTAACCGGCGGGTGGCGGCGATGATGACTTTGGCACCTTCGCTGCGCACTCTTTCACTCACCAATTGCAAACGATCAGCGACGATAAAAACCACAGGCGAATGGCAGCGCGAGGGATCAATCCCCAAGGGGCCGGGGCCGCGTGTTACTACCAAACGCAAATAGCCGTTGATTTCCGGTGCCGCAGAAATGGTTTCAATAACGGCGCGCGTTAATTCTTCGATGCTGTAGGGAATACTGAGGGCAATCGCGCGCGCCGAGAGAAATAATCGTTGAAGGTGCGCTTGCAAACGAAAGGCGCGTCCGTTGTAAAAACGAATTCCTTCGAACACACCATCGCCATATAAAAGTCCGTGATCAAAAACGGAAACAGTTGCTTGTTCGAGCGGAACTATGTGGCCGCTGCGCCAACACACCGGAGTGGCTTGTGTAAATTTCTGATCGGCAATNNGTGCGGGCTTTGCCGCTTAATAGAACGCGCTCGCCTTGCCAATCCAGTGTTAGCAAACCGCCGCGTGGTGATGCTTGTTGCGCGCGCAGATGAGTTTTGTCGAGGCGATTGCCCCAGTAACAGGCGAGCACGCAGTGGGCAGAACCGGTGACGGAATCTTCATTGATGCCGACTTTAGGTGCAAAAAAACGCGAGACCATATCTAACCCCGAACCTGCATCGCCTGGCGCAGTGAGAATTAATCCACGCTTGGTGAATGAGGCAATCTGCTCCGCATGAGGAACAAAGTTACGCACTGCATCAGCGGAATCCAACACTGCAATTAAATCGTTTCGCCCTTGCCCGAACCACTGCGGTTGCTTGCCCAATAATTGCAGCAGTGCGGTCGGAA
>DQHS01000199.1 GCA_003524365.1 Cellvibrio sp. | reverse complement strand
CTTTGCGCACGGCAATAGCCAAAACTGCGATAATAGCACCAATGGTTAAACTTCCCGTATCACCCATAAAAACTTGCGCCGGATGCGCGTTGTACCAGAGGAAGGCCAGACCGGCACCAATCATGGCAGCACAGATCACCACCAGTTCAGAGGCGTATTTGACATAAGGAATATGCAGATAGTCGGCAAAGCGCACATCACCGGCCAGATAGGCAAATACACCTAAACCTGCCGCAACCAGTACAATTGGCATGATCGCCAAGCCATCCAGACCATCAGTCAGGTTCACTGCATTGGAAGCACCATTAATCACCAGATAGGTGAAAATAATAAACCCAATACCCAGTGGAATCATAGATAACGGAATGCTGAAATCTTTAAAGAACGGAATTAATACATCCAGCATATCGGCGGTTTGCGCCGGGTTCGGCTGCTGTGTGGCAATATAGTACAGCGCAATACCCGCGCCCAAAGAGGCCACCGAAGTCCAGAAGAATTTCTTGCGTGCAGGTAGTCCGGCATTGTCTTTATAGCGAATTTTAATCCAGTCATCGGCCCAGCCAACCGCACCGAAGATCACCATAACCGCCAGCACAATCCAGACATAGGGGTTGGAAAGATCAGCCCAGAGCAGGGTCGAAATCCCAATCGACAGTAAAATCAGCACACCACCCATGGTCGGAGTACCCATTTTTTTCGCATGCCCTTCTGGCGCAAACGAGCTGACTGCCTGACCGTATTTTAATGCCTGTAACTTACGAATCATCACTGGTCCAAGCAAAAGACCAATCCCGAGCCCTGTCAGGACACTCAGCAATGAACGTAATGTTAAATAACGAACCACCTGAAACGAGCTGTGATAGCCCGCAAGCTGTTCAAACAACCATAACAGCATTTAAAGTTTCTCCATCAATGCAGTCATCAACGTTTCCATATGGGTATAACGAGAACCTTTGAACAGGAAACTCATGGACTGAGGTTGATGTGTTTCGACTAGACTAATTAAAAATGGCAAGGCCTGTTCCTGATTCAGGAAGGCCTGGAGTTTTTTGCCGTATTGGGTACTGCGTGCCCCTTCCTGGCTGGCCGGGGCAAATTCGCCCACCGCCACCACAAAGTTCAGGCCTTTGAGCGACACCAGATCGCGGCCGAGCTTATAATGCTCAATTGCCGCCGATGCACCCAGCTCGCCAATATCACCGATGACCATGACCCGAATCCCCTCCTGCTGCGCCAGCACTTCACCGGCTGCCCGCATTGAGGTCGGGTTGGCATTATAGGTATCATCAATCAACAGATGCGCACCATGCTGAATAAAATTCAGACGACCTTTGGCACCTTGGGCCTGTTCCAGTCCGGCAACAATATCATCCAGACCAATGCCAATCGCCAGCGCAAACGCCGCTGCGGCTGTGGCATTCTGGATATTATGTTCACCAGCAAACGGTAAATCGACTGCGCGCACGCCTTGCGGGGTATGCAACTGGAAACGGGCCGCTTGTGGCTGGAGCTCGATATCGGTGGTAAACACATCCCCGCCGTTACCAAAGCTGAGGCACTGTTCAGTGCGAACCGCCTGACGGATTGTGTCAACAAAGTCATCTGCGGCCGGTACAATCGAACATCCATCTGCCACAATATGCGCATAAATTTCAGATTTGGCCCGGCAAATACCGTCACGGCCGCCGAACTCGCCCAGATGTGCAGTACCGATATTAATGATCCCCGCCACCTGAGGCTGTACCAGCTGTGAGGTGTAGTCAATCTCACCCTGATGGCTGGCCCCAAGTTCCATCACCGCATATTGATGTTCCGGACGTAGTTCCAATAACATCATCGGCACACCTAAATCATTATTCAGGTTACCGCGGGTAATTAAGGTCGGCGCCAGACGCGATAGAATACTGCCCAGCATTTCCTTGGTGGTGGTCTTGCCGCTGCTGCCGGTCAAGGCAATCACTTTCAGATCGGGATATTGAGCACGACGATAGGCACCCAAATGACCCAGCGCCAAGCGGGTATCCGGCACCACCAACTGGAAAATATCGGCATCGACCGGGTGGCTGACAATCGCCACCTGACAGCCGCTGGCCGCCACTTGCGCCACAAAATCGTGGGCATCAAAACGCTCACCTTTCAGTGCCAAAAAGGCATCGCCGGCTTCGGCATGACGGGAGTCGGTTAAAATACGTTTAATTTCAGTGCTTGGCGCACGACCATTCAGCCAATAACCCTGGGTAGCCTGTTGTAACTGCGCTGCGCTCCACGGCGTTAGGACCGCAGTACTGGAGGTTGAAGTATGCATAAAAATTCCTGATTAGGCGGGATAGGCAGAGCTGGTAGCATGATGCTGGGCATCAATTGCAGCCTGAACTTCAACGACATCATCAAACCAGTGTCGCACCCCATCAATTTCCTGATAATTTTCGTGCCCTTTTCCTGCGATCACGACAATATCACGCGCAGGCGGGNNCTAAAATCAATGCCCTGCTGCATGTCAGCAAAAATCTGGTCAGGCGATTCAGTCCGCGGATTGTCCGAAGTAAGCAAGGCGATATCGGCCTGCTCTAGCGCGGCTTGGGTCATTAGCGGACGTTTGCCGCGGTCACGGTCGCCGCCACAGCCAAAGACAGCCCAGAGCTGCTGCGATACATGCCGTTTCAGGGTAATTAACACCTGCTTCAAAGCATCTGGTGTATGCGCATAATCGACCACAAACAGACGTTCGCCATCACGAATTACCTGCATCCGTCCCGGTGCACCTTGCAGCTGTGGCGCGCTGGCAATTAGATCCGATAGCTCAAATCCAGCCTGCTCAACGGCAATGAGGCTGGCGACCAGATTTTCCACATTAAAATGGCCCAGTAACGGACTGTGTACACGATAATGCTGCTGGGCGCTGATCAGTTCAAACTGCGCGCCAGCCAGACTGTATTCGATATTCTGCACCTGATAATCCGCCACCTGCGTAGTGGAATAGGTCAGGATTTTCGGTTGTGCCGGATTCTGACGCGCGGCGGTCAGCATAACTTCAGCAAAGGCATCATCCAGGTTAATGACCGCCACTTTTAAGCTGGCAAAACGGAACAGCGCGGCTTTGGCTTCGGCATAGGCCTCCAGCGTACCGTGATAATCCAGATGGTCACGGCTTAAGTTGCTATACACGGCAATTTCAATGCTACAACCATTTAAACGGCCTTGCTCCAATCCGTGTGAGCTGGCTTCAATTGCCGCAAATTCAGCGCCTTGCTGGGCATAGCTGTGTAAGGCCTGCTGGAGCTGTAAAGCATCTAGCGTGGTATGCGAAGCAGCCTCCAGATTCGGTAAAATGCCATTACCGGTGGTGCCCATCACCGCACACGGCTTGCGCTGTAACATCAGCAATTCTGCCATCAGACGGGCAATGGTGGTTTTGCCATTGGTGCCGGTAACCGCCAGAATACGTGTGGCCTGCAGCGGCTGCGTGGCATGCAGATACTGTTTTTGCCACTGCCCCATTAAGTGCCGCACCTCCGGTACGATCAACTGATTCGGCAGGCCCAAATCAGTTTCTGCAATAATGGCCAACGCACCACGTGCCAACGCTGCTTCGGCAAACTGGACGGTTTTTTCAGGCTGCGAAAAACTGGTCAGGGCAATAAAAATTTGCCCTGCTGTAACTTTGCGGCTGTCTAAGCTAAAGCCTGCAAAGGGTTGTGACATCCATCCAGCAACATGCTCAACGGTGTAAAGATCTTGAAATGTAATGGACATTCATCACCTATTTACTGGATTTGTGCTGTATCTAAAGGTTTATCTAAAGGTACATTCATTAAACGTAAGGATTCCTGCATCACCCGTGCAAACACTGGCGCAGCGACCAGACCGCCATAGTATTGACCGGTCGGGTTTTCTACCACCACAAACATGGCCAGGCGCGGGTCACTGACCGGTGCGATGCCGGCAAACAGGGCGCGGTATTCATTTTGCGAATAGCCTTTGCGGTCGGCACGCAATTTATGCGCAGTACCGGTTTTACCGGCAACACGATAGCCTGGAATATTGGCCTGACGCGCCGTACCGCCCGGTAAGGTCACCGCTTCCATCATCAGCAGAACCTGCTCGGCAATTTTCGGGTCAAGAATCTGTTCACCCTGCACTTCGCCTTCCAACTTATACAGGCTCAGCGGCAGTTTTTTGCCCTGATTGGCAATCATGGCATAAGCATCGACCAGTTGCAGCACGGTCGCATTCAGACCATAACCATAGGACATGGTTGCCACTTCAGATACATTCCATTTGCTTGGCGGTAAAATCAGGCCGGCACTTTCACCCGGGAATTTCACAGCCGAACGCTGGCCAAAGCCCAAGCGTTTATAGAAGGTGGGTAAGGTTGGATAGGGCAAAGACAGGGCAATTTTCGCCACGCCGACGTTAGACGATTTCTGGATAATGCCAGCCAGGGTCAAATTGCCATAATTATGGGTATCACGGATGGTGTGGTTACCGACACGCATTGAACCACCCCCTAAATTAACCACGGTATTGGCCGAATATTTACCACTTTCCAGTGCCATGGCCACGGTAAATGGCTTCATGGTCGAGCCCGGCTCAAAGGAATCGACTGCCCCGCGGTTACGCATGGCATCTTTGTTCTCTAAGCCCTTTTTGTCATTCGGGTTATACGATGGCCAGCTGGTCATGGCCAGAATTTCACCGGTTTTCACATCGACTGCAATGGCTGTGGCAGAACGGGCATTATTGGCCACGCCAGCAGCAGTCAGCTCACGGTACATGATGTATTGCAGACGCGAGTCGATACTTAAAGTGATATTTTCACCATGCTCGACTTCTTTAATCACTTCCGGATCTTTAACCCGGTTACCACGTTTATCACGGATAATTTGCTGTTCGCCATCGACCCCAGCCAGACGACTGTTCAGCTGCATTTCCAGACCTTCAATCCCGGTGCCTTCACTGTTGGTCAGGCCGATAATCTGGGCATTCGGCTGTGGTTGCGGATAATAACGCTTATAGTTTTTCTCGGTATAAACACCCTGAAAATTACGCTTCAGGATCAGTTCCGCCTGCTGTGGTGGCACTTCTTTTTGCAGCACCAGATAACGTGAACGTGGACGCTCATGCATTTTCTGATGCAGTTCCTGACGGTCCATGCCCACCGCATCGGCCAGTTCATCCAGATTCAGGTTTTTATTCGGCAGTTGACGCTTGAGTTTGCGGTTATTCGGGTCTTTGGCCAGCTCGGCCATGGTGTCGTCATACAGCTCTTTGGCCTCAAAATAGTCACGCGGATCAATTACCACATTCATGATGGGGGTACTAATCGCCAAAGGCACACCATGCCGGTCATAAATTACGCCGCGCATGGCTTTGAGTTTTTCGGTTCTTAAAATATTGGCATTGGCCTTATTCTGCAGAAAATCATGATTGATAATCTGCACATAAAAGGCCCGGCAGACCAGCGCCACAAAGACCAGCAGCACCGTTCCCCACATCAGGTAGAAGCGCCACATATCGACATTTAAACTGCTTTTTTGGGTAACAGACTGCTGTTTTTTACCTGTTTGCTTCTTACGCGAATTTACCATGTACAGCCAGCCCTATTGTTTCTGTTCTGAAGTCGTCGGCAATGAAATCACCACAGTTTGTGCGGTGGGTGGTGAATACATGCGTAACTGGGTTACGGCACGTGTCCCGATCTGGGCGGTGGCACCAAAGGTCTGCTGTTCAATTAGCAGACGGCCCCACTCGGCATTGAGGTCATCGCGCTCACGCATAAAAGAACTGAGCTGACGATAATCATGTCGATATTCAAACACCTGAAAGACCACCATGAGCGCACTGATAAACACCAGGGCCAACAAAATCAAATAGACGACCATTTTTTTCAGTCGTGACTGTTCTGTATTGTTTTCAACTGCTTTGGTTTTCATTCTTCGCCTGTTCAAGCTAACTTTTCAGCCACACGCAGCCACGCACTGCGTGAACGCGGATTGGCTTTGACTTCCTCTTCACTCGCACGGATACGAGCAATCTTTTTTAAACGGCGGGTATCTTGTTGTACTTGCGGCAGCCCCCAACCGGTATCTTCTGCCAAGCTTGATTCTTTTTGAATAAACTGTTTAATCAAACGGTCCTCTAAAGAGTGGAAGCTAATGACCACCAGACGGCCTTCAGGCTTCAGCACTTCCACGGCCTGAGGCAAGAAAATATCAATATCTTCTAATTCTTTATTAATAGCAATACGAATGGCCTGAAATGTTCGCGTTGCCGGATGTTTATGCTTTTCCCATTTTGGATGGGCGGTTTTTACAATTTCGGCCAGCTGGCCGGTGGTTTCAATCAAACCGGCATTTTTAATAGCTTTGGCAATACGGCGGCTATAACGTTCTTCGCCATATTTAAAAATAATATTGGCCAGGGCTTCTTCTTCAATCTGCAGCAACCACTCGGCTGCTGTTTCCCCTTGCGAGTTGTCCATACGCATATCCAGCGGGCCATCCTGCATAAAGCTAAAACCGCGCTCAGCTTCATCCAACTGTGGGGATGACACCCCCAAATCCAGTAAGACACCAGCAACTTTCCCGGTCATATCGCGCTCGGCCACCAATTGAGCCAACTCGGCAAAGGAACCATGAGCGATGGCAAAACGAGCGTCGTCGGCAAAACGGGTTTTAGCGGTGGCAATGGCCGCCAGATCTTTATCGATACCGAGTAAGCGGCCATCCGCAGATAGTTGTTGCATCACTAACGCACTGTGACCGCCGCGCCCGAAAGTACCATCCACGTAGAAACCAGAGGGATCGGTAACGAGCGCTGCGACCGCCTCATTCAAGAGCACGGTTATATGTTGTGAGTCAGCCACACCAGCACCTAGAAAGAGAGATTTTGTAAGTCGGCTGGCATTTCGCCTGCAGCCGGCTGATCCATCAGGGCGTTCCAGCTGTCTTCATCCCACAGCTCTAACTTATTGCCCAGACCAACCAACATGAGTTTTTTATCCAGATGCGCAAATTCGCGCAGGGTGGGGGGAACCAGAACACGGCCATTCGCATCCATTTCAAGATTCACGGCCTGACCAATAAAACGGCGCTGAATCCGGCGAACATGCTCATTTCCGGCGGGAAGTGCTTGAACCTTGGCAAGTACAGGCTGCCATTCAGTTTCGGAGTAGACCAACAAGCAGCGTTCATACATGTGCGCAGTCACCCATAAACGCGCAGCACCGTAGGCGGCCAGCGAATCGCGGATGCGCGCTGGTATCGCCATGCGACCCTTGGGGTCCATGCTGATGGAATGACTACCTGTTAAATCGGACACGTTTCACCACTTGCCGGGTTTACTTTCCACAAAAATCCACAAAAATCCACTTTTCCCCACAGCGCTCACTATAAATCGGGGCGATGCAAAGTCAAGCAAGCAATTGCCAAAAGGCGCATAAAATCACGGGTAAAATCAGGAAACGTCGCCAAACAAGAAGGGAAAATGCACAACCAAAAACACCAAAAAGCCAACTTAAACAAGAAAAACAAACCGATAGAAGCCAAACCTAATGTAATACATTAAGTTTGCGATTATTTTGCAGTGAGAAAATAAGATTTATAGAAGAATTGAATCTATAGAGTGTGCAAGGGGAGAGGAAATCACAAGTTGCACCCATTAATCCGCAGGATTTTAGGAGCATCGTCCCGAAAAAAGCAGCGCTATGCGCCAAGGAGGGCAGCCTAACCTAGAGGGCTCTTTTAACGCAAGCCCTGCCTCATTGCGCTGAAAATGATCGAAATGTATGATCAGTGCGACAGAATCTGGATCCATCCCGATGGGATAATAATTCTCCCTCCAAACCAGGAAGTTTTATAATGAACAAGATCATTTTTATTCTGCTCGCTGCCTCTATCTCCACCCATGCTCTGGGGGGATGGATACATTCAGATTCAATGACTGTCGGCGACAACGTCACTAATGCTTTTGGCAATCTGGCTATATTGAATTGGGCCAACAAAGACATTAATCAGCCGCTTGAGCTTCAATCACTCCAAGTCAACCAATCCGACACAGAATACCCAGGCAACTATTCAAAATATTTTGGCAACAGCGAAAATGTCAGTGGCACCGCCAATGTTTTTGACCTTTATCTGGAGCACGCTTACCCCATCTACGCCCCTGCCCATGAGCAAGCATTTTACAAAGCCCTCGCGATCACCTTCCTACAGCCAGTATCAACTTTCAGCTTCAAAGCAGAGAGCTTTAGTGGTGACTCTCAACTTATTCTTTTTTTCGATTCCAATGGCAACTTTATTAACCACCAAGATCTGAGCTACACCTCAATCCAACCGCATCCAGATACAGGGATTCTGCTCGATTATAACTATTCATTTGATTTGCGTGATCAGAACATAGGATCAGTAGTAGTTGGCTCATGGAGTGCATCGACTTACTACTACGCCTTAGAAATTGAAGCTGCCCCACGAACTGTACCTGAACCATCCAGCGCCCTATTAGCCATAAGTGCACTCGCGTTACTGATTAGCTTACGAATTCACAAAAAATCGCCAAGCGCAAAATGACGGCAAAAATAGAGGATGGCTACTGCAGAGGAGAAGAGGAAAAACGGAGTCAGCCTGTAAGCCGGGTTCTGTCGTGGACAGTCATTCATCTGGGACTAACGTCACCGTTAGCCTCAAGCAACCTACCCGAATCCGATGCGGGCCGCACCAATGGATTCCTATTTGGTCTTGCTCCGAGTGGGGTTTACCATGCCGCAGCCTGTTGCCAGTTGCGCGGTGCGCTCTTACCGCACCCTTTCACCCTTACCGGCACTCTTGCGAATGCTTAGGCGGTCTACTCTCTGTTGCACTTTCCGTAGGCTCACGCCTCCCAGGCGTTACCTGGCACTCTGCCCTATGGAGCCCGGACTTTCCTCCCTGATGCACCAAACAACACTCAAGAGAGTTATTCAGTTAACACCAGAGCGACTGTCGGGCCGACTCCGAGGCCGCACATTACTCGTCGACACCGGCAAGTGCAAGCTTCAGGATTTGTTCGCCCTCGTTTTTTTGCGAACCCGTTCACCAAAAGTGTCCGCCTTATTCCCACTTTGAAGCAAAGCTTGTCATTAACTGGTATTTTTGCCACTTTACGCTATTAATTAACAAGTATTTATTGCCTCAATTTGGACAAACTAATTCCTACACGACTAAACCCTACAATAAAAGCTCAGGAGATTCTCCCGTGAAAGTGCACACACACAACCTTCTCGCCGCGGCTATAGCTTTGTCTTTGACTGCACCTGCAATGGCCCAGAATGACAGCCCAGCGCTTGAAGAAGTGATGGTAACCGCACAAAAGCGCCCGCAAAGCTTGCGCGATGTACCTTTGTCAGTAAATGCCTTATCGGGCGAAAAAATTGACTCCTCTGGGATCACCAACATTGAAACCATGGCCGATTACATCCCCAGCTTTAATATGACCCAGACTGGCATAGGCACGAATATCGCCATTCGCGGGATTAGCTCAGGTGTCAATCAGGGCTTTGAGCAGTCAGCAGCACAATTTATCGATGGAATTCACTATGGCCGCGCACAATTATCGCGCTCACCCTTTCTCGATATAGAGCGCGTTGAAGTTCTGCGAGGCCCGCAAAGTATTTTATTTGGCAAAAACTCCACTGCCGGAGCAATCAGCATTACCACTGCTAAACCCGGCGATGAACTGGAAGGCAAGCTAACTGCACTTTATGAACCTGAACACGGCGAGCAAGACGTTCGCCTGGTTCTATCAGGCCCGATCAGCGATACCGTCGGTGGCCGCCTTGCCATTTTGCAAAGCAGCATCGATGGTTTTATGGAGAACACGACGCTGGATCGCGACGAGTCCGGCGATAAAAACCGTGTGATACGCGCCACTTTGCAGTGGCAGCCGAGCGACCTGTGGGATATCACCCTGAAACTGGAGGATGGTTCGTTCGATAGCGAGGGGCGTAATATTGAAGTCGTGAAACCCGTAGGTGGCTCATACGCCAACGCACTAGCATTCTTTACCCAAGGTGCCTATCAGCTTGATACGACTCACGATTGGAAGCGCCAATCAAACGGCGACTATAGCTACAACGATACTGAAAACATCACGCTCACTATCGAGCGGGAGCTGGGTGAGCACACACTTACCTCGGTTACGGGCTACAACGCCTACACCTATCAGGAACTATGCGACTGCGACTTTACCGGCGCACCAGGGTTCAATATTCTTTCGGATGAAGATTACCGGCAGGTAAGCCAGGAGCTTCGAATTGCATCCCCGGAGGATGAAACAATTAGTTATCTTGGTGGCCTGTTTTTCCAGACCAGTGATCTGAAATTCCATGATTCGGTGCGCGTACCTGCGGATAGCTTTATCCCTACCGCACTTTCCTCACGGCTAGGCGCATCCATGGCCAACCTGCTGCGCGGCGCTTCAACCCAGCGCGATTTCGAACAAGAAACTGATCTGGCTGCAATATTCGCGCAAGCGACCTGGAATTTCACAGATCTATCCAGACTGATTGTCGGCGCGCGTTACACTCAGGAGAGCAAAGACGGGAGCCGCCGCCAATACCACGTCAGCAATACGGGGGTTGAGCTTCCGCAAGGAGCAGTTACCGATCCTTATAATTTTATTTGGAGCCAATTTAAAATCGATCCCCACGCGGTAGAAGCATCGCGCGACGAGTCTGGCTTCACGCCGCTCATTACCTTTCAACATGATCTAAATAGCACCGATATGCTCTATGCCAGCTTTACCACTGGATATAAATCAGGCGGGTTTGATGTGCGTGCCAATTCGGCCTCCAATGAACAAGGCGGCATATACAACGGTCAAACGATACCGCCTAATCCTTTCTTTCCAACGGGTCAGGTTACCGACATAGAAGGTACGTGGGAATTTGAAGAAGAGAGCGTGACAAACTATGAAATTGGTGGAAAATTTGTGTTAGCTGACGGCGCAGCGGAATTAAATGTCGCCGCCTTCCGCTCCGAATTTGAGGATATGCAAACCAGCCAGTTCGATGGCAGTCTCAGCTTTAACGTCACTAACGCTGGTGAAGCCGTTGTACAAGGCCTTGAAATTGATGGCCGCTGGGCAGTGATCGATAATGTCATGCTGCGCGGTGGCGCTGCTTACATAGACTTTGAGTACACCGACTTTAAAAACTCGCAATGCTACTTTGGCCAACCCGTATCCGAGCGCAACCCGGACAATCCAACTGTGTGCGATGCAACGGGCAAACGCCGCGAATTCACCCCGGAAATTCAGGGCAATGTGGGTATCGACTACACGGTAAACTTCGGCAGCGGCCTCAAGTTGATGAATACGCTCGATGTTATTTACAGCTCGGAGTACCTGACTACACCCTCACTCGATCCCAAATTCGAACAACCGTCTTACACTAAAATCAATGCGCGTATTGCATTGAGCGATGGTGACGACATGTGGGAACTGGCGCTGATTGGCCGAAACCTCACCGATGAATCCGTAGTCACCTACGCCAACGGATTACCGGTTGCGACCACGGTATCCAGCGGGACCGGCTACTACGCCTTTTACGAACGCCCAAGAAGCATTGCTGTTCAAGGGACAATCCGCTTCTAACCTTCACGCAGCAAACACTGCGAAAGCAACCAATAAACCCCAGCCCCGCGCTGGGGTTTGGCATTAAGGATCACGCTCACACCACTCTCAAACAAATCCATCTCATCAAATTATTTAGATTTTACCTATGAATTTTTTGCCCACATTACTGCTACCATTAATATGACTTATTTGTGCTTCACTTATCGGATTAGACAGTAATGAGCGATTCCCCTGCGGAGCAGCCCGCATCCAAAACCACTTCGCACACCACCATCCTGTTACAACACAATGCCTTGAAAGGATTTCTACTCGCCGCTGCCGGATTGTTTTTGTTCGCCTGCATGGACAGCACTACCAAATACCTCACGATTCACTACAACGTGCCCTTCGTTGTTGCTATGCGTTACATCGTCCATTTTTTGTTGATGGTGATGATCCTGGCACCGCGCCATTCACCCCAGCTCATCCACACCCAGCGCACCGGATTAGTGATCGCACGCGCAGTGGTACTGACCATTGCATCGCTCTGTATGGGGATGGCATTGCACCGGATGCCGCTGGCAGAAACCACCGCGATCAACTTTCTCGCGCCCACACTGGTCGCGCTACTCGCAGGCTCGATACTGGGTGAAAAAATTGGCGGCTGGGGTTGGGCAGCGATAGTCACGGGCTTTATCGGCGTGCTCCTGATTGCCCGCCCCGGCGGCGGATTGGACGCGCTAGGTATTATGTTTGCCTTGGGAGCAGCGGCAGCGAACGCGACATATCAGCTGTTATCCCGCCTATTAGCCAGCACCGAAAAAGCAATCGCACTGCTGTTTTACACCGCACTGATTGGATCGATCATCTTTGGTATCGCCCTCCCCTGGTTTTGGGAAAATGACGCGCCTAGCAAGTTGGAATTAATTTTACTGTTAAGTATGGGTATCAGCGGCGGCTTGGGCCACTACCTTTTCACCCTCGCCTACCGCCACGCGCCCGCCTCCATGCTGGCGCCCATGACCTATTTGCAATTGATCTGGGCAGGACTTCTAGGCTGGATCATTTTCGGCACCATCCCCGACAACATGAGTTTGATGGGTATGGCAGTTGTCGCCGCTTCGGGTTTGATCATCGCGTTTAAATCCCGCTTTACCAAAGCGGTTCCGGCCAAGGCGGAATCGGATCAGTTGTGATGTGATTGAGGCTGATGACACAACGCAATAACAGACATAAGCAGAAAACAACTGCACGAGAATCGAAAATAATAAAGCCAGCTCCCACTCACGAATGGGAACCAGCAAGAGGGTTAAACTCAAGTGCCTAGCTACTTATGGTTACTGCGCGGCAGACGATGAACTACTACTGGCTTTGCCCGCACCGAGCAACAGTGCATCCAAAATTAGTTGGTCACTCACCTCCAACGTTCTGCGGTTAAATAGGCCGCCGGTATCCCAAACAAATGGGAGCAAGCCGGCGCGGTTTGCACTATCAACCACATAGCGATAGTAGTGAGCATGCGAAGCAAGGTGTAAAGCGAGATCGTCGCCGGTGAGGTGATCGCGGCGGATAGCGCCAAACTCGCCAATAACAACAGGAATACCTTGATCAACAAATTTTGTTTTCATCGAGGTAAACATTTGATCTACCCAGAGTTCTTCGCCCCAAGTGGCATTGCGCTCGGTATCGGTGGTGGAGTGAAAATTAGCGCCCCAATAGTAAGCCTGCTTACCCCAGCTCTCATCTTTAGTCATCAAGGCGAAATTAAACGGTGAATAGAAATGCACTTCGGCCATTAATCTATTGATGGCACTGTCACCAGGCATGCCATTCCAGTACTCATTGGTGTTGTCTATATCAGTTGATGGCCCCTGCAAAACTAATACGCGATAGGCGTTTTTGCCCCCGGTAGAACGCACGGCATCCACAAAGGTTTGATGGTAAGTGTCTAATACCGCCATTTGTTCTTCGTCATGAGCGTTGGGCTCATTGGCGCTGGCGAATAACACATGTTCGTCGAAGTCGCGCAGATGGATGGCTATCTGCTCCCAAAAGGCTTTTTGTTTTGCGTTGTTGGCTGCTTGTTTAGCCGGAGTGACATTGTTCTCTAACCAACCACCATCCCAGTGAATATTAACCATCACGTACAGCCTGTTATCCACGGCGTACTGCACCACTTGCTTAACGCGATTAAGCCATACCGCGCTGATCTCAGCGGTTTGCTGATTGGCGTATTGATCCCAGGCAACTGGCAGGCGAATCGCATCAAAGCCGTGGTCTTTGACCAGTTTGATTTGCGCTTCGGTGATTAGCGGGTTACCCCAGGCAGTCTCGCCCCCAATTGCCTCCATGGTATTGCCAAAGTTGAAACCGAGTTTAATCTTGCTGGCAATTTGCGCCGCAGTACTTTCCATGCCAGTTGCGTCGGCGGCAAGCGGATTAGTATTGTAATCGGGATAAAGGCTTGCGCTAACCGATGAACTGGCCTCAATTGATGAAGCAACCTCAGCAACCGAGCTGGGCTGACTGGATGACAAGGCGACCGATGACAAGGCACTGCTTGTGCTGGAAACTGTCGATGTCGATGATGATCCGCCACCGCCACAGGCCGAGACTAGCGACACAATCCCCAGCATGATTAATGCATTTATTCTTCTCATAACCAATATCTCTAAGTTTATTTTTAATGATGATTCACAACCGACCGTAACGGCCAACCAAGGCGCCCACAGCCGTACCCAAGTCTATTAAAAGCAAGGAAATACCGATAACGCTTTCCCGGGAAAGACTACTCATGCGCAAGGAATTGAAGTTTTTTTCGTCTTTGTTGAAGTCAGCGAAGAGGCTGGATGGCTGGTATACGACGGCGAATGTCCCGTGCACGAAGCCTACTGCAAAACCTTCTATCCATTGGGAAAAGCGTTTCGCACACCTCTCCTGAAATTGCTTGGCATTCGTTATATTGAAAATTTGAAGAAAAAATTACACATCCCGAACCCGTAAAAAAACAATCCCGCACGCGGCGGGATTGTTAGGTGACAGAAATTATGTTGCTGATGTTAGAACTTGAATCTCACACCCACATCAATACTGCGTTCCGTACCCACATAGATCCCTTGGCGCAAGCTGGCGATGTAGCGTTCATCGGTAAGGTTCTTGGCGCTGGCGCTCAGGCTCAGGTCTTTACTGAATTCATACACCGCATTCAAATCCAACAACGTGTAGCTATCGATTTGCCCGGTGAAGAAACCGGAGGTGCTTTCAGTAATGGGCTTGGTATTGAGCACATCAGTGTATTGTTCGCCGGTGTGGTGCACGCTGAGCGCGGTGCGCAACTTGCCGGTTTTGTACTCCAAACTCAGGTTGGTCACCCACTCAGGCACATAGGTAACACGGTTGCCATCCGGCGTGGTGACGTTGCCGTTGGCATCGCGGCGCGCGCCTGCAAACTCTGCATCCGGAATGTAAGTGGCGCTTGATGTCAGGGTAAAACCTGCACCCAACTCCCAACCTAACGCCGCTTCAAGACCTTGGTGCAGAGTCTCACCACCGTTGGTACGTTGGAACTGGCTGTTGGAATTGGCAGGGATAATCTGGTTGTCAAAATCCATGCGGAAGAAGGTCAACTCGTAGGTCAACTGGTCGCGCGCGCCGCGCAAACCGGTTTCGATATTAATTGAACGCTCTGCGTCCAACTGTTGGTCTTCCAAACCATTCAGCGCATCGCTATTGAGTGCGGGTGAAAAAGCTTTGTACACGCTGGCAAAGGCTTGTAGCGCGGGGTTAATTTGATAGGTCGCGCCTAAACCTGGCAGCACTTCGGTATTGGAGGTATCCGCTTTATTGTCGGTAGCAGCGCGCTTATTTTTGCTCATCTGCTCGTAACTCTCGACACGCAAGCCCGCGGTTATTGCCAGACGGTCTGACATAACAAAAC
>DQHS01000288.1:8812-10487 GCA_003524365.1 Cellvibrio sp. | reverse complement strand
AAAATTTATTCATAGCGCAATGCTTCCGCAGGTTCAATTTGTGCGGCGCGATACGCGGGATAAAGTGTGGCGACAAAACTCAGCAACAGAGCAGTACCACAAATAAGTAGAACGTCTTGCCAGAGCAACACTGAAGGTAATTGACTAATGAAATATACTTCCGGATCAAACACCTGCATACCAAACAATGATTCAACTGCACTCATAATCGGTGTCAGCGACGACGCGACAACACAGCCAATCGCAGTGCCAATAAAAGTTCCGAAAAAACCNNACTAAACTGGACACAATATTAAATGCCGCAACGGCGATAATAATCATCAACAGTGAGCCTATGACGATTTTTTCCATCTTCACGGCTTGGAATAAACTGCCTTGGGTTTGACTCCAATCCTTCACTCTAAAGTCATCGCCCAATTGTGCACGCAGTTCAGCCATTACCTGAGCCGCCGCAAACATATTGTCGGTTTTCACATGCAGCCCCTGCACACCCGGCTTACGCAAAAACTTTTGTGCATCCTGAACATGAATTAATGCCAGCGTGCTATCCACNNACCATTCGTTGCTCAACAATCGATATCTGCGCCTCTGCTTCGGGCAATATGCCCTGTAACTCTATCGCTTCCACGCCGCCGGCATACCTCACCATGGCACTGCTGGAAATATAAGGGGCAGATGCAACTACTTGTGGATGCTGGTCCACCTGAGTGGACAATGCTTGCCAATCGCTCAAGGCGGGAAGCTGATCCACAAACCCATGGGGAATTACGCTGAGGATGCGTTCCTTCATCTCGCGGTCAAAGCCATTCATCACCGNNATGAAATGGTTGCGGCGCTTGGCGCGGGTATAGCGCAAGCCGATATAAAGCGGGATGTTTTTTAGCATGGGCGCATTAAACCCAATTGGCCCAATTTGCTCAAGCAAAACCGCTCCCAGCAGTTGAGAAAGGCGCGCCACTTTTTGCTGGCGTGTGCTATGTTTACTGCATCACAAAATTTGGAAGATTCAGGTTATGAGCGAACGCCGTAGTTACTTTCGCATTGATGAAAGTATCGCTATTGAATTCAAAGAGGTTGAGGAGATCACCGCAAACACTGCTGCGCCCGAGTTGCAGTTCCCCAATACTGCCTCGCTTAAACTCTTTGCCGAATTGCGCAAGATCGATGCTGATAACGCCCATCTCTTCCACCAGATCAAAGATACCAGCCGCGCCTTGGGCGAGTATTTGCACAACCTAAACCGCAAGATCGACATTATCAGCCAACAGATGATGACCGACTCCAAACCCTTGCCTCCCTCAAAAACCATCAAACAGGTCAATTTAAGTGAAGGGGGAATTGCGTTCGGTAGCTCCCGTCATGTAGAGGCCAATTCCCATATCGCGCTGCGACTGATTTTTTTACCGAGCAATGCGGGCTTGGTGTTGTTTGCCAAAATCATTCGCTGTGAACCAAGCAACACCGGTGAGTATCAAATTGCGGCAAAATTTCATCGTGTTACAGACACTCAGCAACAGTTGATCGGCCAACAAATAATGCGGGCGCAAATGGCCGAGCGCCGCAAAAGCCAGCATTATCTCCAATAACCATTATTGATAATTGAGGTAGTTTGAGCAGCCATGATCCCGCGTAAACTTTTGAGCCTGCCCCTTGCCTGCGTGCTGGGATTTACTAT
>DQHS01000288.1:0-8798 GCA_003524365.1 Cellvibrio sp. | reverse complement strand
AAAGGCCAACCACCGATTTCACGATGGAAGTATCAGGACTTTACCGTGTATTTTGATAGCAACGCAGTAATTCACTGCGTGCGAAATTTTCAGCCTAAAACCAATCCCGTTGAAGTAAAGCCGGTCGAAGCGAATCCTACCGAAACAAATCAATAAAAATTAACGTATTAATCTTAAAGAAAAAAGGGGCGCGATAAATCGCGCCCCTACGAATTAATTTTACCGCTACTCACTAACGACGACTGATGCGATTAATTCCATCCAACGCCGCTACACGATACGCCTCAGCCATTGTTGGATAGTTGAAAATATTATTGAGGAAATAATGGATATTATTGCCCTCACCTTTCTGCGTCATAATCGCTTGGCCTATGTGTACAATCTCTGCCGCTTCGGCACCAAAGCAATGCACACCGAGAATTTCCAAGGTATCGACATGAAACAAGAGTTTCAACATACCCACATCTTCACCACTGATTTGTCCGCGCGCGGTATTTTTAAATAACGCGCGACCAACTTCGTAAGGCACTTTTGCCTGGGTCAATTCAGTTTCGGTTTTACCGACAGAACTGATTTCGGGCAAGGTATAAATACCGGTAGGAACATCATGCACTAACTTGCATTCGTCACCAAAAATACCGCCTGTTACTGCTCGCCCTTGACCATAAGAAGCACTCGCCAAACTTGGCCAGCCAATCACATCGCCCACCGCATAAATAGTGGGAACATCTGTGCGATAGCAATTATCGACTTTTAAATTACCGCGATGATCTGCCGTAAGGCCTGCCGCTTCAAGATTTAATCCATCCGTATTACCACTGCGGCCGTTACACCAAAGGATGGCATCTGCCTTCAGACGTTTACCGGACTTCAAAAATAAGGTAACGCTCGAATCGCTCGCTTCTATCGCATCAAACTCTTCGCTGTGACGCACGGTGACGCCACTGTCGCGCAGGTGGTAACTCAGCGCATCGGAAATTTCATCGTCGAGAAACGATAATAAGCGCTCGCGGTTATTGATCAAATCAACTCGCATCCCTAAACCGGAAAAAATCGAAGCGTATTCACAACCGATCACACCCGCACCGTAAACAATAATATGGCGAGGTGTATGTTGCATCTCCAGAATGGTATCGCTGTCGTAAACACGAGGATGATTAAAATCAACATCTGCTGGGCGATAAGGGCGCGAGCCAGTCGCTATAACAATTTTTTCAGCCGAGATGGTTTCTATACCGCCATCTAATTGCACCAAACTCAATGTATTGGCACCAATAAAAGACGCCTGCCCAATGTGTACATTAACGCGATTGCGCACGTAAAAATTAGTGTGCAATTCAACTTGTTTGGGGATTACTTTTGCTGCGGACTGCAGCACACGCGGGAAAGTTAAGCGGCGGCTATCACCAATTTCGCGAAACAAACTGTTACTTTTAAATTGAATAATTTGTTTCACAACATGACGCAGGGATTTGGAAGGAATTGTGCCCTTGTGTGCACAACTACCACCCACGAGCGCCCTATTCTCTACCACACCAACACGTTTTCCAGCCTTGGCGGCTGCTATAGCTGCAGCTTCACCCGAGGGGCCAGAGCCGATAACCAAAAGATCGTAGCTGTGATCTGCCGATTTTTTACGACCAGTCAATTTATTCCCCTTAATTTCAATTACCGTATGTCTTTAGAGACTAGCAACAATTATTCCTTTTTCTTGCTCGCATCATAGGAAAGATCTGCACTAGCCGCCAATACTTTATTTGGTTTAGTTTTTTCTTCTGCACACTTGGCTTCGTCACCACCACAGAGCTCACATACGTAATTAGGATCGCCGAGCGCCTTACCTACACCACCACAGGAACCCGATACCGGTTTTCTCCCCGCGAGAACACTGATCGACAACGCGAATGCAACGAATAACATGACTAATAGAGTAACCACAAGAACAGCCACGATTGACTCCCAGGCAATAGCGCCTTTATTTGAGAATTAAAAAAAGACCACTAAAAGAAAAAACGAGGCGGGTTGCCCAGCCTCGTTTTCCTTATGCATTAACCACCGAAGTCGTCGAGTAAAATGTTGTCGTCTTCAACTCCAAGACTCTTCAACATTTTAATTACGGCGGCATTCATCATTGGTGGGCCACACATGTAGAACTCACAATCTTCTGGCGCTGGATGATCTTTCAAATAGTTCTCATAGAGAACATTGTGAATAAATCCAGTCATGCCTGACCAATTGTCCTCTGGTTGAGGATCGGACAGCGCAACATGCCATTTAAAGTTTTCGTTCTCAGCTTGCAACATGTCGTAATCTTCTTTGTAGAACAGCTCACGCAAAGAACGCGCGCCGTACCAGAAAGTCATTTTACGATCCGTTTTCAAGCGACGAAGCTGATCAAAAATATGCGAGCGCATCGGCGCCATGCCAGCACCGCCACCGATGAACACCATTTCGTTGTTGGTTTTCTTCGCAAAAAATTCACCGAAAGGACCGTAAACGGTGATCTTATCGCCCGGCTTCAAACTGAATACAAATGAAGACATTTGACCCGGTGGAATGCCCTGCGATTTTGGCGGTGGAGTTGCAATACGAATATTGAACTTCACTACACCTTTCTCATCTGGATAGTTGGCCATTGAGTAAGCGCGGATTACCGGTTCAGTCACTTTTGATTCCAGATTAAAGAAACCAAAACGCTCCCAATCACCGCGATATTCAGGCTCAATATCAAAGCTGGAGAACTTGACGTGATGAGGGGGGCATTCCAACTGCACATAACCACCTGCACGGAAGTCTACGCTTTCACCGTCGGGTAGACGCAAGGTCAGCTCTTTAATGAAGGTAGCCACGTTAGGATTTGATTCAACAGTACACTGCCACTGCTTAACACCAAAGACCTCTTCCGGAACATGAATTTTCATGTTTTGTTTTACCGGAACCTGACAACTCAAACGCCAGCCCTGATTTTGCTCACGACGATTAAAGTGTGGCTCTTCAGTAGGCAGAATGGAACCGCCACCTTCATTCACCACACACTTACATTGTGCACAGCTGCCGCCACCACCACACGCCGATGCTAGAAAAACATTATTAGCAGCGAGTGTTTGCAGCAATTTACCGCCTGCTGGCACGGTGATTGTCTTCTCATCATTGATAAGAATTTGCACATCACCACTGTTCACTAATTTGGCCTTGGCCACCAAAATCACCACCACCAATGCGATGACGATTGCGGTAAACATGACTACGCCTAATACAATCTCGATATTCATTGAATTTTATTCCTCGTCTCGCTTAGAGGGAAATGCCGCCAAAAGACATAAAGCCTAATGACATCAATCCCACGGTGATAAAGGTAATACCCAAGCCACGCAGGCCTTCGGGTACATCGGAATATTTCATTTTTTCAAGAATACCCGCGAGCAATACGATCGCAATCGCCCAACCTGTACCTGAACCCAAACCGTAAATCACACTTTCAACAAAGTGATAATCGCGCTCAACCATGAACAGAGAGCCGCCCATAATCACGCAGTTCACGGTAATCAATGGCAAGAACACACCGAGCGCGTTGTACAGCGCGGGCATAAACTTATCCATAACCATTTCCATGATTTGCACGATTGCAGCGATCACACCAATAAAAGAAATAAAGCTGAGGAAAGTAAGATCGACGCCGGTCACACCTGCCCAAGCCAATGCATCTTCTTTTAACAAATAAGTCAAAATCAGATTGTTAGCTGGAACAGTAACGGTTTGCACCACAATTACTGCAATACCCAAACCGATAGCTGCGTTGATTTTCTTGGACATTGCCAAAAAAGAACACATACCAAGGAAGAAAGCCAAGGCCATGTTTTCGATAAAAACCGAACGCACAAACAAGCTTAATAAATGTTCCATTATGCGATCTCCTGAGTCTTAATAGAGTTAGGCGCAATTTTGAAAGACTCTTTCTCCACCTGATTTTTCTTCCAGGTACGCATGGCCCAAATAATAATACCGATGATGAAGAACGCACTCGGAGGTAGCAAAAGTAAACCGTTAGGTACGTACCAACCGCCTTCAGAAACGGTCGGTAGAATTTGGATACCAAACCATTTCCCAGCGCCAAATAACTCGCGCACAGTAGCGATTACAATCAACAACACTGAATAACCCAAACCATGACCGATACCATCTAAAAAGCTGGGAATGGGTGGATTTTTCAGCGCGAATGCTTCAGTGCGACCCATGACGATACAGTTGGTAATGATCAAACCAACGAATACCGAGAGTTGTTTACTGATGTCGTAAGCTACTGCTTTAAGCACCTGATCAACCACAATCACCAACGCAGAGATGATGATCATCTGCGCGATAATACGCACGCTGCTCGGCAAATAATTGCGTACCAATGACACAAAAAAGTTGGAGAAGGCCGACACCAAAGTCAAACCAATCGCCATTACCAAACTTACTTTCACGCTGGAGGTCACCGCCAGCGCTGAACAGATACCTAGAATTTGTAAAATAACCGGGTTATTTTCCAATATAGGTTTGACGAGGAGATCTTTTGCTTTAACGCTCATGATTATGCCTCTCCATTTTTCAGATTAGTCAGGAAAGGCTTAAATCCATTATCACCCATCCAGAATTTCATCAATTTACTTACACCATCGCTGGTTAAAGTAGCCCCTGCAAGTGCATCCACTTTATGTTCTGCATCGGGCGTTGAATCATCGACATGACCTTTCACTACGCTCACGCGAACCTCGCCTGACTCAGAATAGATTTTTTTGCCAACCCACAATTGTTTCCATTTTGGATTATCAACCTCACCGCCCAAACCTGGAGTCTCTTTTTGGTCGTAGAAGCCAAAACCAAGAATGGTATTGAGGTCTTTATCCAATGCGACAAAACCCGACATGGTTGACCAAAGACCGTAACCGCGCACAGGAAGAATCACCTTGGACAAGCCGTTTTCATCATTCACCAAAAATACTTTTGCGTATTTTTCGCGACGAATAATTTTGGCAATATCCACCTCTGCTTCAAGCTTCTCTGACTGCTCTGGCTTTTTAGCAGATGCTGTTTGGTCAAATTTATCAATGTCAGTGATTGCATCGGTAAATTTGCCAGTTTCCAAATCGATAATTTTCACTTCAACTTTTTCAAACTGCGCTTCAATTGATTGGTTGGCATCATAGATACCAGCAATTTTGAGAACGTTAGTTTTAAAGTCGAGCGTCTTGTTGGCGACCTGCGCAGGCTTTAACAGCACTGCGGAACCGGCCACCAGAACAGAAGCCACAAGACACATAATCAATGTGACTCCGATGGTGTATTTTGCTGTTTGTTGGTTAGCCACGCGCCAGTCTCCGTTTAATGTTGGATTGAACGACGAAGTAGTCGATGGTTGGAGCAAACATGTTCGCAAACAAAATTGCCAACATCATGCCTTCTGGATAAGCCGGGTTCACCACACGAATAGTGATTACCATAAAGCCAATCAGCGCACCGAAAATCCACTTACCTGCGTTTGTCATAGAGGCAGATACAGGGTCTGTCGCCATAAAGAAAAGGCCAAAGGCAAAACCACCCAAAACAAAATGCCACCAGAACGACATTTGAAACATCGGGTTTTTGCTATCCGCGCCTAACCAGTTGTAGAGCAGCACAGTCAGTACAGTACCAATCAAAACTCCGAGCACGATACGAGTGGAGGCAATACCCATCACCAATAGAGCGATACCACCAATCATCAATGCCAATACAGAGGTTTCACCGATAGAACCTTGCTCAAAACCAAGGAATGCATCCATCCAGGTAACATGACCTGCCAGAGCATCCATACCATTTTGTGCAGCGATAGAAAGTGAAGTTGCACCTGTGTAGCCATCAACCGCAGTCCAGACTGCATCACCGGACATTTCTGCAGGGTAAGCAAAGAACAGGAAGGCACGGCCAGTAAGTGCCGGGTTGAGGAAGTTTTTACCAGTACCACCAAAAACTTCTTTACCAATCACTACGCCGAAGCTGATACCCAGGGCCACCTGCCAAAGCGGAATGCTCGGCGGCAGAATCAGAGCAAACAATACAGAGGTCACGAAGAAACCTTCGTTGACTTCATGCTTGCGGACCGAGGCAAACAACACTTCCCAGAAGCCACCGACGATAAACGCCGTCGCATAAACCGGCAGGAAATAAGCCGCGCCCTGGATAAAGTTATCCCACAGGCTATTGGGGTCAAACCCGGCCAGCGAGCCGATCAGCGCAAAACGCCAGCCTTCCTGGGCCGCAAGCAGCTCAGGGCTGTTAGCGAAGATCAGGTTGGCCTGATAACCGGTGTTCCACATACCGAAAAACATCATCGGGAAGGTACACAACCACACGGTGATCATCATGCGCTTGAGGTCGATGCCGTCACGCACGTGGGCGGTGGTCTTGGTTACGCTGCCTGGGCGATAGAAGAAAGTGTCAACAGCCTCATAGAGGGCGTACCACTTCTCTAACTTGCCGCCTTTTTCGAAGTTGTGCTCGACTTTATCGAGGAATGCACGAATACCCATGACTTAACCCTCCTTCTCAATACGGGCGAGGTTATCGCGCAGGATCGGGCCNNGTGTCACCGACGATCAGGTAGCGCAGCAGTTGCGTCGGCAGGATATCCAGCGGCATCACGGCTTCGTAGTTACCCACCGGCACCATGGCGCGCGGGCTGCCATTGGTGGTGGTGGAGAAGGCAAACTTCTTCGCAGCGTTGAGCTTGGAAACAAAGATGTTCATCACCGAGTGCTTGTTTACCCCGGCACGCAGGTAATGCATCAGCTCACGCTCGTGCCCCTCAACCAGGCAGGACACCTGCAGGTGATAGCGACCAAGGAAGGCGAAAGCACCTTGGGCAGTACGGCCACCCAGCACCGAACCGGAAATTACCCGGTTGAAGCCCGGCTGCAGCTGACCCGCAGTCAGTTCGCTGAGGCTGGCACCCAGACGGGTACGCAGCAGACGCGGCTGCTCGACCACTGGGCCGGCCAGCGCGACAACGCGCTCGATCCAGAGCTGCCCGGTGGTGAACAGCTTGCCGATGGCAATCACGTCCTGGTAGTTGATCGACCAAACGCTCTTGCTGGCGTTGACCGGATCAAGGAAGTGGATATGGGTACCCGGCAGCCCGGCAGGGTGCGGACCGGCAAAGGTTTCAGTGTGCACGTGAGCCAACTGCTCGCCGGGCAACTTGACCCCTTCGGCCTTGCACAGGAAGACCTTGCCCAGATTGCCCAGAACCTGCAAACCGGACTCGAAGTCCGCAGCGTACTCGGCGATCACTACAGCCGGATCGGCTGCCAGCGGGTGGGTATCGATGGCGGTGACGAAGATCGAGCTGGGCTGCGCATCCACGGCCGGTACCTTGCTGAACGGGCGCGCCCGAAAAGCGGTCCACAGGCCCGACTGCTGCAGGGTCTCACGCACGCCGGCATTGCCGACAGTGCCCAGCTGATCGGCCGGGAAATGTGCAAAGGTAACCTGCTCATCACCCTCGACATCGATCACCACGGACTGCAGCACACGCTTCTCACCGCGATGAATAGCGCTGATCACACCGGCTGCGGGAGCAGTGTAATGCACACCCGGAGACTTCTTGTCAGAGAACAGGATCTGGCCAAGTTTGACCCGATCACCGACCTGAACCTCCATCGTAGGCTTCATACCGTGATAATCGAAGCCTATGACGGCGACACTACGTACCGGCCTTGCAGCCTCGATACGTTGCGCCGGCACGCCTGTTATGGGCAAATCGAGCCCATGTTTTATTTTGATCATAGGTTTGCCTAACCACTGATTTATAAGCTTTTTTAGAATACGGGCGACATCGGCATGCTTAGTATGCAGAACAGTGCCGCTGGGATTATAGGCGCTGTTTATGATGTCGAACGCGGGAAAAAAATCCGTTTGATTATAAAGACCGTCCCCGCCACTGACCACCCAAGCGCTTGCTTTTTTTGACTTTTCGGTCACAAGCCGCAACATGTGCACACTTGACGAAAATCGCCACTGGAGCGAAACAGGAATACCCCAGCCACAGGAGCCAAACCGTGCGCCAAATACTGGTGCTTGCCACCCTGTTACTGCTCAGCGGCGAGCTGCTGGCCAATACTGGCGAGCGCCTGCGCGAAGCCAACTTTGCCGCCCAGCACACCCTTAGCGAGGCCAGCCTGGAGCGCAAGAACCAGAGCGTACTCACCTACCTGTGGGTCGATGTCTATGCCGCGGCCTTCTATGCCCCGGCTCAGACCAGCGCCAGCCAGGCCTTCAGCCGCCCACTCAAGCAACGCCTGGAACTCTATTACTTCCGCAATATCGCCCGCGAAGACGTGATCAAGGCCGCCTGGACGACCCTCAACCGACAGCACAGCCCCGCCACCCTCGCGCGCCTGCGCAGCGAACTCGATGCCCTGCACAACAAGTTCCAGGATATCCAGCCCGGCGACCGCTACGCCCTGAACTTCGCCCCGGAAAGCGGCCTGAGCCTGGAGCGCAACGGCCAGATCGCCTTCACCAGCCAGGATCAGGAGCTGGCCAGGGCTTACCTGGGCATCTGGCTGGCCCCCAACGGCCTGTCGGACACACTGCGCAACCAGCTGCTTGCCCGGTAGCCCTTGATATGGCCAGGGCATTTTCTGCAAAAACGCAAAACGGGAGCCGAAGCTCCCGTTTTGGTTTTTCAGTACCCTGCGCGGATCAGCGCGGGAAGGCCGGCGGGTTGACCCCAGCCACGTCTTCCAGCACACGCACTACCTGGCAGCTGTAACCGA
>DQHS01000192.1 GCA_003524365.1 Cellvibrio sp. | reverse complement strand
AGAGTAAGTGTAGACAGTTTGATCGCTGAAATGGCCCAAATCGCGAACCTTCATGCAATAGGTGTGTTGGTGATAGATGAGATCCAGCATTTAAGTAAGAAGCGATCAGGAGGCGAAGAGGCAATGTTGGATTTCTTCGTCACCTTAACTAACTCTATAGGAGTACCTGTAGTATTTGTTGGTACACCTAAGGCGCGAAATCTTTTTGCAACAGATTTTAAAATGGCGAAACGCACTACAGGATTAGGTAATGTCTTATGGGATCGCATACCACAAGATGATGAATGGAATAGATTAGTGAATTATATTTGGAAGTACCAATGGTTGCGCAGTAAGGGAAATTTAACGCAACAAATAACGGACACTCTTTATGACTTGAGCCAGGGAGTGATCGACATTCTCGTGAAACTTTACGTTCTATCACAATGGCGGGCAATGATTCTCGGTAAAGAAATATTGACCGTTGAGTTAATAAAAAAAGTTTATGAGGATGATCTGCAACCCGTCCATAAAATGCTTCAAGCACTTCGCGGTGGAAATCCTGAAGAAATAGCCAAGTATGGTGATTTAGTAATGCCTGAGGTAGAGGCTAAGCTCCTTCAGGCACTGGAAGAACAAAAACATTTTACCAGTGAGATCGATCAGCCAATATCGCGACTCGATAATGACAAAATAAATACCATCATGGCGGCGGCTGAACTGATTGGAATTAATAGGGATATAGCTGTCCCGCTTATAGAGGCAGCTCTAAAGGAAGATCCAAATCTGGACACTATGCAAGTTGTTCACAGAATGCTGAATCTATTGCATTCGACCCCAACACCACCGAAAGTTAAAGCTCCATCTAAAAAACCTAAAGTTTCTCTATGGGATCAGTTACAAGAAAACGATATTCGTTATATTTATAGTCAACGTGGAAATTCGACAATGCATGAGGCATTGAAAACTGTAGGCATAGTTGCTGCTGTCAGCGATTGCCTAAAGGTAAGCTAGGTGCTGGGGTATTTTCCTGTACCCTACCCAGACGAATTGCTCTATAGCGTTATATCCAGATATAAACTACACCAAGGTATTATTTCGGATAGACAAATAGTTAACGATCTATTTGGCTCCCCAAATGTAGCCGCCGTTGTTGATTTTCCAGGGCATTTGTTAGATCTCGAACAAAAAACCTACCACCTGACACACATAACGGCAGTCCAATGGTTAACGAAGCATAGTCTCTACCCCGCATATAAATATTTCCTGCAAGCAGACAGAAACGAAAATGTTGTCCAGTCAGTATTATCGGGCAAAGCTTGGGATGTTCACACCAGAATAGGGGTCGCTGCCTCAAACATCAAAGTACCGAAATTTCTCCGCCTCTGTAAACATTGTTACCGTCAAGAATTAGAACTGTTTGGTGAACCCTATTGGCACCGGCTGCACCAGTTATCCGGTGTAATGGTATGTCCGGCCCATAAAGAGTATTTGTATGAAACGGATGCCTTGTTTCGACCACAAGGTAAATATGAATTTTTTCCTGCAATCAATGCCAGCCTGGTAAGAAAGATTCCATTAGATTTGACTACGAAGCAAAAACAGAAACTGGTGCAGTTAAGCCAGCATATTGATGAGTTAATAAATCTGGATTTAGATGTTTCTATATCGTTAGCTCAATGGACTCACTATTACCGGCAGCTTGCAAAAAAACACTCGTATTCAAATAAAAGCCGTGCGGATCATAATACCCTGGCTAATCATCTTGAGGCGTACTGGTCTATACCGGTACTGGACACACTCGGATTATCTTTAAGCGACACTCTATGGTTAGTAAATTTATTTCGAAAACATAGAAAAAGTTTTCATTACCTCTGCCATTTAGTAGTTTGGCAGTCACTGAACGATATTTCGCCATGTTCGGAAATCATTTGTGCGCAACAATTAATTCCACCTGAACAAGTTCTAATTTCACACGAAGTAAAGATCGACGCTGCGGTAATTAAAGTAAAACGTCATCAATGGAAAGCTGCTATTGCTACTTATCAGAAACAAGGCGTTAAATGGTTAAGGACCATAGGTGGCTATAGTGCCTTGTACGCTTGGTTATATCGCAATGATCGAATTTGGCTTAGTCAAAATAAACCTTGTCAGGCGCTAAGAAATACGAAACAATTTGTTGTCAACTGGGGCCAGCGCGACAAAGAATTTTTAAAACATATAAAGGATTTAAAGAAGGCTGGTGCTTTACATAATAATCATGGCAGAAGAAGTACGTCATGGATTATTAAACAATCTGGGCAGCATGCATTGATTGAAAAAAATCAGGACAAACTGCCAAAAACTATCAAGTTCATCAAAGACCTTTCTGAGTCACCAGATACTTACCGTAGACGTAGAATTGAAAGTGTTATCTATGCTTTAATTAAGCAACACCAATCGTTAGAGGTATGGATAATCCTTCGCAAAGCTGGCATACGAAAAGAATATCAAACGCAATCAATCATAAAAAACATAAATTATTTGAAAAGGAAATTGTCACTTGAAGCTTCACGCATCATTCAGGAAGATACCTGAAAACGCAAAACTGATAAGCTTTGGAAACTGTTTTCGCTATTCCGAAAGCAATTGGAACATTGCGTGTGAATTTGAGCTACCAGACTCAACTAAATCTAAAATTACATTAGCAGTAGAAGCTTTGCCGGCATTAGCAATTGGTAGGGTTTACCCCAAAGACAAAATTGTTAGACCTAAATCTAACTATTGCGCAATCGACTTACCCTCTACATCGTCATGGTCAATTCAAACCATGGCAGATTATGAGAAGTTTACCACAAGAAAAAAGCTTTCCAGTGAGTATGCAAATCAGTTGCTTTTCAGGTTTTCATTCAAAGGACGTTATGTTTGGATTCCGTGCATAGAATTAGCCAGAGTTCTGTTTTTTAAAACCGCGTTTAATACCAGGTCAGCATTTTATGAAGCAAACTTGAATAGATTGATTGATGTGGAGCTGGACGGATCACATGCGCACATCAGGTTAAGCGAGTCTTATCCACATAGTCTGTTAGATATCAAGGCCCATCAAAGTTATATTGCTTGGCTCAATTTAAACCCTGAAGTGACAAATAGTTATTTATCCATATTCAAGAGCATTTTTGAAACATCAATCGAGAAATCAAACGCACAGTTGTGGCTATTCCGATTTGAACCGTTTGATATGCGCGACGTATTTATTCGCGCTTACACACAAAATCATGGCAGGAATATCTTGGTGGAAGAAATTTCCAGCGTAGCTAGCTTGCCTATGACAGATCAGTTTCATACGGTGAGTTTTCATCATCCGTTAGATATAAAATTTGAAAAAGATAAGGTGCCAAAAGAGGATAAAAAGCCGGGGGGTAAAAGGCCACCTGAAAATATTGATCCAGAAACAACTGTTGATGAAAGTCCATCAAATTTGAGCAGGGCCAGGATATTAGACGTTCCGAAAGGAGCGCTTTACTTCAATGAAATATTGAATACTCAGCGAGTCTTCGAAATTCAGGTAGTAGAGGTGGGCGCTAAAGCGGAATCAAAAAAAGATGAAGACGATCAAGAACCGAAAAACACAACGCTGAGCGTTTTGGGCGGTAAGGGAAAGGGAAATCATAAGTCCGCAGACTTTAAATCACTGGACGATGCTTCGCCCTCTGATGTTGGTTTTTTTAATTATATTCGCAACGCATTGGAACAGCTCAAAGTGATCGAGCATCTCGGTGTGTCGGAAATTTTTGAAAAAGCGGACGTCATTCAGTCATCCCAAGCTAAAAAATTCATGTATATCAAAGCAGGCACTAAGCGGGCATTTTTATATGCTCAATTGGAAGTCGTTGGCGGGGACCGCATCCATGTAATCGAAATTGATCTCAGCGATGATCATAGTTTGACCACCTTGGCCTTTCGTCTTCGTGATGACACAAGGGTGGAAAATACGATCAAAGCCATTTTGGATGATCTCGTAAAAAAGTCGGGGCATTGGGATAGAGAAAGACTACAGCAGCTGACACTCATGCATACCTGTGTAAGGCATCCGAATGAGCTGAAACCTGATATGCCTGAAACTGTGTATAAGAATTGGGCGATGCGAATTGCGAATGCTTTCTAACCACTAATGTAAATAAACATAACTCAGGCAGTTCTCAATTGCCGAATTGTATTTATCAGAGAACCTGTCGAGTTTCTCGCATCGGGGGCGATCCGGTGTATGAGTCGCGGATATTACTAAGACCCCGGTCACGCAGGCCTGACCCACATCCTGGCCTCCTTTTTTGCTGAACCGTCATTACTTTTTGCTATAGGCCTCCACTTTAAAGCGCGCCGTTCCCTCAATCAGCTTCACCAATAACCTGGCATGATCTTCTGTACCGTCCCATGCGTCAGCGACGGCGCTTAATATTTCTTTCGCACTACGACTTTGCATTTTATCCGGACACTTCGTCTCAATTTTGAAATAAGTGCAAACCGCTATGGCGGCTTCCGTTCGATTCTTAACCCGGCCATTTATGATTCGTCGCGCCGCAAAATAGTCAATTTCCGCCTCTTCAGACAGCTTTTTGTAGGTAAATCCAGATTCCTGAACTTTATGTTGCAGTTCAGTTGAGATATCAATCCAAGGTCTTTGTAGTTTTTGCATTTATGAACTATAATATAAAAATAAGTGCAAATCTACAGGCGTGGGATTGGTGACAGATTTTGGTTAAAATGGAGCTTATATTGCGCAACTGGGCAGTATCGGTTGTCAATTAAGCGATGAAACTCAATCGCTATTCATACAGAGCAAACATCATGGCTACAGCAGATCAGATCAAATCCTTGATCAGCTCTTACGCGACCGAAGATAGAGAGCGTTTCTTTGCGGTTGCGCTCCAGGTTGCTGCGCATGAGGCTAAACAGGGACACTCCTCCTTAGCACACGAAATTCGTGAACTTGTTGATAAAGAGCGACGCGCGCAACATAAGCAGCTGAAAGTAGTTCCGTTTCCACAGGATCTAAAAGGCTTGGTGATTACCGAAACACCTGAAGTCTCAATGAGCAAATTGGTGATTACCTCTTCTATCGAATTGCGTATTCGTCGCGTTATCGAAGAGTATTTTCAGCAGAGTAAATTAAAGGCGCATGGGTTCTCTCCGCGTCGTAAATTGCTTTTAGTGGGTTCTCCCGGAACAGGAAAAACATTGACAGCAAAAGTGCTTGCCCATGAACTGCATCTGCCTTTACATATAATTCAGGTAGATCGGTTGGTTACCAAATTTATGGGCGAAACCAGCGCTAAGCTACGTCAGATTTTCGATTTGATGCGCCAAGAGAAAGCGGTGTATTTTTTTGATGAATTCGATGCGATAGGCGGGGAGCGCACCTTAGAGAACGATGTGGGCGAAATGCGTCGCGTGCTTAATGCGTTTCTTCAATTTATCGAACAAGATCAATCAGACAGTCTGATTGTTGCAGCGACCAATAATCCCAGGTTATTGGACCATGCATTGTTCCGTCGATTTGATGATGTTTTACATTATGAGCAGCCTGGGAAAGAAGAAAGGCAGCAATTAATGAAAAATATTTTGGCAGGTTTTTCCAATAGCCGATTTTCCTGGACTAAGCTTATGTCAGCAAGCGAAGGGTTGAGTCATGCTGAAATTGACCAAGCTTGTCGAGATGCTGTTAAATTAGCCATACTCAGTGACCAAAAAACGGTGGCAGTCCCTGCATTGATCGATGCTCTACAACAACGGCATCATGCTTATCACGGACGCACATAACATAAGAAAAGATTGAAGAAGGATTTAATAGTGCCGACAGCGAAGTTACCCCACATCTTCTTAGCTAATACACCAGAATCAATCATTTACACGACAAGCAAGCAGGCGATTATTAAAACGCCTGCTATCTTGCGTGATCGACAATCCCACGGGGAGCTTCTACAGCGTTGTTTTGATCAAGCGTGGGAAGCCTCTGAAAATGAACGTGCTGTTTCCCACTCTACTCGTAACGGCACTTATCTGGAATTCATCAGCGATCCTAATACCCAACTGATCATTAAGAGTCTTGAAAATCTCCGCAGTAAAAAAACCAGACTCCTGAATGTGCGCAAAAAAACCAAAAAAATTTTAAATGCTGGCGGGGTATTGGAAGATGAGATTACCACCTACGCTACTGTATATGTTGCCAACGAAGACAAGCGATTTTTTGCCAACAGAATAGAAGAGTACCTCACCAAAGAATCGGATGGTGGTTCACCAAAGCACGAATCATTGATTACAAGTATCGCGTACATTCGAAAAGCATTACTCGTTGATTCGTTTTGGTGTGATCCTGAAGCTGCGCCGCCGCAAGAGCAGGCTATTTGGATCGAGGTATGGCTCAGTAATGATAACGCTAATGTTATTGCCTCGTTTGATCGTCTTCTCACCGATGCAGAAATACAAAGTCGCCCGGGGGTTCTTTACTTTCCGGAACGCTCCGTTAAAGTCATTCTTGCTAATCACGCGCAGCTGGAATGGCTGTCTATTCATTCCAGCCATATTGCGGAATACCGCAAAGCCAAAACTACTGCCCATTTTTTTACGAATTTATCAACCTACGATCAAGCGGAATGGAGTATTCATTTATTGAATCGTTTGCAGGTTCAAGAAGATTCAACTTCGGTTGTTTGTATTTTGGATACCGGTGTTAACCGCGGCCACCCGCTTCTTGAATCACTCCTGCATGAAGCTTCGTGTTTGACGGTAGATGCTGAATGGGGTGTGCACGACCATAATAGTCATGGAACGCTGATGGCGGGTATTGCGGCTTATGGCAACTTGATGGAAAAATTTGAAACAAATGTGCAAGTGTTGCAGCGCCATAAACTGGAATCAGTAAAACTTTTACCACCACCACCAGGCCATAATGAACCTGATTTATGGGGTTATCTAACTTCGCAGGCAATCTCGCGAGCAGAAATTCAAGCACCAGATAAAGTTCGTTGTGTGTGTCTTGCCGTAACGTCGCCCGATAGTCGCGACCGAGGTAAACCAACATCATGGTCAGCACAACTGGATCAGATAACCTCGGGTGCCGACGACGGCATTCGGCGTCTTGTTGTGGTCAGCGCCGGAAATGCGTGCGCCGGTAATGTTATCGACGCCGGTAAACATTATCCGGACATACAGCTAACGGATTCTGTCCATGATCCTGCACAAGCATGGAATGTGTTAACCGTCGGTGCTTGCACATCCATGATTAACATCACGAACCCTGTATTGAAAGGTTATACACCTGTCGCACCTGCAGGTGGGTTATCGCCGTTTTCGACTACCTCATCCACATGGGATGACAATCAATGGCCTGTTAAACCTGAGCTAGTGTTGGAGGGTGGGAACCTCGCAATCGATAAATCCGGTTTCGTTACTGAGTGCGATGACTTGTCAATGTTGTCTACATACTACGAACCGCAGTCAGCACATTTCTATCCCTTCAACATGACGAGTGCCGCCACGGCGAAATTGAGCTGGATGGCAGGGCAACTGCAAGCCAGTTACCCCGAGTATTGGCCAGAAACGCATCGTGCTTTGCTAGTGCACAGCGCGAGTTGGACGAATACCTTAAAGGAGCAGTTTCTTACCGATGAATCTAAAGGTGCATACAAAGACTTATTGGAAATTTGTGGTTATGGTGTCCCCGATCTGGAACGTGCAATTTACAGTGCGAACAATTCGTTAACATTAATTGCGCAAAATAGCTTGCAGCCTTTCGATCGCCGGGAGACTGGCTCCGGCTATCGTACGCGCGATATGCATATGCACGAATTGCCTTGGCCGATGGATGCGCTGTTGCGACTACCAGACAATACATCGATTTCGATGCGTGTAACCCTGTCCTATTTTGTGGAGCCAGGCCCCGGAGAAATTGGCTGGAAAGATCGCTATCGTTATCCCTCGCATGGTTTGCGTTTTGATTTGAATTCGCCCGGAGAATCCAAAAATGAGTTCATGAAGCGAATCAATAAAGCCGCGCGTGAAGAGGATGAGGGGAATCCAACGACGAGTAGTCCTTCTCATCATTGGTTACTGGGTGCAAATAGTCGTAATAGAGGTTCTATTCATTCTGATATTTGGCGCGGTACGGCGCAGGAATTAGCACGTTCCAATTTAATTGCCGTGACACCAACGATTGGTTGGTGGCGTGAACGAACCCATCTTAAGCGTTGGGACAAAAAAACACGATATGCACTGATTGTTTCGATTCACACACCGGACGAATCCATTGATGTTTACACACCCGTTGCTATTCAATTAGGCATCGCTCCGCCCATTGATATTCCAACGCGCTAACAACTAAAGTAGTCGGTGAACGACGAGGTTGTTCTAACTGTGTATGAACTAAATTTCGATAAACTCGTATATAAGGAGATAAATATGGATATATTTTTACTGCAAATGATCAGGATAATAGCCGAGAGCTTCAACAAAAATGTTCAATTTGTAATTGAGCTTTTCACTCAATTTAACCGTTTCATGTCGAAGATCCGAAATGGAAATATCTCCTTTTCGGCTGCCGTGCCATTTTCATTGGCCGTTGCGGTTACGATGTCATTTTTTGAGGTCATCGTATACCTGCTAAATAAAAATGAGCTTGGCGCGCTAATTTTTTGCTACATGGCTTTTTTCACGTGGTTCATGATCGTGATATGTGGAATGGCTTTGTGGCTCACGTCCATTTTATTTGGTGGTTCTACATCCTTGTTAAAAACGATCACTGCGTTTCAATTTCTATCCATAGGTTTTGTGTTTATACGAATGCTTGAATTACCATCGCTGATGGTCACACATAAAGTTATCTTGTCGCAGTCAGAACCTCTTCAAAAAGATATTTCGGGATTGATATCCCAAAACGTTTTACAGAATTCATTTTCGTTCACCAGTTCTATTTTGGTATTGGTCGGTTATTTAATTTTGGGCTACTGGGTTTATCGTATGTTGCGAGTTGTTCATCAGCTTCGCTGGTGGCAAGCGATGGGTGCGACAGGCTTTGGTGTTTGGCTCATCAGTTTGGCGGTAACCTATGTTCAGCACCCTATCGTTCAAATTTTATTATTTGCCAATCAGGCGTAGTGCCGGCAAGGAGCACTGTCATCTGTTGTAATGGACTGGCAGGCGAAATGTGTTAAAAATAGACGACGTAAAATGATGAGCTAAGGTAACAGTAGGTAAATAGCGATTCATTTGCGGTAGTAATAATGGAGTTTAGATTTGTAACCTGACGGTTTCAGGCTATAAATTTAATGGATTAAAAAGTATACTGTGCGAGAGCCTATAAGCGTAGGCTATATGAAGTTGACTTTTAATAAATAAAAACAATTCATGAATAAGAACTTAGGCAAGATGGAGTGTCAAAGTTTTTGGACTATTTGATCCGTAGAGGTTATACCCACCGACCTACAAAACAGGAGTTAGATGATGGACAAGTTTAAAGCGCTTGTACATTTTGTTATCGAGGAATGCGACCCGAAACAACTTGGCGCAGTTCGATTAAACAAAATTTTATGGTTTTCCGATGTGATGGCCTATCGGACTACCGGTGAGACTATTTCGGGCACCAAATATGTAAAACGTCCGCGTGGACCAGTGCCTGCTGCTGTCGTAAAAACCCTTGAGGAATTGAAGACAGAAGGAAGGATTTCGGTGCGTGAGCCTGTCGAAAGATACGATGTTCGAGAGTTTTCATCGTTAAGCAATGCTGATACTAATTTGTTTTCCAACGTTGAAATGACGATTGTTAAAAATATTGCCAAAGATATTTGCAACAATTATACAGCGGGTGAAATTAGTGATCTTTCTCATGACGTTGTTTGGGAAGCCGCTGCTGAAGGTGAAGAAATACCAATGTGCGCAACATTGGTGAGTTTCACTGGGGATTATCGCTCGGACGTAACTGCTTGGGCTGATAAAGTTGTTTGCAATCGCATGGTTTGCTAATTGGTGATGGAGTATCGGATAAGTGCAAGGAAATCCCTGGAGAAATTACAGAACTGTTGTAGAAGAAACCGAAGCTTCAGAAGAAATCGCCAAATTAAAGCAGCAGCATCCCAGATTTGAAGAACAATGGGATGGTTTTGTGTGGTTAGTTGCTCGCAAACCTGTAGAGATTTCACTGGGAAAGATAATTGATGGTGTTACTTATCGATTATCTCATCGCGCTGGTGACGCCAGGTCCAACCTTCCCGATATTGCAGTGCTCTATACATTCGACGATACAAGCGTAACGATTTTGTATATCAGCGTTTGGGAGCCTAGCGAGATAGAAGAAGAATAGAAGCCGCCTTCGGGCGGTTTTTTTTCGACCTTTGGATTAGACCTCGTGATACGGTAAACGCTAACGCTGAAAATAATGGATATGAAACGGGACTCGACCGATGCGCTTCGTATTGCCAATCGACCTTCTAATGTTGCGTTTTATTCGTTGCGCGCGGTGGCCAGTACATCAGCCAATGAATTGATTGAATGGTCATTAGACGGTGTACCGCGCACCAGATGGTAGGCGTTCATACCAAACTGACGTGGTCCTTCATAGTCTGCTAATAGCGTATCACCAACGAACAGACATTCCTCTGGTTGAACCTGCAATTGACTGACTACTGCATGGTAGATCCCGGCTTCTGGTTTGATAAAACCCGTCTCATAACTCAGCCCGCGAATCAGCTGTTGTTCCCTTGGTAATAAATCAATTGCCTTCCCGTAAGGAAACGCGAGATTTGAGCAAATTGCGATGGGAATATGGTGCCTGCGTAGTGCAGTTAAGGTGGGTATGACATCGTCATAAAGTGTAAGCGAATCCAGCTCTTCCTGGATGTGCAGGTGGACTTGTTCGATCATTTCATCAGGCGCATCAATGCCCAGTGCGGCGGCCAACTCAGGTACATCGCCATTTACAGTCATCAAGGTGCGTGCATCGTCAGATTTCGGTGTTCGCCCGTTTTCCCTGGCCCATTTCAGTAGTTGTCTGAACGGATGATGCATGATCCCGAATTTAACCAAGGTGCCATATAGGTCAAAAATCACCACTTTGGGTTTATCGATGTGATTCACAGCTTTGGCCTTGGCATGTTTCCACTCTGCAAAACTATTGATATTTAAGATGAATTTATTTGAATTAGGATTCTTTGGGAATGTATAGCAAAGTATACGCANNTGCGTATACTTTGCTATACATTCCCGCGAGCGTCAGTCCTTAATTATTAGTTCGGTTCCAAAAGGAGTGCAGAATACGCCAATGTGGTGTGATAGGCGGATCCCATTTTACTTGTCAAATTCCGCCAGTTCGCGTTAGCGATTATTTGTTACAGCCATCAGCGTAGACGGTGATCAAGTTTTTAGATTATCCTTCCGTTAAGTTCGGAGATATTTAATTTTTATGGGCATTAAACAACGCTATCCTGTGTGGTTAATCGCACTGCTTACCTTGGTCTTTTTGGGCCAATCGTTAGCGGTTGTGGCTATGCCATGCCAGTTTATGGACGTTGCGCCAATGAGTCATGACATGGAATCCATGGATCATTCGATGATGGGCATGCATCACGATATGAGCCAAATGGATGTCCAGGATAAGACCATGGATATGAAAGCCACTCACGATTGTTGTAAAACCATGGGGCATTGCTCCTCCAGCAGTTGTTCGGCACCGGCGTTGGCCTACAGTTTGGCTTTTGCAGTCCAATCTGACACGTCAGTGAATACCAACGGGTATCACCAGTACATCCCCAGCTCGCCAATTTCCTCCCTCTATCGTCCCCCCATTTTCCGCTGATACAGGACAGTTACGCCTAAAATTTGGCGTATCGATCTTCCAATTGTATTCGCGGGAGTGAAATTAGCTCCCTCATTGGTGTTTAACAACCTCGTGTTGTCTGGAGCTTTTATGGTTTCCCAACGTCTTATAGGCGCTATTGGTAGTTTGATAATCACGTTTTTATTGATAAGCCACACGGTGCACGCCTCATCCACCCCATCAACAGCCACTGCTGCTAAACCCGTGCAGTTAGAGGTATATAAAAGCCCGACGTGCGGTTGTTGTGAGGAATGGATTTCCCACCTGCAATCCCATGGGCTGAAATCCAATATCCATCATCCCGATGATCTGAACGCGATCAAAAACCGCTACCGGATTAGCCCCCAATACCAGTCCTGCCATACCGCTATATCACCTGACGGGTATGTATTTGAGGGCCATATTCCGGCTCCGGTCATTACCCGTTTCCTCGCCGAAAAGCCTGAAGGAGCCATAGGCTTGGCCGTTCCCGGCATGCCGGTGGGTAGCCCCGGCATGGAAATGGGCGACCGCTTCACACCCTACGATGTGCTCTTGCTGAAAAGCGATGGCAGCAGCGAGGTGTACATCCGCATCACCAGTTTGACGCAAACATTCTAAGGAGAATGGACATGAAAATTCCCGACACCCGCACAGCGGGGATACACATACCAACGGAGCTGAGCAGCGCAACGGATCGCTATCCGGTAGTACCGGACATATTGCCACCAGACCAGTCACGTCGTCGCTTTGTACTCGGTGCCTCCTCATTGGTAGCACTGGGTGCGTTACCGTTATCGGGTCAGCTATTTGCCGCTACACCATTGCAAAACAATGACCCCCAGACCTTGGCTGGAAAACAGTTCGATCTATCGATTGGCTTCCAGAAGGTCAACTTCACCGGCAAACACCGTATCGCCACCACCGTTAACCAAAGCTTGCCTGCGCCCATCCTGCGCTGGAAAGAAGGAGAACGCGTGACCTTGCGGGTAACCAATACGCTTGATCATGACAGCTCCATCCACTGGCACGGCATCATTTTGCCCTCAGAAATGGACGGCGTGCCGGGCATGAGTTTTGACGGCATCAAGCCGGGCGAGACCTTCGTTTATGAGTTTGATGTCCAGCAAAGCGGCACCTATTGGTATCACAGCCATTCCGGATTTCAGGAGCAAACCGGGTTGATGGGCGCCATCGTCATTGATCCCAAAGATCCTGATCCGGTTTCCTACGACCGGGATATGGTTGTGCTGCTGTCTGACTGGACGGACACCGCGCCTGAAAAAGTCTACGGCACCCTGAAAAAGATGAGCCACTACTACAACTTCCGCGAGCGGACGGTTGGCGATCTGGTGCGTGACCTCAAAACCAAAGGGTTCGCAGCTACCTGGAACGAGCGCGCCATGTGGGGCCAGATGCGCATGAGCGAAACTGATATATCGGACGTGACCGGTTATACCTACACCTACTTGATGAACGGCGTTACACCGGATCAAGGCTGGTTGGGACTCTGCAAACCCGGTGAGAAAGTACGCCTGCGCTTTATCAACGGCGCGGCGATGAGCATTTTCGATGTGCGGATTCCGGGATTAAAAATGACGGTCGTCGCTGCTGACGGCCAGAATATCCAGCCGGTCGTGGTCGATGAATTTCGTATCGGGGTAGCGGAAACCTACGATGTCATCGTGGAACCCGCTGCTGATAGCGCCTACACCATCTTTGCCCAAAGTAATGACCGTACCGGTTATGCCCGTGGCACCCTGACGACGGATATTGCCTTGCGGGCCGAGATACCGGCGATGGACCCGGCTCCCACGTTAGGTCATCGCGACATGGGGATGGATATGTCCGGCATGGATCACAGTGGACACGACATGGGTGGTATGGATCACTCCAGCCATAACATGGGAGCGATGGATCACAGCGGCCACGATATGTCGGCCATGAAGATGGATCACAGCCAGCATTCGAAGCCCGCCATGGAAGGTATGGATCACTCCGGTCATGACATGGGCGCGATGGACCATAGCGGGCACGATATGTCAGCCATGAAGATGGACCATAGCCAGCACTCGAAGCCCTCAATGGAAGGTATGGATCACTCCGGCCATGACGTGGGCGCTATGGATCACAGCGGGCACGATATGTCGAAAATGGATCACAGCCAGCACACCGGCAAATCGCGTCTGGCCAAAGCAGGTTTTGGCAGCAATTTTGATCCGCTCACCAAGATAAGCCATGTTGATACGGAATTTGGCCCACACGTGGATATGCGTTCAGACGCACCTCAAAGCGGCTTGGCCGATCCGGGGATTGGACTGCGTGATCACCAAAAACTGTACGGTCGCCGTGTATTGACCTACGCGGACATCCGGGGCCTGCATCCCACCTACGACAAACGTGAGCCCTCACGGGAGATTGAGCTGCACCTGACCGGCAACATGCGCCGCTATATGTGGTCGATCAATGGCCTCAATTTTGCCGATGCCAAGCCGCTGGAGCTGAGCTTTGGCGAGCGCGTGCGTATCATTCTGGTCAATGACACCATGATGACGCATCCCATCCATTTGCACGGAATGTGGAGCGAATTGGAAACCGGCGATCCACAGTACATTCCGCGTAAACACACCATCCTTGTCCAGCCAGGTTCGCGCATCAGTTACCTCGTGACTGCCGATGCCAAGGGCCGTTGGGCGTATCACTGCCATTTGCTTTACCACATGCCCGGCATGATGCGTGAAGTCAGGGTTGTTTAGGAGAAATGCCGATGAAAAACCTATCAAAAAAACTGACCCTGACCCTTTGGGCAACCGCGCTATCGAGTCTGCCCGTGATTGCCCACGAGGGGGATGACCCCATGCTGACGCGCGTGATGATTGACCAATTCGAGTGGCGCGATGGTGATGACGAGGCCGATCCGTATGTGCTCGAAGCCCAGGGCTGGATTGGTAAAGACCTGCACAAACTCTGGATCAAAACCGATGTAGAACGAGTAGACGGTGAAACGGAGGAAGCCGAAATCCAGGCGCTGTACAGCCGCGCCATCGCCCCGTTCTGGGATGTGCAGGTCGGTGTGCGACAAGACCTGAAGCCCACACCGGAACGCGAATGGGGTGTGATCGGTATCCAGGGGTTAGCGCCGTATTTCTTTGAAATCGATGCGGCGTTGTTTGTCGGAGATTCGGGTGATACCGGCGCGCGCTTATCGGCGGAATACGAATGGATGCTCACCCAAAAAGTGGTGTTATCTCCGGAAGTGTCGGTGAACTTTTATGGCCAGAACGATATGCACCGGCTGACAGGTTCAGGCTTGTCTGATGGTCAGGCAGGCCTGCGGCTGCGTTACGAAATTCGCCGCGAATTCGCACCCTATATCGGTGTGAATTGGACGAAAAGCTTCGGCAATACCGCCGATTTTGTACGTGAGCATGGCGAGCCCACCAGCGATGCCCAGTGGGTCGCCGGTGTTCGTGCCTGGTTTTAATTCCAGTGCTAACCAATATTAATTAGTGAGGAATATACGATGAAAACTTTTTTTCTTAACTCTGCCTTGATCTTGTCCAGTGCATTGATGGTGGCTCCGAGCTTCGCTCATGATCCCGCAGAGCATGCCAAAACGGCAGAAGCGCCCGATTGTGATGCGATGAAAAAAATGGATCACTCCAAGATGGATATGAATGATCCGGTGATGCAGGCCCTGATGAAAAAATGCAGTGCAAAATCTGCTGCTAGCGATCCGCACAAAGGCATGGAAGGAATGGATCACGAGAAGATGGAAGGCATGAATCACGGAGACATGGAAGGAATGGATAAGAGCAAATCGACCTCCAGTGAAAGCCATGAAGGGCACAGTGCCCATTGATGGGTAATGCGCGGGTTGCTTACTAAGCTGAGTGGGCAACCCACAAATCGCTATTGGACACGGATGACAGTGTTTGCTGTACATCCGTTGTTAATCTGGAGAACGATACATGAAAACCATTAAATGGATCATCCTGCTTAGTGTTGCCGCACTGGTCGTAGCATATGCTTATGTCAATGCAGGGCTATACCCGATCGGCGCCGATGTGCCACACAATAAAGCAACTTATTGGCTGCTGGAAACCTTGCGTGAGCGATCCATTGCGCGCGCCGCTGCGGAAATTGACGTTCCTGATTTAAACGATTCCCAACTACTCCTCAGTGGTGGGCCGGATTACAACGATATGTGTGCCCAGTGTCATTTAAAGCCGGGGCGCACGCAAAGTGATATGAGTATTGGGCTCTACCCAAGCCCACCGAATTTGACACTACCGGAAGATGAGCAGGCCAACAGCGCGCGCCGTCAATTCTGGATCATCAAACATGGGATAAAAGCCAGCGGTATGCCCGCTTGGGGGCCAACACACGATGACCAACGTATTTGGGCAATGGTGGCATTTATTCAGAAGCTTCCGTCATTAACACCGGAGCAATATCAGATATTGACTACCCGAGCGTCGGGTGAAAGTAATCACCACTAGATATGTAAAAAATTTAACCAGAAAGTTTGGATGTCTATGTGGGTCAACGTACAGAGATTGCCTTACAAATAGTTCGCTAATGCAAGATAAGTGTTTATCTTCACTCCATTGGCAGATATGGATTGTCGTCGCATTAACGATTGATCTGTATCAACTGATCGCGTAAACAATCGGACTAGTCTAGTTACCGTACCAAAATGTTTAGTACATCACTTGAGTCCAGCTTCTCAAACTTTTAACGCAGAGTCGATATAGGAAAAATCGTTATGGCAAATGCACCTAGATACTGGTCTAGCCTACACGGGCTTGCGACTCTCACTCTGATTGGCGCCGCCCTCTATTTTTTGTTGGTAGAACATGGCAATCACACCCTGCCATATTTGCCTTATCTCATCATTTTGCTGTGCCCGTTGATGCATCTATTTATGCACAAGGGTCACGGGGGGCACAATCATGGTGAGGACAAGCGCCCGGATCGGGATACCGACCGCAGCGTGGAAGAGGGAAAAAAGTAATCTACTAAACGCTCTGAGTTTCGAAAATGAATTTGATAATCAAGTGAACACTTGAGGTGCATAGTATGGAGATTAAAACTTTTTCAGACTTAATTGACTGGACCCGCCAGCTCCATGGGCACTTGGCAAAATGCCTTGCGCATTGCGCATCAAAAAATGAAGAAGAGCGTGCTCGATTACTACTTGATTACCTGGCCGAGCACGAAGGCAAAATGGAGAAAATGGTAAGTGCGTTTGAGGCGCAGGCAGAGTCCAAGGTAATGAAAACGTACATTTACGACTACTTGTTACACCAGCCTATCAAATCACATCGGACTTGCGATGCACCTTACGCGCAACTTGGTTTTGATGATATCTGCCAAGAGGTCTTTGATTACCACCAGCAAATTATTGAGCTTTATCGCGATATTGAAGAAAGGGCTGACATTCCTGAGGCGAAGGCATTGCTTGGTTCACTACTGGCGATGGAAGAGCATGAGGCTATGCGACTATCCCGACAAACAGGACGAATGAGTGATATGTAAAAACACATACCTCGATTCTTTAGCGCCGCCTACGCGGCTTCGAATTTACTCCCTCCTCTAAGAACTTGCTTCGTGAGCAGTTTTGTCCCTCCTAACCCGCCCGCCCAACTTACTCCCCCTCGCTATGTTGTATAGCGAACAGACCATCCACAGGTAAAGGTAGCTACTGCAATTCAAATTCAAATTCAAATTCAAATTCAAATTCAATACTCATTTGGCGTCGCTAGAGTCTTATTAGCAAGATTAAAAAAATGCGCGCTCTGGCGACAAATATAAAAAGTTCACTTGACCTGTGAGCCGCACACAGATTTAGGATGTATTGAATTCACTATCTAAACCTAGGTTTAACTCTTGGGTTTGATCCTGATCAAGATCGAGAGTATTGAAAGGAGTAAATTAAAAACGTCGAAGAAATTATTTGGAGTAAGTATGCGGGTGGCACAACTGGCGCGTGAATTGGCTATTTCTGCCGATACTGTTCGATACTACACGCTTATAGGTTTGATCAAACCGATACGTAACCCTGAGAATAATTACAAAGAGTACCGCGAACAAGATCGTAGGCGGCTGCAATTTATACTCAGTGCACGAAAATTAGGATTCACGCTCAATGACATTAAAGAAATTATTCGTGAAGCGAATAAAGGCAAGATGGCGTGCCCTCTGGTTCGCCAAATTTTCGAAAAACGATTGCAGGAAACAGAGCAAAGTTTTAACCAACAGCGTGCGTTGCGAAAGCATATGAAAAATGCGATGAAAGACTGGAAAAACAAGCCAAACCAAGAGCCGAGTGGACATGAGATATGTCATTTAATCGAAGGGTTTTCATTTGCAAATGAATAGAGAAAATTTTTTGTTATTTGGAATCATAAATCGCTTTAAAAAAGTATTACATAGAAGCAAACGATATACAGCACGTGTAATAATCCCACCATTAACCTTTCCAAGGAAAACTTTATGAAAAAGTCATCTGTATTTTCTGCGTTTATATTAAGTACCGCATTACTCATGCCAGCAATTGCAATAGCTGCTGACGCCCATTCAACCCCCATTGAGAAACTCATTTCAGAAATAGCTGATAAGCCTGATCAGCATCATGCTATTGCAAGTTATTACCAAGAAAAAATTGTTGAAGCTAAAGAAGATTTAGCCATGCACACCAAGATGCGCAACGCTTATCAAATGGGGCATGCAAAAAACCAGGACGCAATGGCTGGCATGCGTAAGCACTGTGATAAGTTAATCAGTAACGCGGAGTCTAATATCAAAGAATATGAAGCACTGGCGGCAGAGCATGAAGCTATCGCCATGAAAAAACCTTAGCAGCCTGTTGTCGCGCGTGGCTTGCACTGCACGCGCTAGTTAATTGAATAAACCGTTGATTACAGCTATTGGATTAATAAAAATGGAGGGCTTATGAATAAATTATCTCCATTTTCAGTTTCACTATTATTTTTATCGCTCTTTGTGGCGCCCCCTGTGTTTGCCGAACAACGCTCCCTCACTTTAGAAGAGTTTCTGACTCAAGTTGATACTTCCAATCCCGGTTTGTCTGCCGCACAGCAATACAACAAAGCACTACAGCACCGCATCAAACCAGCAGGCGCGCTGGATGATCCTTTTGTGGCATTTGGCATGGATGAGATTCCTTACGGAGAGCAAAGTCCGCAAGCCTATCGTTATCAGATTAGCCAATCTTTACCATTCCCCGGAAAACGGGGCACACGTGAAAAGATTGCCGCACTCAAAGCGGAAACTGCGGAGCAAGAAACCGCAACGCAACGTCGTGAGTTGAAAGTAATCGCCACACAATTTTTTTATCGTACTTTTTTTAACGCCCAAGCGATCAACCTCAATTTACAACTGCAAACTGCTGTGGGTTCTGCAATGCAAAGCGCCAAAGCACGTTATGAAGCGGGCGGCACAGAACACCACGATTGGCTGTTGGCCAAAATGGAATTAGCTACGCTTGCCATTGAACAACAAAAACTTAAACGTGAACAATTTTGGTTACGTACATCGCTTAACGAATTGCGCGGTCATCCGCCTGAAGCTGACTTACCAATAAGTGTTGTTGACTTTACGCACACAACTGAGCCAGCTTTCACTGAAACCGAGTTTAACGATCAACCAGAACTCGCCGTACTCGATGCGCAAACACAACAGTCTGCGCATGAATATAAATTAGCAAAGCTTTCCTATTACCCAGATTTTGTGCTGCAAATAATGGCAATGGAGCCGCGCAATATGGGTGAGATGGACACTGAAAAATCCAACTGGGGTGTCATGGTCGGCATGACCGTACCGCTTTATTTTGGACACAAGCAATCGCATTTGGTAACAGCCGCACGTTATGAGCAACAAGCAGTTGAATCGGATAAAGTGTATTTACGCAATAAACTGATTAGCGAATCGGTGAACGCAAAACAAGCGTTAATTTCTGCGCGTGACTTGGTGAGGTTGTACGAAACCGATGTGCTGCCTAACACACAGTTAGCACTGGCCGATGCACGATCTGCCTATCAGTCCCGGCGTATGAATTTGTCGCAGTATGTTGCGATAGAAAAAATTCAGGCGATCCAACAATTGGAATTAGTTGCAGCGCGGATTGATGTTGAACTGGCAAAAACCCGTTTAAATGAATTGCTGTCCTCGCCACCCATTCTCAAGTTGGCGCCATCACGCCCCACCGTTTTTGGTGCGGGCAATATGGGCGATGCCATGCCCGCTTCCGACACCGTCAATATGGGCGGTGGCATGAGCCAGCCCAAACCTGCCGGTAAAAAATCTTCTACAACTGATCAAGGCGGAAATTCCGGCATGGGTGGAATGTAATGAGAATATCCCGGTTATATATCACCTTGCTTGCTGCCACTGCATTGCTAACACAGCTTGCGATGTCTGCTGAAATATCACCCTCTAAAGCATTGTCTTCTAATGATAAGCAGAAAGCCCATGCTTCCGGTGAAACGCAGCACGGAAATGCCTCTAGTGATAAAAGTGTTATTGATGACCGCGCCGAGATTTCGGTTTCAGATCAGCAACAAAAAGCGGCAGGCGTACAAACGCAAATTGTTACGCGTGAAAAATTGTTTCATAAAATACGCACCGTCGGCAGCATTACCACGGATCAAACACGTGAAGCGCATGTGCACACTCGCATCAGTGGATGGATTGAAAAAATTCACATCGATTACGTGGGTAAAGCGGTCACCAAAGGTGCGCCCTTGTTTGATTTATACAGCCCTGATTTGGTCAGTACGCAAGAGGAATATTTAGCGGCGCGGCGGCAAGGCTCGGGAGCCACTGAGGTTGCAGAGGCCGCCCTGACTCGCTTGCGCTTATGGGGTGTGGCCGAGGTGGAACTGCAGCGATTACGCTCGGCAAAAACACCAAAAAAAGCACTGACATTTTATGCACCCGTAACCGGCGTAGTCATCCGCAAAGCGGCGATTCTGGGCACCTATGTAACGCCTGACACTGAGCTTTACTATCTCGCTGACATCGCCCAGGTATGGCTACTGCTAACACTCTATGAGGCGGATGTCGCCTTGATAAAGATTGGCGACAAAGTAGCAGTGAGCTTGCCTTATGACCTTAGTAAACACTACACGGGCGTTATTAGTTACGTTTACCCGGAGATAGATATTCAAACCCGCACGGCTAAAGCGCGCGTGGAAATTGCTAACGCCGATCAATTTTTGCGCCCAGGTATGTTTGCCAATGCCGACATTGAAAAACAATTAACCGAGCAGCTAGTGGTGCCCGATGAAGCCGTGCTCGATACCGGCCAGCGCAAGATTGTGTTTGTAAAAACCGGTGATATCCAATTTATTCCGCGTGAAGTAAAAATTGGCCAGCGAGTGGGCGATCAACTGACGATTCTCGCAGGCTTAAACGAAGGTGAAGCCGTTGTTGTCAGCGCCAGTTTTCTGATTGATGCTGAAAGCCGTTTGCAAGCAGCATTGCGTAAAGGTACGCCCGCAGCAGGCGGCCACGGTGGTCATGGTGACAACGCTAGTGACACCAGTAAAAAGCCCAGTAACAACAGCACGTCTGGCAAGGAGTAGCAGCTATGATCTCAGCGATCATTACCTGGTGCTGGAACCACAGTAAAGCGACCATTGTTGCCGCCTTGCTACTCGGTGGTTGGGGTGCTTACTGCTTAATAAATATTAAGGTTGATGCCATTCCCGACTTATCTGAAACTCAAGTTATTATTTTTTCAGAATGGATGGGACGCAGCCCCGATTTGGTTGAGGCACAAATTACCTATCCCCTCGTTAGCACTTTACTTTCCGCACCCAAAGTAAAAGTTGCGCGTGGCTTTTCCATGTTTGGAATGTCATTTGTTTACGTCATTTTTGAAGACGGTACGGATAACTATTGGGCGCGTGCCCGCGTGTTGGAATACCTCTCCAAAATCAGCGGGCAGATGCCCGAAGGTGTGACACCAAGCATCGGCCCCGATGCCTCAGGAGTTGGCTGGGTATTGCAATATGCGTTGGTTGATCCGGAGGGTAAATATAATCTCGCGCAAATTAAAACTTTTCAGGATTGGTACCTGAAATATTGGTTAAGTGCGGTTCCCGGTGTGGCCGAAGTGGCGAGCGTGGGCGGGTTTGATAAGCAGTACCAAGTGGAGGTTGACCCCAATAAACTCGCCGCACTAAATCTTTCGCTAGAACGTGTGATTAGCGCAATTAGAAAAAGTAACAATGATGTTGGCGGGCGCACGCTGGAGATTTCCGAACGCGAATATTACATCCGTGGCTTGGGTTACGTAAAAGATCCACGTGACCTGGAAAATATTGCGCTCGGTGTCAGTGAAGATGCCACACCTATACTGCTGACCGATGTAGCGCGCGTAACGCTCGGGCCCAATATTCGTCGCGGCATTTCCGATTTAAATGGCCAGGGCGACACCGTTGGCGGCGTGGTAGTGATGCGTCAGGGCGAAGATGTATCGCGGGTAATTGCCGCCGTTAAAGAAAAAATTGCCACGGTTAAGGGGGCTTTCCCACCCGGGTTGGAATTGCAATTAGTGTATGACCGCTCCGATTTAATCGGCCAGGCGGTTCAAACCCTGAAAGTGAATTTGATTGAAGAAATCATACTGGTCTGCATTGTTATTCTGTTTTTTCTATTTCATATCCGCAGTATTTTGGTGGTAGTTGTTACGCTTCCATTGTCGCTGCTGTTATCGCTTATCCCGATGTATTACTTTGATATCAGCCTCAATATTATGTCGCTTGGCGGCATTATTCTGGCTGTTGGCGATATTGTGGATGGCGTGGTGGTGTTTATTGAAAACACCCACACCAAAATTGCCAATTCCGATGGCAAAAAAACGCGGCAGGAACTCGCGTTAGAAGCGTGTCGCGAGCTTGGGCCCGCTATATTTTCCGCGTTGCTGATTATCAGCATTTCGTTTCTACCGATTTTTGCCTTGCAGGCGCAAGAAGGCAAACTGTTCCATCCGCTCGCCTACACAAAAACCTTTGCAATGCTCGCGGCGGCCTTAGTCACTATCACTCTGGTGCCTATTTTAATTGCGCTTTTTGTTAAGGGGAGAATCCGTAAAGCCAGCGACAATCCGCTAAACCGCTGGCTACAAGCGATCTACACCCCAGTGGTGAGCTGGGCTGTTGCCCACACTAAAACCGTGTTTGCGAGCACGGCTTTATTAATGGCGGTGTCTGCTGCGTTATTTTTACGCTTGGGTTCAGAGTTTATGCCGCCGCTATGGGAGGGCGATTTGCTCTACATGCCCATCACCGTGCCTGGTATTTCGGTAACGGCGGCGCAGGATATTCTCACCCGCCAAAACCTTGCGATTAAAGCTATCCCCGAAGTGGTTAGCTCATTTGGCAAGGCTGGGCGCTTTGAAACCGCGACTGACCCCGCCCCGTTGTCGATGTTTGAATACACCATCCGCTTAAAGCCTCAAAAAGAGTGGCGGGCGGGGCTAACCCCTGAAGCCTTAGTTCAGGAGCTTGATGCGGCGGTTGCGGTACCGGGTTTAAACCGTGCCTGGACCAAACCCGTGCGCGGCCGCATTGATATGTTGTCCACCGGAATTCGCACACCCGTGGGCATTAAAATTTTTGGGCCAGACCTCAACACCATTGAGCATATTGGCCAGCAAATCGAGCAGACCTTAGCCAAGCTACCGGGCACCCGCAGCGCCTATGCTGAACGCATTAACGGTGGAAATTACCTTGATTTTGAGGCCGATAAAGCGGCGCTGGCACGGTACGGGCTCGTACTGGGCGATGTGCAAATGGTCATTGAAACGGCGATTGGCGGTATGGATATCGCTGAAACGGTTGAGGGACGCGAGCGCTATTCCATCAACGTACGCTACCCACGCGAACTGCGCGATAGTGTGGAAAAAATTGAACACATTCTGGTGGCAACACCCGCTGGAGCGCAGGTGCCTTTGGGGCAATTGGGTAAGTTGATTACCCGCACCGGGCCACCCATGGTGCTGGATGAAAACGGCTCACTTGCGGGTTATGTTTACATTGATCTGCTTAACCGCGACGCCGGTGGTTACGTTACCGATGCTAAAGCAGCCATCGCCGACGCCGTACATATCCCACCCGGGTATTTCATCACCTGGACTGGCCAATACGAATATCTCGCACGCATGCAAAAGCGCATGGCTATCGTCTTGCCCGTAACACTCGTTCTGGTATTTGCATTTTTGTATTTCAGCATGCAGTCCACTTCCAAGGCGCTCATTGTGATGCTCGCAGTGCCTCTATCCTTAAGCGGCGGCATCACCTTAATGTGGTTTTTAAACTACAACACCAGTGTGGCTGTGTGGGCGGGAGCTATTGCGTTGATTGGGGTAGCGGTATCCACCACATCGATCATGATGGTATTTCTGGATCAGTCATGGCAGCGCTGGCAGGTGGAAGGACGGCTGCTCACAGCAGGCGATGGCCAGCTCGCGATTGTGGAAGGCGCTAAAAACAGTTTGCGTTCGGTATTGATGGCCGTTGCTATGAATGTGTTTGGGCTTATGCCAGTCATGCTTGCCACAGGCATAGGCGCAGATGTCATGAAAACGCTGGCATCGCCCATGTTCGGTGGATTGCTATCACTTATCTTTCTCACGCTACTGGTGATCCCGTGCGTTTATCGCCGTGTCTACGGCCGAAACTTGCCTGCGAATCCCTCTGTAGATGCTAAGGGCCCAGCTCCGGTTCTAGCACCATGACCATGAAAAACTCTGAGAATAAACCTGAAGCTGTATCTACATTCACACCTGTGCCTGCAGCCCAAACTGCAAAGGCTTTACGCGCCGTGGCCACGCCGTGGCAACAGGAACCTGCCAGCCTATTCCAGCAGTTGAGCAGTACTGAAAACGGGCTTTCGGCGTTGCAGGCCGCCGAGTATTTACGCACCGAGGGCGCTAATAGCTTGCAGGAAGGTGAAGCCACCAGTGTGCTCAAGATTGTTGCCGCACAATTTAAAAGCGTGATTATTTGGGTGTTGCTGGGTGCGGCGGTGATTTCGGGCGTGTTGGGAGACATGATCGATTTTGTGGTCATTGTCGCCATTGTGTTACTCAATGCAGTTATCGGGTTTTATCAGGAATACAAAGCCGAAAAGTCTATTGCGGCGCTGAAAAACATGACCGCACCGCAGGCGAAAGTAAAACGCGATGGGCAGGTAATTATCATTCCGGCAGCCGATATCGTTGTGGGCGATATTCTCGTGCTGGAAGCCGGTGATCTGGTAGCAGCGGATGCGCGGTTGCTGCAAGCGGCTTCCCTCAAAATTACCGAATCGGCGTTAACCGGCGAATCAGAATCGGTTGAGAAACAATCTAATACGCTCCTGGCAGCAGATGCACCGCTCGGCGACCGCAACAACATGGTGTTTGCCGGTACCAGCGTAGCCAACGGCACTGCCACTGCACTTGTGGTTGCTACGGCGATGAACACTGAGTTGGGGCAAATTGCGCGTTTAATTGAAGATGCCAGCAGCAGTGAAGGTACGCCGTTACAACAAAAACTGGATTCCTTTGGGCGCATATTGGTGTGGTTTTCGCTGGCGATAGTCGCGCTCTTATTTATGCTCGGCTGGTGGCGTGGTAGCCCACCACTGGAACTGGTGATGTCTGCTGTCAGCCTCGCCGTTGCCGCCGTGCCCGAAGGTTTGCCCACCATCGTAACCGTTGCGCTGGCGCTGGGTGTGGTGCGCATGTCGCGCCGTAGTGCGCTCATCCGCAAATTGCCAGCGGTAGAGATCCTGGGTTCCACCTCCGTTATTTGTACTGATAAAACCGGCACGCTCACGCTCGGCGAGATGACCGTGCGCGCGTTATATGTTGCGGATCAAGGCTTCACCCTAACGGGCGAAGGCTATGCACCCCAGGGTGAGATTTTGCTTACCAACAGCCCGGCGAATGTGCCCGACACCGCTGCCTTGAATGAGCTTGCGACTTTATTAATGGGTTGTAATAACGCGCATTTGGTGGAGGACGATGGCCAATGGAAAGTGGTCGGCGACCCCACCGAAGGTGCGCTGCTGGCGGCTGCGCATAAAGTGTTTAACGGACAAGCCGGTCGCGAACCGGCGAGCTTTGAACAGCGCCTACCTAGACAACATGAAATACCCTTTGATTCAGATCGCAAGCGCAGCAGCGTTATTCGCCGTATGGAAGATGGCAATGTGCGTGCGATGGTCAATGGTGCGCCCGATGTGCTGCTGCAAGCCTGCACTCGCTTTCATACCGCCAGAGGCGTGCTGCCACTCACCGATGCCGACCGTGCGCGCATCCAAGAGGAAAATACTATCTTGGGGCAACAAGCCCTGCGTGTACTCGGTTCAGCCTATCGCGACTTAGGGCAACAACTGCCTGCCGATTTAACCGCAGCTGCGATAGAACAGGATCTGGTATTTGTCGGCTTAAGCGGCATGGTTGACCCGCCGCGCGTAGAGGCAAAAGTCGCCGTGGCCAAATGCGTATCGGCGGGTATCCGCGTAGTCATGATCACGGGCGATCACCCGCACACCGCGCTCGCTATCGCCCGCGATCTTGCTATTGCTACCGAGACCGACGTTGTGGTCGCAGGGCCCGAGTTGGATGGCATAAGTGAAGAAGAATTAGTTCGGCGAGCGCCCACCATCGCCGTCTATGCGCGTGTAACCGCTGCCCACAAACTCCGCATAGTGCGCGCGTGGAAAGCCAATGGTGCGGTGGTGGCAATGACGGGCGACGGCGTAAACGACGCACCCGCCATTGAAGGTGCTGATATCGGTATTGCGATGGGGCGCACTGGTACCGAAGTGACCAAGCAAGCCGCCGATATGGTGATCACCGACGATAACTTCGCCACGATTGTGGCGGCGGTGGAAGAAGGGCGCGGCATCTACGGCAACATCCGCAAGACCTTGCAATATTTATTGGCGGGCAATACCGGTGAACTGGTGTTGATGACACTGTGCGTCCTCATGGGTTTGCCAGCGCCGCTTTTACCCATACATCTACTCTGGATTAACCTTGTCACCGATGGCTTGCCAGCACTTTGCCTCGCGACAGACGCCATTGACTCTGATGTGATGAAACAACGCCCGCGTCCGCGCGATGAGCATATTGCCGCGAATAATTTTCTGGGCAGCATGTTGCTGACCGGGCTGCTGACGGCGGGAGTCGCCTTCGCGGTTTATTTTTATAGCCTACAAACCGGCAGCGAAGAACTCGCACGCACCAAAGCCTTTGCCACACTCGTTTTTGCAGAATTGTTGCGCGCCTTTGGTGCCCGCAGTGAAACCAAAGTGCTGTGGAAAATTTCTTTGCGCACCAATCTATTGTTGGCCGTGGTGGTACTTCTGGTAATTGGTCTACAGGTGTGGGCGCACCACAATGCGACCTTGGCGTTGTTTTTGAAGATCACATTTTTATCGTTAGAGGATTGCGTCTTGCTACTCGTCATTAGCACCATTCCTTCGCTGGTATTGGAGCTTGTAAAGTTGTGGAGAAATCACCGCAATGAATTGTCACCCCAACAGGTAATCTCGTTATGGTAATAACCTCATGAACGCTTTCCTAAATTTTGTCTCAAAATGGATTTTTGTGATATGCGGTTTTTGGTTGATTGGATTGGGCGGGTATTTCATGTTCGCACGTCCGTCGCTGTTACCGGAAGATTTACGTTATCTTGGGGAGAGTGCTGCTCAAGTTGAGCTGCGCTTACCGCAGTTGATGTCATGGTTGCAAAACGTGTTCATGGTAATGGGTGGGTTTATGGCAGGGTGTGGAGCATTTACGATTTTTGTAGGTGTACGTGTTGTGCCGCTATTTGTTCGAGGAACAGGCACGGTATTAAGTTGTGCAGGCTTAGTTACAGTGGCGTTAATGAGCTGGACTAACTTCCTGCTAAATTCAGATTTCAAATGGTTCCTATTGATACCCGCTGTTGCCTGGCTACTTGGGTTTGTGTGTTATGTAATTAGCATCAACATCGGATCACTCCCGCAAAAATAGATATTCAACCTATTATTTTTTTAGGCTCATCGAAACTCTTCTTTAACTGGGTAGGAAATATAATGAAATCTGTACTACCGACACATCAAGACACATCCAGCCCTCACGAACTGCATATTCATCCGACCACTGAGACCGACAAACAACCTCATATCGATCCCGTTTGCGGCATGAAAACAGCTGCTGACCCAGCTAAGTTAGTTGAGCACGAGGGAGTGAACCATTATTTTTGCAGTCAAAAATGTGTCGAGAAATTTCGTGCAAATCCGCAGCAATATTTACAACCACAAGCCGTTAATGCAGCCAATAATTCCGCGCCAAAAAACACAACGTACACTTGCCCAATGCATCCTGAAATACGCCAAGCGCAACCGGGTAATTGCCCTAAATGCGGTATGACTTTAGAACCGCTGTTGCCCGAACTTGATGAAGAAGAAAATCCGGAGTTGCGCGATTTCGCTCGCCGTTTTTGGTGGACATTGCCACTGACTGTAGTGGTCACTGTGCTGGCCATGTTGGGTCATCAACTGCATTTGTTTGATGCGTCTACCCAAACATGGATTGAACTGATCCTGACATTACCCATCGTCTTATGGGCTGGAGCGCCTTTTTTTGTGCGCGGCTGGCAGTCAATCATCAATCGCAGCCCCAACATGTGGACGTTGATTAGTTTGGGCACAGGCGCTGCGTTTGTTTATAGCTTGGTAGCGACATTGGCTCCAGGAGTATTTCCTGATTCATTTGTCTCGATGGGGAGAGTCTCCGTTTATTTCGAGGCGGCGGCCGTCATTATTTCATTGACGCTATTAGGGCAACTATTGGAATTAAAAGCGCGTTCGCAGACCTCGGCGGCGATCAAATCTTTACTCGGTTTAGCGCCAAAAACAGCGCGACGTATTCGTGATGATGGCAGTGAAGAGGATGTGCCACTCACGCATGTCCATGTCGGCGACAAGTTGCGTGTTCGCCCCGGCGAAAAAGTACCGGTGGATGGTGTTGTGGTGGACGGTAGTAGCGCTGTGGATGAATCCATGCTGACAGGTGAACCGCTGCCGGTGATGAAACGCGCGGGTGATAAAGTCATTGGAGCAACGATGAATACCAATGGTGCACTCACCATTGAATCTGAGCGAGTTGGGTCGGCCACCATGTTGGCGCAAATTGTCCAGATGGTGGCGCAAGCGCAGCGATCCAAAGCACCGATGCAACGGATGGCCGATTCCGTGGCCGGTTATTTTGTTATTGCCGTGGTCGCGATCGCCGTACTGACTTTTTTTGCCTGGGGGTTGTTCGGCCCGGAACCGCGTTGGGTCTTCGGGTTGATTAACGCGGTGGCGGTTTTGATTATTGCCTGCCCTTGTGCGCTTGGACTGGCTACGCCCATGTCGATCATGGTGGCCACCGGGCGCGGTGCCACTCAAGGTGTGCTGTTTCGGGATGCAGCCGCCATCGAGAACTTCCGCAAGATAGATACACTCATTATCGATAAGACGGGAACCTTGACTGAAGGTCGGCCTGCATTTGAGCGTGTGGTACCCGCCCAGGGATTCAGTGAGGAAGAAGTATTGCGTCTTGCCGCAAGCCTCGACCAAGGCAGTGAACACCCTCTGGCCGATGCCATTGTCCGGGCAGCGCGCGAGCGTAATCTCACACTGGAAAAAGTTGAACAATTTGAGTCGGGTTCCGGTATCGGAGTTTATGGAACCGTTTCGGGGCGCAAGCTAGCGCTGGGAAATACTGTGCTGATGGAGCAACAGGGTGTAGTTGTCACACCGCTGGTGCCCGAAGCCGAAGCCTTGCGCGGCGAGGGTGCCAGCGTTATGTACCTGGCAGTGGATGGGAAACTCGCGGGTCTGCTGGCGGTATCTGATCCTGTAAAACCCAGCACACCTGAAGCATTGGCAACGCTAAAAGCCGCTGGTTTGCGCATCATTATGGCGACGGGTGATGGCCTCACTACAGCCAAGGCTGTGGCTGCCCGGTTGGGTATCGATGAAGTCTATGGCGAAGTAAAACCAGAAGACAAATTGCGCCTTGTTGAACGCCTACAAGCAGAGGGCAAAGTTGTGGCTATGGCGGGCGATGGGATTAATGATGCACCCGCTTTGGCCAAAGCCGATGTGGGTATTGCCATGGGAACAGGCACTGACGTGGCCATGAACAGCGCACAAGTTACGTTGGTGAAAGGCGATTTACGCGGTATTGCGGTCGCACGGTTTTTATCGGAAGCGACCGTGGCCAATATGAAACAGAACCTGATATTTGCATTCTTGTACAACGGTTTAGGAATTCCGATTGCTGCCGGAATACTGTTTCCCTGGACGGGCTGGCTGCTGTCGCCAATGATTGCAGCGCTGGCAATGAGCCTCAGCTCTGCATCGGTGATTGGAAATGCCCTAAGGTTGAAACGGGGAAAAATCTCTATCAACGATCAATAGACTCTGAGGTGAATTTTGAGGGTTTACACCTTCTTAATCCTGGATGACGTATTTTTCTATCGCCTGCATTGAGCTATGCTGACACCATGCGCCGCTATTCATTGTTATTTATCTTACTTCTGAGTTTCGTAATGCCCCTGCAAGTGGCGGCAGAAATTCTGCTGTCCGCTTCGCCGTGCCCTGAAGAGATGGCAATGGTGATGGATGAATCCGGTGATAATGAAACTATGCCTTGCTGCCCTGATGCGGATGAAGGTGATGCTATAAATTCCTGTGAAACCGCTAAATCCTGTCATCTCTGTAAAACACCGGTGCAGGTATATCTCTACACACCCGCGTCGTTTTTCTCCCTTTCAAGCTTGTCGGCACACTCAAAAACTCGTCCATTGAATCTTGCTGTCTTCAATCCCGCCAGTATCTGGCGACCTCCGAACGCCTCCTGAGTTAATACGATTACACCTCGCTTGAACCGGTAAAGATGCCGGGTGTTTAGGCGGGACGTTTTTTATCGTCTCTCAGGAATCATCTGAATGAATAATCTCTCTGTACGCCTGCTTGCAGCCGTTGGGTTAAGCACGTTAGTACTTGGCATTGCGATAGGTGTTGGTTGGCAGCACTTGCATAAATTCACCTCTACAGCGTCGCCTCAAAATAATGCTATTGAAGAGGCCAAACAGGAGCCGAAGGTGCTTTATTGGTATGACCCAATGGTGCCGGATCAACATTTTGATAAACCGGGTCCGTCGCCCTTTATGGATATGGACCTCGTCCCCAAGTACGCCGCGCAACCTGCGCAAGAACGTAAACCGGCCGAAGATGAACCCCGTATTTTGTATTGGTTCGATCCGATGGTGCCGGACCAGCATTTCGACAAACCGGGTCCATCGCCTTTTATGGATATGGATTTGGTACCCAAATATGCGGCGCCATCAACCCAGGAACCGGGGCTAACCATCGATGCAGCTCTGGTGCAAAACCTCGGTATGCGCAAAGCCAAGGTGCAGCGTCTGCCAATAGTCAACGAGCTGGAAGTAGTCGGGCAACTGCAATTTAACCAGCGCAACCAAGCAATAGTTCAATTGCGCGCGGCGGGGTTTGTGGAAAAAGCTTGGCCGCTAGCGGTGGGCGATCACGTCAGCGTCGGTCAGCCGATTGCCGAATTCCAGATACCCGAATGGCTGGATGCCCAAAATGAGCTGCTCTCCCAACCAATTGGACAGAGCCCTCATTTGTTGGCCACATTGCGCGCACGCCTGCAATTACTCGGAATGCCCGATGCCTTGATTGCCAAGGTGGAAAAAACCCGCCAACCGGAGACCCGTGTAACTATTACTTCGCCCATCTCGGGTGTGGTGGATATGCTGGATGTTAAAACCGGTATGGCGCTGGCCAGCGGCGATACGGTAGCGATGGTTAATAACCTGGACAATCTGTGGCTGGATGCTGCCATCCCCGAAGCGCAGGCGACCGGCGTGCGCGCCGGTGACAAGGCGATTTTTAATTCCGTTAACCCCGGTGATCCAGCTCTGACCGGTACGCTGGAATACCTATTGCCCTCGATCAATGACAACTCCCGCACCCTCACTGCCCGTATTCTGCTGGACAACCCCGAAGGACGCCTGAAACCCGGCACCAGTGGACGCGTACTCTTGCAATCATCCACTAAAGAAACCGGATTATTTGTGCCCACTGAGGCAGTGATCCGCACGGGCAAACGGGTGCTGGTGATGCTGGCTGAACCCGGCGGCGCATTCATGCCTACGAATGTGGTTACAGGTCATGAACAAGGCTCCCACACACGCATCCTGCAAGGGTTAGATGAAGGTCAAGAGGTAGTTGCCAGCGGGCAGTTTCTGCTGGATTCCGAAGCCTCCTTTTTGGGGATAAAACCAAAAACTGCGGAGGGCCACGACCATGATTAGCCGCTTGATTTATTGGTCTGTCGCCAACCGGATCTTGGTACTCCTGGCGTCACTGCTATTGACCGGCTGGGGTATTTGGGCCGTCAAAACCACACCGATTGATGCCTTACCCGACCTCTCGGATGTACAAGTCATTATCCGCACCAGTTTCCCAGGGCAAGCGCCGGAGCTAGTGGAAAATCAAGTGACTTACCCGCTGGCCAGCAAAATGCTTTCGGTACCCGGCGCTGAAACCGTGCGCGGTTATTCGATGTACGGCGATAGTTTTGTGTACGTCTTGTTCGAAGATGGCACCGATCTTTACTGGGCCCGCTCCCGCGTTTTGGAGTCCTTGAGCCAAATGCAGGCGCAGCTACCGGCGAGTGTCACACCGGCGTTAGGGCCAGATGCCACCGGAGTTGGCTGGATATTTCAATACGCTCTGGCAGATAAAACCGGCCAACACGATATTGCCCAATTGCGAGCATTGCAGGATTGGTTCCTCCGTTTTGAACTAGCGCCTTTACCGGATGTTGCTGAAGTCGCCGCTATCGGCGGGAGCAGCAAGCAATACCAAGTGGTGCTCGATCCGATCCGGCTTGCAGCCCATAACCTGTCCCATGAGGCGGTGATTACCGCTGTGCAGCAGGCTAATCAGGAAACTGGTGGTGGTGTTCTGGAACTGGGTGAAGCCGAACTGATGATCCGCGCTAGCGGTTATTTGCGCACGTTGGATGACTTCAAATCCATACCGCTGAAGTTAGTCGATAACATTCCCGTTACCCTGGCCGACGTTGCCGATATCCAACTCGGGCCGGAAATGCGCCGGGGCATTGCGGAACTGGACGGTGAAGGCGAAGTGACTGGCGGTATTGTGGTGATGCGCTCGGGTGGGAACGCCCGCACCACTATCGCGGCGGTTAAGGAAAAACTGGTGCAACTCCAAAGCAGTTTGCCAGCTGGGGTCGAGATCATCGCCACCTATGACCGCAGTCTTCTGATCGACCGCGCCGTCGCCAATCTGACCCGCAAACTACTCGAAGAATTTCTGGTGGTTGCACTGGTCTGTGCATTATTCCTCTGGCATTGGCGCTCTGCGTTGGTAGCGATTGTCGCCCTGCCACTTGGGGTTTTGATCGCTTTTGTCGTTATGCGCCATCAAGGTATCAACGCCAATATCATGTCGCTCGGCGGTATTGCGATTGCCATCGGGGCGATGGTCGATGCGGCCATCGTGATGATTGAGAACGCCCACAAGCATGTGGAGCGATGGCAGCAACAACATCCCGAGCAAGAACTCATCGGTGAGAAACGCTGGCAAGTATTGACCCAGGCTGCTGCCGAGGTAGGACCAGCGCTATTTTTCTCGCTGCTCATTGTCACCCTCTCGTTTATTCCGGTGTTTACGCTGGAGGCACAAGAGGGGCGGCTCTTTGGCCCACTCGCCTTCACCAAAACTTATGCGATGGCAGCAGCGGCTGGCCTGTCGGTGACGCTGATTCCGGTGCTGATGGGCTATTGGATTCGTGGCCGAATTCCGGCGGAGCATCAAAACCCCATCAATCGCTGGTTGATCCGGGGTTATCGTCCACTGTTGACCGGCGTTTTGCGTCACCCGAAAACGACACTGGGTTTTGCATTGGCGGTATTACTGAGCACCGCCTGGCCACTGAGCCAACTGGGCAGTGAATTCCTGCCGCCGCTGGATGAAGGGGATTTGCTGTACATGCCCAGTGCCTTGCCGGGGTTAAGTGCCCAGCAGGCCAGCCGCTTGTTGCAACAAACAGATCGGCTGATTAAAACTGTCCCGGAAGTGGAGCGCGTGTTTGGTAAAGCAGGCCGCAGCGACAGCGCCACCGATCCTGCCCCCTTGGAGATGTTTGAAACCACCATCCAGTTTAAGCCGCGCGACCAGTGGCGCCCCGGCATGACTCCCGAAAAACTCATGGCTGAACTGGATGCACGAGTCAAAATACCGGGGCTGTCCAATATCTGGATTCCGCCCATCCGCAACCGTATCGATATGCTGGCCACCGGGATCAAAAGCCCCATCGGCGTCAAAGTCGCTGGCCAGAGCCTGGCCGATATTGACCAGGTCGCCCAACAGATTGCGCAGGTTGCCAAAACAGTCACCGGTATTTCCTCGGCAGTTGCCGAGCGCTTGGGTGGTGGACGTTACCTTGATATCCAGTTCGACCGCGCATTACTCGCGCGTTATGGTCTGAGCATCACTCAGGCGCAGTCGGTAGTGAGCAGTCTGGTCGGCGGCGACAATATTGGCGAAGTCGTAGATGGACGTGCACGTTTTCCTATCAACCTGCGTTATCCACGCGATTGGCGTGACAGCATTGGCAAGTTGCAAAACTTACCCATCATCACTCCAGTAGGTAGCCAAATTACGCTGGGTACGATTGCCACCGTCAAAGTCAGCGATGGCCCCAGTATGCTCAAAAGCGAAAATGCCCGTCCCACCAGTGTGGTTTACATTGATGTGCGCGGCCGCGACCTGGGTTCGACAGTGAAAGATCTGCAACAAATCATTAGCCAACAGGTGACCTTACTACCGGGCACCAGCATCAGTTACGCAGGGCAATTTGAATTTATGGAACGCGCTAATGCTCGCCTGCAATGGATAATCCCGGCAACGCTCCTTATCGTTCTGGTGCTGTTATTCCTGACATTTTCCCGCTTGGATGAAGCCCTGTTAATCATGGGCACTTTACCTTTTGCGTTAACCGGAGGAATTTGGCTGTTATACCTAATGGACTACGAGCTATCGGTTGCAACAGCGGTCGGGTTTATTGCACTGGCTGGCGTGTCCGCCGAATTCGGGGTGATTATGTTGCTCTACCTGAAACAGGCGTGGCAGCGGCGCATTGAGGCGGGTACAACAACACAGGAGGATTTGCTTGATGCCATTCAGGAAGGCGCTGTCTTACGGATTCGCCCCAAGATGATGACGGTGACGGTAATTGTTGCGGGACTAATGCCAATATTTTTAGGCAGTGGTACGGGTTCGGAAATCATGAGCCGTATTGCGGCACCCATGGTGGGAGGAATGTTAACGGCGCCCTTGCTTTCGTTATTGATATTGCCTGTGGCGTATTTGTTGATGCAACGCAAGAAACATAATGTAAAACAAGAGACCAAGCAATTAACGTAGATCAATGCTCCAACAACTCTTTCATGATGCCGCAATCTTTCACTGCTTGGTGAGCATCACATTTGGTTCTGAGTTCACCGAGCTGCCGACGCAAATCCTGTAGCTCGGCAAGACGCACATCGACTTGCTGGATATGGTTATCGATAATCTTATTGATACTATTGCAGGTTTCGTCCGGGGTACTGACGTAGCCGATCAACTGGCGGATTTCCTCCAGCGTCAATCCGAGGTTCCGGCATTGTTTGATAAAGAAGAGATCATGGGAGGCCGTCTCATCGTAAAAGCGATAATTACCTTCGGTGCGAGGGGCTTTAGACAACAACCCTTCGTGTTCGTAATAGCGTATGGTCTGGACACTAAGGCCAGTACGTTTAGCGAGCACACCTATTTTCATACACGGTCCGGTATTGACTCTATAGTTACTGTAGACTTTATATTGTTTCATAGTTCTACGCAATGTAAGCAAGCGTATGAACTTATAGAGGCGAAGACCCTCATAGTTTCTGAGTACTACAGGGCTGTTATTTGAGGCGCCACTTTTTATACTATGGCAGTCTTCACTACAGACAATCGTTGGTTTGCTGCCATAATCCAACCAACTTTTCTGGAATCACTAAGTAATCGTGAATTACTTCCTGCGTTATAAGTATTGGGCCTTGCTGTCCACACTGCTCTGGCTGATGGCTAGTTGGGCTGGTGTGCATGGGCACTATTGCTTTGATGGTCAGGAACCTCCTATTTCTATTCATCTCGACAATATCGATACCCATGAAGGGCATGATGCAGACAGCGCACATGTTGATATGGATATCGATCCATCCCAATCGGTCGTCGCAAAACTGCTGAAATTCGATGCAACATTGGCGTTGTTGCTTGTTGCGATCTTTATGCTTTTGGTATTGCCACAGGCCCCATTTTTCTTCTCGTTTTCTCAAGCGTGTCACCCACGCCGTCTTGTCGGTGTACGTCCACCACCGCGCGCACCTCCCATAACTCCAGTCTGATTACCCATAACACCCCTTTTTGACAGGGGTAATTGCATTCCCATTGTGCTTCCAAGTGCTGCTTACAGCCTTAATGCCGGGAAATGCCAATTTGGCTGGAGTTTTCTATGCAATTTATCCATCGGGCATTAACCGTCTCGGTTATTGCCATTAGCTGTAGTGCCTATGCTGCGTCGTCAGCTGCACAATCAACACTCACCTTGAGTGAAGCAGTCCGGGCAACACTGCAACAAAATCCTCAACTGGCGGGCTATACCTTTAAGGTCAATGCCCTGGCCGGAGAAAAACAAACTGCCGCATTGCGGCCCGAGTACCGCCTTAGTACTGATTTGGAAAATGTCGCCGGTTCCGGTGAATTTAGCGGTACCGAAACCAGTGAACTAACCATTTCGTTGTCGTCCGCCATCGAACTAGGTGGTCAGCGCGATGCGCGCATGAATGTCGTAACCGCCCGTCAACAGCAACTGCAATCTACCCAACGCGTACTTACGTTGGATGTGATTACAGCGGTGACTCATCAATTTATTCAGTTACTGACGGCTCAGGAACAGTTGGCATTACAGGAAGAGTCGCATCAGTTAATCCAACAAACCCTTCACTCACTGACGAGACAGGTTCAGGCAGGCGGTACGGCGGACAGTGAACTCTTGCGCGGAAACGCCGCACTGGCGCTCTCCAATATTGCTTTGCAACAAGCCCGGCAAATAGTCAGCAGTGAGCGGGTCAAACTCAGTGCTTATTGGGCAGATTCCTCTCCTGACTTTACGGCGGTAAAAGCCGATCTTTATGCTGTTCCAACAGCTCAGCCCTTACCGACGCTGCTCGAAAAGCTGTCTGGCAATCCGGATTTGGAGCAGCTGACCAAAGAGGTCAATATTCGCATAGCCGAAGTGCAACAGGCACGTAGCGAACGACGTCCTTCTTTGGAATGGAATGCCGGTGTTCGTCGCCTTCAGGCTACCGAGGATTCTGCTGTCGTTCTTGGCTTGAGCATGCCTTTAGGCGCAGGCAATAGGGCCGGTGGCGCAATCACAACCGCTAATGCCAATCAACAAAGTGCTGAACTCGAACGAGACAGTGCGCGAGTGCAATTGGAGGCTCAACTCATCTCCGCGTATGAGGCTCATCGGCAAGCTATTGATGAAGTCAATGTGTTGCGTGATCAAGTCCTTCCTTCGCTAAAAAAAGCCATGCGCAGTACAGCAAGTGCTTTTGATCAGGGGCGCTATAGCTACATGGAATTAAACCTTGCACAAAGCCAATTGCTGGATGCCCAGCAAGCCTTGGTTGAGGCGGCGTCACGCATGCAAGAAACCCGGATCGAGCTGGAGCGGATGATCGGTTCCGCACTGAATGAACAGAATGTTGAGGTTACGCAATGAAAACTTTAAAAAAGAACACCTTGAAATCACCAGAAAAAAATTTCCTGAAATCTGCACCTGCACTTGTTTTTGTCTTAGTAATTTTACTGGCTTTATTTTTTGCTGATATTTACATGGCCAATGCTGCTACAGAGAAAGACGATCACAAGCACCAAGAGAATGAGCAGGCAGACGAAAAAGATGCTCATGCTGATGACCATGACGATGAAAAACCGGGTGAAGAAGAACATGCAGATGAGCATGGAGAGGAAGAGCACGGAGAGGGAAAACATGGAGATGAACATGGAAATGAACATGGAGATGAACATGGAGATGAACATGGAGATGAGCACGGCGATGAAAAAATGAAGTTGTCTGCCGAGCAACAAAAAAACGGCGGCATTCAATTAGCGGAAGCAGGTCCGATTGATATTCAACAAACCTTACCACTGTATGGTGTTGTTGTACCCAATGCAGAACGCATCCAAAGTATCAAAGCGCGTTTTCCCGGTGTGATCCGCACGGTAAATCGCAAACAAGGCGATAAGGTATCGGTGGGTGATGCACTAGCAACTATCGAAAGTAATGAAAGCATGAAGGTGTACACCATCAGCGCGACCATGAACGGAACCATTACTGACCGTCATGCAGTCGAGGGGGAGCAAACCAGTGATGAGCCACTGTTTGTGGTCGCTGACATGACCACAGTATGGGTCGATTTATCTATATTCCCTCGTGATGTTGCGCAGCTACAACTTGGACAACAGGTTCGTGTTGAACAAGTGCAACGCAAACTCGTCGATAAGGGGCAGCTAGTTTATATCTCTGCAAATGCGAATCCTGTCAACCAGGCGACCAGTGCGCGGGTGTTGTTGGATAATTCAAAAGGCCAGTGGATTCCTGGACACTTTGTGAATGCGCAAGCAACCTTGAGCAAAACACCGGTTGCGGTTGCAGTACAAAACGATGCACTGCAAACACTCGAAGGCAAAACCGTTATTTTTGTAAAAGAAGCGGACGGATTTGAACCCAGGCCTGTTCGTCTCGGCAAAGCCGATAGCGAATTCAGTGAAGTAGTCGAAGGCATTGCTGCAGGTGATACTTATGTTGCACGCAACAGCTTTATCCTGAAATCCGAAATGGGCAAGGAGAGCGCTGAACATGGACATTAATCTGTGCACGTTGCTGCTCAAGCCAGTTCACTCTCTGTATGGAGGCATGAACCATGGTTGATGCACTGTTACAATTTTCCATCGCGCGACGTTGGCTGATTTTATTTTTAGTCGCCGTTACTGCCGGTGTCGGTTTATGGAATTATCAAAAGCTTCCAATTGATGCGGTTCCTGATATTACTAACGTGCAAGTTCAAATCAATACACAAGCGGCTGGTTATTCTCCACTTGAAGTAGAACAGCGCATCACTTATCTGGTGGAAGTGGCAATTGCAGGTTTACCTCACGTAGAAAGCACGCGTTCGCTTTCTCGTTACGCGTTGTCACAAGTGACTGTCGTATTTGAAGACGGCACTGATATTTATTTTGCTCGCAATATTATTAATGAGCGATTGCAGCAAGCGAAAAGTCAGATGCCTGCGGGTATCGAACCCGAAATGGGCCCGGTTGCTACAGGGCTGGGGGAGATTTTCCATTACTCGGTTCATGCCGACGCAAAAGCGCGCCAGCCTAACGGTGAACCCTACGATGCTATGGCGCTACGCACCTTGCAGGATTGGGTTATTCGCCCCCAACTTCGCCTCGTTCCTGGCGTGACTGAAGTCAACACTATTGGCGGCTATGAAAAGCAGTTCCATATAACACCCGACCCATCAGCTTTACTTGCCTATGGCGTTACCTTCGCCGATCTGGCTTCAGCACTTGAACGAAACAATGCCAATATCGGCGCGGGATACATTGAGAAAAATGGCGAGCAATACCTGATCCGTGCACCGGGACAAGTTGCTGATATTCCCGCTATTCAAAAAATCATTGTGACCCGTAAAGATGGTTTGCCGGTTCTCGTTGGCGACCTCGCGGGTGTCGCATTGGGCAATGAATTGCGTACCGGTGCAGCAACACGCGATGGCGAAGAAACTGTGCTCGGTACCGCCGTGATGTTATTGGGCGGCAATAGCCGGACGGTATCGGAAGCGGTTGCTGAAAAATTGGTAGAGATTAATAAAACCCTACCCGAGGGAATTACTGCCGACGCGGTTTACGACCGTACAGTACTTGTCGATAAAACCATTGCAACCGTACAAAAAAACTTGCTGGAAGGTGCCATCCTCGTTGTCGTCGTGTTGTTGTTGATGCTCGGCAATGTCAGGGCCGCATTACTCACCGCGATGGTGATTCCACTCTCAATGTTGATGTTGATGACGGGCATGGTAGAAGCCAAAGTCAGCGCCAACTTGATGAGCCTCGGCGCGTTGGATTTCGGTTTAATTGTCGATGGTGCAGTCATCATTGTGGAAAACTGTCTGATGCGTTTAGGGCAGCGACAACACCATCTCGGACGACTGCTAAATCTTGAAGAGCGATTACAAACTGTCTTCAGTGCAACACGCGAAGTATTTACGCCTAGTCTAATCAGTGTGCTTGTGGTGATTTTAGTGAACTTGCCGATCCTTGCACTCACCGGCGTTGAGGGCAAAATGTTCACCCCAATGGCGCTCGCCGTGATTATGGCGTTAATCGGTGCATTGATTCTTTCTCTGACATTTGTACCCGCTGCTGTTGCATTGCTTCTTACGGGAAAAATCGAAGAGAAAGACAATCGCATCGTTGTAAAAGCCAAAGAAGCTTATACCCCAACCCTGGATTTTGCCCTTAAACGCAGAGTGCCGATTCTAGTGGGCGCGATAGTGTTTGTTGTGTTTTCTGGTTGGCTATCTACGCGCATGGGAACCGAGTTTGTGCCCAATCTGGATGAAGGTGATATCGCGGTTCAGGCCTTACGCATCCCAGGTACGAGCCTGACGCAATCACTCGATATGCAATTCCAAGTTGAGAAAGCGGTAATGAAAGTACCGGAGGTGAAAACCTTTTTCTCTCGTGTAGGTACCGCCGAAGTCGCCAGTGACCCCATGGGGCCCAATATTTCTGACGGCTACGTCATGCTGAAAGACAAAGAAGACTGGCCAGATCCCGATGCCTCCAAAGCGGATGTACTCAAGGCGATTGAAGAGCAGTTGGCGAAAGTACCGGGTAATGCGTATGAGATCAGTCAGCCGATCCAATTGCGCTTTAACGAGCTTATTTCAGGCGTGCGCTCGGATCTCGGCGTCAAGATTTACGGTGACGATCTCAACCAATTGCTGACCACCGGCAACCAAATTGCCAAGCTACTAAATAGCATCGAGGGTGCTGATGGAGTGAAAGTCGAGCAAGCAGATGGCCTGCCGATTCTCTCCGTTGACGCAGACCGCGATGTATTGTTGCGCTATGGACTCAATATCGCCGATGTTCAGGAAACACTGGCAGCAGCAACCGGTGGACAGGAAGCTGGCCAGATATTTGAAGGGGATCAGCGTTTTGACCTGGTCGTTCGTCTGCCGGAAAAACTCCGCAATGATTTGGCAGCCTTGTCGTATCTGCCTATCCCATTACCGGAAGGTGGATTTGTCCCTCTGGGCGAAGTAGCAACATTGACACTTGCACCTGGAGCCAACCAAATCAGTCGTGAGAATGGTAAGCGTCGCCTGGTCGTCACAGCCAATGTGCGCGACCGCGACCTGGGCGGATTTGTTGCTGAGGTCCAAGCCAAAGTGGAACAAGAAATAAAACTTCCTCCGGGTTATTGGCTTAATTACGGCGGAACGTTTGAGCAATTGGAGTCGGCATCAAAACGACTAACGCTGCTGGTTCCACTGACGCTGATCATGATTTTTGCGCTGCTAATGATGACCTTCGGGTCGGCCAAAGATGCCCTATTGGTATTCAGTGGAGTTCCGCTTGCCTTAACCGGTGGGGTTATTTTCCTGTGGCTGCGCGATATCCCGCTCTCGATTACCGCTGGAGTCGGCTTTATCACCCTGTCAGGGGTGGCGGTGCTAACGGGCGTGATGATGGTATCGGCCTTCCGCGATAGCCTGAACAATGGTTTGGCCATTGAACCTGCTATCCGCGAAGGAGCTATGTTGCGCTTGCGGCCTATCCTGATGGTGGCCTTGGTCGCTGCCCTCGGTTTCTTACCCATGGCGCTGAACACCAGCACCGGTGCTGAAGTGCAACGGCCATTAGCCACGGTGGTCATTGGCGGGATTATTTCATCGACCATATTGACCCTGCTGGTATTGCCGGGTTTGTACCGAATGGCTTATCGCGGAGCACAAAAAGGCCAATAACCTGAACCGTCACTAGTCCCGTGCTGGTGACAACCCCATTCTGGCGCGTTGCAAAATCAGCAGCGCGCCTTCGCCAGGAGACTGGAATTATGAAACTGATCACTGCGCTTTTACATCATGTGCGGGTAACCGCTGTTATCGATGCATTGAACGATGCGGGCTATCGCAACCTCAACTTACAGGATGTAAAAGGTACTCTCAAACCCTTGGGCGATTTTGAATTGACCTATTCGTCGGAGGCCCGGCTGGTTATTTCGGAGGTGCAATTGTCACTCCCCTGTGAGGACAGCGACGTGGAATCCATCACCCGGATTATTCGCAAAGCTGGCCGCATTGGTACCGATGTTTGTGGATGGGTTTATGTGAGTGCTATTGAACAGGCGTTACCCATCGGCGGTTCGTAAGCATAGAAGAACGTGCGACTGGAAAATGTTTTTCCAGTCGTCTTTCGATTCACTACAGGAGAACTCACATGATTAACCTGTCACGAATACTGATTTCATTTTTCTTTGTTGTATTACTCAGTGCCTGCCAAACAACAGTACCCACTACGGCCAATATCGTGTTCGAAGATGATGCACTGCGTCAGCATAAGCTTGAACTGACCAACGCAACGGCCAGTTTTAATGATGGCATTTTGACAATAAGTGGTGGCGTATGGCCAACACAAAAAAAGCCACATATCGCGTGCGGACAATTGCAGTTTCAGATATTTGATACCCAAGGCATTTTGTTAAAAGCGCTCAATGCAAATTACTCACCTTGTCACTTGCATTACGGCCCCAATACCCGTCGCACAGGATCTTTTTCAGTCGTGATCAACGACATACATCCGCAGGCATTAATTATTAAAGTGAGTTACCAAAAAACGCCGCATGAGGCTCACTGATTTTTTGTGATATGACCCTTCATTTTTTATCACTATTTTCAAGTAAAGGAAACGCTATGGAACATATACACAAATATGATGAACAGGGCAAACAACTATGCTGCACAGAAGAAGAAAAAATAAATCACCAAGCCGATTCGCTCATAAAAAATAGCCCCATGAAAAGCTGTTGTTGTACCAGTGATGATCAAGATCAGCATACCGATGATGGTGGTCATGACCACGATCATGCCAGTGATGGCGGTAGCAATATCAGGCTATTTCTGCCTGCCGCAATGAGTTTGGTTGCATTGCTCATTGCGATAGCGCTGGATAATTATTTTCCACAATCCTGGTTTACTGGCTGGTTACGTATTGGCTGGTATGTTGCCGCCTACTTACCCGTCGGCCTACCTGTGTTGAAAGAGGCCGTTGAGAGCATCGCCAAAGGTGNNTCGGTGAATATCCAGAAGGTGTTGCCGTGATGCTGTTTTATGCCGTCGGTGAAGTGTTCCAGACCCTCGCCGTGAAAAGAGCAAAAACCAATATTAAAACACTGCTCGATCAACGCCCCGACGAAGTAACCGTGTTGCGAAATAATCAAGCGATAACCCTGAAAGCAGAGACCGTCAGCATTGGCGATATTATCCAACTCAAAGCAGGTGAAAAATTAGGGTTGGATGGCGAACTCCTGTCCGAAACCGCCTCTTTTAATACCGCCGCCTTGACCGGCGAGAGCAAACCCGACACGAAAACTAAAGGTGATAGTGTTTTGGCCGGTATGATTAATCTAAATACAGTGTCACAAGTCAAAGTGACCACTGCCTATACCGACAGCAAACTGTCCCGAATTTTAGAATTAGTGCAAAACGCTTCTGCGCAAAAAGCACCTACCGAATTATTCATCCGAAAATTCGCCAAAATATATACCCCGATTGTCGTTATATTGGCCTTCGCGATTTGCCTATTGCCATACTTTTTTGTTGAGACGTATGTATTCAGTCAATGGTTGTATCGAGCATTGATTTTTCTGGTGATCTCATGCCCTTGTGCGCTGGTCATCAGTATTCCACTCGGTTATTTTGGGGGAATTGGTGCTGCCAGTAAAAATGGTATTTTGTTTAAAGGCAGTAACTTTTTAGACACCATTTCTACCATTCAAAATGTAGTGATGGATAAAACCGGCACCATGACTGAAGGTGTATTTAAAGTACAAGAGGTCAACCTCAAACCTGAGATTAATCGAGATGACATTCTGAAAATGGTCAATGCACTGGAAAGCCAGAGTACGCATCCTGTAGCAACAGCCATTCATCAATTTGTAGGTGATATTGATAGCACCATTAAATTAAATAATGTTGAAGAAATATCTGCTCATGGATTGAAAGCCGACGTGAATGGAAAAGAGTTACTGGTAGGTAATTTCAGGTTGCTCGATAAATACGCCGTCACCTACGATATTGATCCCGCCACCATTGTGTATACCGTCATCGCTATTGCCTACGATCATAAATTCGCAGGCTACATTACTATCGCCGACAGCATTAAAGAGGATGCGCAATTAACGGTAGATACACTGAAAAAACTCGGCGTCAACATTACCATGCTTAGCGGTGACAAAAGTTCTGTGGTGCAATTTGTCGCGCAAAAATTAGGTATCACCAATGCCTTTGGTGATTTACTGCCAGAAGATAAAGTTAACAAGGTAAAGGAAATCAAAGCTAGAAATGAAACCGTTGCGTTCGTAGGTGATGGTGTCAATGACGCACCGGTAATTGCACTCAGTGATGTTGGCATCGCGATGGGCGGCTTAGGCAGCGATGCGACTATCGAAACCGCCGATGTTGTCATTCAAGATGACAAACCCAGCAAGATTCCCACCGCAATTGCTATTGGTAAACAAACCAAACGTATTGTCTGGCAAAACATTTCTCTCGCATTCGGTGTAAAAGCCATCGTGTTAATACTGGGGGCCGGTGGTTTGGCCACGATGTGGGAAGCGGTTTTTGCTGATGTCGGTGTAGCGCTGCTGGCGATTATGAATGCCGTGCGAATTCAGCGCATGAAGTTTTAAAATAAAGAGTGGCATCTCGGCGAGCTGATATAAATTCGCCATCGCCCCCCTAAATGTAGAGGCAAAAAATAAACGTGAATAATCAAAAAAGTTTCCTTAAACGCATTGCCAGCATTGGCGCAGTATTATTTCTGATTACAGGTTCTGTGTTTGCACAAACCACTACTTCGGGAGATGCAAAGCAGTTATGGCAACTGCTTGATTATGTTGCGGTCGATTACAGTGGAGCTGTCGCCGATGGTGTCATCATCAGCGAGGCGGAATACGCTGAAATGCTGGATTTTACAGAGAATGCAGGCACGTTTTTACAATCTCTCCCGGAACATGCTTCCAAACCAAATATTGCCGAGAAAATCGCCGAGTTGCGCGCAGCCGTCCTGCGTAAAGAGGCAAGCATCGAAGTCACTCGACTTGCGCATCAGGCAAATGCATCCTTGATAACCGCCTATCCGTTTCCAGTCGCTCCAGGAACTGTTCCCGACCTTACTCGCGGACAAACCCTTTATGCGGTTCAATGTGCTGCATGCCATGGTGTGGACGGAAACGGTGACGGTCCGCTTGCTGAAAACCTGGAACCCAAGCCGATTGCATTTACGGACGCGGAACGTGCACGCACGCGAAGCTTGATGGCTTTGTATCAGGTGATTTCCCAAGGCGTGGAAGGTACATCAATGGTGAGTTTTCAAGCTCTTCCTGAAGAAGATCGATGGGCGCTCGCATTCTATATCGGTACGCTTTCTTACGATGAATCCATGCGCGAACAAGGCAAGGATCTCTGGAATAACGATGGGCAAATAAAGGGCCGCTTCGCTGATTTGACCATACTTACTACAGTCACCGAAGCGGCACTGGCCGAAACAATACCAGAAAATAAGGCTCGCTTTGTCACTGCATATCTGCGAAGGAATCCCGATGCCGTAGAAACACATAAACCGGTTGGTTTGGCGTTATCCCGATTGCGTCTTGCGGAAAGCCTGGCTGCTGCGCGAGCAGGCAATCGAGTCCTCGCGACCAGCTTGAGCTTGTCGGCATACCTGGACGGATTTGAGCCACTTGAGCCGATAGTAAACACCCGCAACGGGTCGTTGATGATCGCCATTGAGACTGCAATGCTCACGTATCGGTCAGCAGTCTCAAAAGGAACAATTGAGCAAGCGGAGGTAGCGGCAGTTCAATTGGAACAACTTTTTGTGCAAGTCGATGCGCTGATGCAAGACGCTAAGGCAGACCCTACAACAACGTTTGTTGGCGCGCTCACGATTCTCTTACGCGAAGGTATCGAAGCGTTGTTGATTGTTATTGGCATGATTACCTTCTTGAAAAAGACCGACAGGCCTGAAGTGCTCCGCCATGTCCATAGAGGATGGATAAGCGCCTTGCTCGCTGGCGTGCTGACGTGGGTCGTGGCGACTTATCTAATAGGTATTAGCGGTGCTAACCGTGAAGTGACAGAGGGAATTGGATCAGTACTCGCAGCAGTCGTTTTGCTTAGCGTTGGATTGTGGATGCACCAAAAAAGTAGCGCTGGCAAGTGGCAAGATTATTTGAAAGAAAAATTATCGATGGCAGTGTCACAACGTTCAGCGTGGGCATTGTTTGCGCTGGCTTTTATCGCGGTGTATCGAGAGGTTTTTGAAACCGTTTTGTTTTATTCCGCACTGGCAGCGGATGGTAATAGCGGCGCATTGATAGCAGGTTTTTTCACAGCTTTATTGTTATTGGTTGTAATTGCGTGGGTATTGTTTCGCACAAGTGCACGTATGCCGCTGGGAACATTCTTCTCTGTCACATCCATTCTGGTCGTTGTGCTTGCAGTAATTTTAATTGGCAAAGGTGTATCCGCGTTGCAAGAGGCCGGATGGATAGGCGTGACGCTCATTAACATCCCGCGCGTGGAATGGCTCGGACTTTATCCGACGTTAGAGACATTTATATCACAGGTAATTGTTGCCCTAATCGCCCTGGGAGGCTTCGGTATTAGCTGGGTTAACACGCGCAACAATGCGGTAAAAAAGCGAAAATGAATTGATGGTCGATGAGGTTTGGGTGGCTGTGCGCTAGCCACTTGCCGTCCACTGTTCCTGGCACGCTCGTGTTAATTCCGTGAGGTCCACCGCCCCATGAGAAATGTCACCACACTGTGTGAGGCGTTAACAGCAACGCGTGCTTCCGTCACGGTGATGGGTGGTGGCTGCAAGCCCCGCCCATGTGCTGAACCGATATGAGTTCGATAAGCACCAACACCTTCGACTATCACCGAGAACCCTTGCAGAATTTTTCGCTGGCCATCAGCTAACAGTGAATCAATATTCAAACCCAAATGCTCTTGCAAGACCCGCCATAAGGGAACTATGGATTGCTTTGAGGAAATCTCCAATCCAAAGGTCTCGATATAGGTTTTGCATAAGGCTTCGATGATGGAGCACGCCGTCGTGATGGCCGCGTGCGGGTCTGTGTGCAAGTGGGTAATCGCACGTGTGGATTCGGCTTCGATAGATGTAAAGTCGCCGCTGATAAAAAATCGGCCAGCGTTTTGGTTGTCAATCCCGCGCCCGCCACCGTGACAACGCCGTTCAATTGATAACACAACAGGTTTTTCGCAAGACTGTCGTCAATGCAGGATTTTGCTGCACTGATCCTCTCATCCATGGATGGATCTGCATCCATCAGTGTTTGGATGCAAAGCCCCAACACACTCAGCGCGTCTACTGTCTCATCCTCATTACAGCGCTTGAACCACTGAATGCATTTCGTCGCCATATTTCCCTCAGGTGGTTCCCCAAGCGCACCAGCGGCCATGAACAGCAAATTGATTTTGGTATGGCTCATATAATACTGCGAGAGAACTGATGCTACGGTACTTATGACAGAGTGAGGAATGATCGCCACGGGTCAATACTCCTACTGTTGGTCATCAGGAGCTGGCGCGTGCGGCGTCCAAGGTAATTTCGGCCAACCTGAAGTTCCTTAGGCAATCAACGCTCCGTCGTAGTGAATCGTTGCTGCAAGGAGATGGTAAAAAATCGCAAGGCAAGTAAAGGTTCTGTCGTAATACTTTTGCATTTTTTCCGGTGAGTTCCCCAAAATATCTGCATGCACTGCTTGATTGCGCAGCTTCGACCAATCCGTTGGCTAATATCTTAATCTGGTTCCGGCAAGAACATGTCAATGGATCATAGGGACATGGATCATAAACATATGAAAATGACCGGAGATCAAGATTATGATTTTGCCCTGATGATGCGCATGCACCATATACAAGGTGTAAAAATGGCTCAGAAAGAAATCGATAAAGGTAGAGATCCGGATATGCGTGCTGCTGCTAAAAAAATAGTGGAAGCGCAGAAAAAAGAAATTGCTAAGTTTGATAAATGGCTTGCAGCGCATCCCCGGAAGTCAAAATAAATAACGATGCATCTACCCTATGAATATGGCGGGCTTTGTTCGTCGGAGTGCTTAGAATTGCTCTGGCGGGAGTCCGCTGCGCGCGTAACAGTGGCAGCACGGGTGGTGCAGTAAATCCGGCGATCCGATTTCGATTAGCGAACCGGATCCCGGAAATGTTTCAGCAACATTGAGATATATTCGTGTGATCACTCCTCCGCAATAGTCACTTCGTAATTCAATGCCTTAATAGCATTGGCTAGTTCATCCGTGGATTTTTTACTCTCGATATTCACCGTGCGTGCCGGTATATCAATTGCCAATTCCGCGTCGGGATTCCAGTGTCTTCACAGCATGGGTGATGTGTCTGGCACAGCTGCCACAGCTCATGCTTTTTACGAAAAAAGTAGTCATAGCCTTACTCCAAATCAGCTAACAAGGATCTTCAGTCTCAGGCTTCCTACAATCGTAAGGTCAAGCATTTATTTTCTTTCTCAAAAAAAACAGCGGAAGTGCTTGACCTTACCACGGGGGTAAGGTCGATACTGGATGCATTCAATTTGCGAGGAAGAACTCATGAACCCGTCAACTAACCCATCTGCGTCTTTTGATCTGCCTATCTAACATATTCTGGTGTCAGTCGGGCCTGAAATTGTGGATGTCTCAAAGTCAGTCACCATTATGAGTACATCAAGTCAGCAAAAGACCGATAGCGAATAAACCCCATAAGTGGCGAGTAATTAAAATGTGGATAAATTGTGAAGATAACATGCCAGAGGATATGGAGGTCGTTATTGCCTTGTATCTAGGATTTTGGCCCGAACGTGGCAACGGCGGTATTACGGATGCTTACGCTGTTGACGGTGTTTGGTCCAACCTCCCTGAAAACGTTGTCATCATTGGCTGGATGCCAATGCCGGATACAACGCATTTGCCTATCGCAGAACACTACGTGAGTTCAAATATTAATTTCACGCCAAACCGCCTTCTTGGAATCGCTGAAACTGATTTACCTGAAACATCAGAGTGCATTTTTGAAGGGGACTATTCCAAGATAAAGCGATCATAGTGATTTACGAATGGTTACGTTTTTTGAAACGTGAAACCGGATTGGAGCAATGTATCCTGATGATCTTCGCAGCAAAATAACCTCTCAAGACGCTTAAAACTGTTTTAGATTTATTTACCTGAAATCAAATTATTTTCGTCCACGTTTGCATTGGGCAGTAGAACTGCATTTCTGAATCGCTTTGCATCAGTCAACTTCTGTTCCAGATCCTGTATAAGTTCGTCAATCGAATCGCTGAATTCAGTAACTGGTACTTCGGTCCAGCTTTCTATTAAGCCGGTCTCGTTGTTATAAAATGTTTCATGAAGAGCGAAACATTCCTTACTTCCGATAATATGCCTATAAATGCGGTTATTCCATGTCACTCTTTTTTCCTCTTGTTGGCATAAGGTGTGGTGCAGATGGGAAGTTTAGTTGTGCCTCCATTTTTCCTGAATCAGCGGGGCTTGTATTGAAAATAGTTTTATTTATCGCACGCGGACACTTCCAATTCAGCAGTTTCGTTGGCATCTAAAGCACCCTCTTAGAACTAATTCTGAATGCGTTATTCCATTGGCATTATAGGTGCTTAAAAAACATCACATTCTTATGTTAGGATGAATGCTAAAGGCGACATTTTGTCCCTTTTTGTCTAACTCATTTTCTTGGGATGGTTAACATGGCACTTTCTATAGGTGAGTTCTCTAAGGCGACAGGATGCGCCATCGAGACGATTAGATACTATGAGCGGGAAGGGATAATTTCCAAACCATCGCGCACTCTAGGTGGGCACAGGTTGTACAGTAAGGCAAATTTGCAGCAAATGCGGTTTGTGTTAAAAGCGCGACAGATGGGGTTCAGCCTCGTCGAGGTTAAAGAGTTGCTGAATTTGTCGCAAGATAGCGAGCAACCCTGTCAGGAAGTATTGGTTATGGCAGATCGTAATTTGGACGCCATTCAAAAGAAAATAGATCAGCTCGCAAGTTTTAAAGAGGAGCTGAAAGGCCTGACTAGTACCTGTAAAAATTGTTGTGCTGGTAAATCGAGTGCTTCCGAGTGCAATATTATTGAAGCTATGCACTCGCTAGCTTACAGTGCGTAAAAAAAGGGCAACTTACGTTGCCCCTTTTTTTAATCAGCAAGTGATAAACCACTTGGCACAGATTTGGGAACCGTATGCCGCAAGTCTAAATGCTCTGGGTCAGTGAGTGCAAACATGAATGCCATCAAGTCTTTGAACTCATTCTCCTGCAAGCGAATCTTAGGAATTTCAATTCGCTGCTCAATTTCATAACGGGTGTTTGGATTATTGGTTGCGATAAAGTCCAGTTCATCCAGATCCAGTCTTGAGGGTAAAACGCACTGAGAAATATCGTAATTGTTCAAAGATTTTTTCGCATCCAAATGGTGCCTAACTATGTCTTCCAACATATTAAATGCACCATCATGTCCCCATGGACCAGTGAGCGCTACGTTTCTTAAAGGAGGTGTACGGAATTTATAGCGGTCATTAATATCTTTAGTCACACCTTCCCTTCCGAAGTCTTCGCGACCATCAAACCCAACTCCACCGAAACCTGGGCCAATCTGTGGAACGCCAATGGCATGAAATTTTTGATCAGTCAGGAATGGGCCATTGTGACAAGACGCACATTGGGCTTTTCCAGTAAACAATTTAAAACCTCTTGCTGCCTCTTTACTAATCGCACCTTCATCACCATTTAAATAGCGGTCAAAAGGTGTATTTAATGAAGTGCGGAACGAGCTATTTTGAAAATGCGCGATAGCTCGACCAACATGCACAATATTAAATCCGTTGATATCTCCTTTTAGCTCAGGATAGGCTGCAAGAATCATCGGGTGATAATTAGGTTGTGCTTTGATACGCTCAACCAATTTGGTCCACACTGGAGTAAACAGTGAACCTTGCGCAGCAGCAGCGGCAGAAATCTCGTTCTCGTTAGGTTGGCCAAGCATCTCCTGAATTTCAGTAAAGGCGAAGATAGAAATTACTTCCAATAGGTTATTAAATCCTGGCGGAAGTTCATCACCGGCAGGCGTTAAAAATCCATCCGGACTATTATCTAATTCAATACGGCCGTCATGCATCATAGAGCCAAATTCTTTGGCGCCCCGATCAAACAACGACGGTGCATTGCGTTGTCCCCGCTCCAGCGGATCAGTTGCTAACGGCGGATAAGTGCCGGGGTTACGGCCCACACTAAAGCCGTGAGCGCCCTCACCGAGATTGATCGACAGTCCATCGGAGGTAGCCGATAACGGTGAATGACAAGTCGAGCATGAAATATTGCGGTTACCACTTAATTCCTTGTCAAAGAAAAAAGCTTGCCCCAATACAGCTTTCTTTGCGTCAACTGGTGCATAGTCTGAAGGTTTAATTGCGCGGATTTGATGCTTACTATGACGATTGTGTCCATTCTCATCGTCCTTGTCTTTTTCGCCTGCCCAAACCTGTGATGCCGTACATGCTGCAACAAATACGACAGGTGAGAGTAAAATTTTGAATGATGTTGATAAAACTGAAAGATAATTGTGGCTACGCGGTTTTTTGTAATACTTGTTCACTTTCTTCATCTCCTTGATGTTGGTTTAGTGAAGAGTTGTTTTTTTCCATCAACAGCTGCATCTTTTGTTTTAAGTCATGGCTAGTGATGGCGTTTATGCCCAGATCGACAATTAAAGTTTCTTGAGATCCACCTCCTGGGATATACCCACAGAAATCGCGCAAATAGCGCTCATAATGTTTTGATCGCAAATAGCCGTCGCCCCCAAGCAACTTTTGCGTGATGTGAATTAGCTCAATGCCGTTGTCGATAACAGTTAATTTCGCAATAGAACCTATCGGGTCCCAATAAGCGTCGAACTGGGGTGAGGATTGTCGTTCCAGAGCGCGGTATAAAATTGCACGGGAAACTTCAACCAAAGTAGACATCTTTCCAATCTGTGCCTGTACGTGCTGCATTGCAGTGAGTGAATTGCCGTAGCGCTGTTTTGCGTCAAGCTCGGCAATACAATCATCTAAAATTGCTTGCATGCGACCTAATAATGGACAAACCAGAAATACACGGCGCTCATTTAAGAAGCGCTGTACATGACTGAGACCATCTTGGGGAACTAAAACACGTTCGTCCGGGACGTAGACATTTTCCAACCTCAAACTGGAAATACCCGCTGAGCGTAAACCGGCTAAATCTGACGCAATTACAGCGAAACCTGGGTCACTGCGTTCCGCAATAAATACTTTCAGATCGTCGAAACCATTTTGCTCGGTACGTGCATAGAGCATGAAAGTATCAGCGGTAGCACCGCCAGTTACGTAAAGCTTTTCGCCGTTTAATAAGTAACCGCCTTCAACCTTTTGTGCAAAAGTCTTGAATGAAAAAGGATCTGTGCCGTCGGTGTAAGCAAATGCCGGAGCACGTTCGCCAAACACCATAGGCTTGACGTAGCGTTTAATAATGTCTTCTCGGCCAGAGCGATACATTGTATTAATCAAGCCCGCTCGCAAGGACACTACTAGTGGAAAACCAGAGTCGCTGCTTAAGTATCCAATCTGCTCCAGCATTTGCCCCCAAAGCAACGGAGTATTTCCGGCACCACCAATTTCCTTCGGTAACCCAAAGGAAGTCATTCCGATTACACACGCTTTATGAAAGATTTCGGCGGAAATTGACTCACCTGATTGGTCGCGTGTTAAGGCAAGCGGATTTACAGATGTACGAATAAAATCGCCAAATCGCTCTTCTGCCAGACTGGCAATATCTATTACTGATCGCATAAATTTCTCGCTTAAATAGTGATGCTATTTACAGCCTTGGTATTTAGTAGGTAGGCATCGCCTCATCGACTTCAGTTGCCCATGCCTTAATACCCCCCGCCAGATTTTTCACTTTAGAAAAGCCTTCGTCGTTAAGTAAGCTGACGGCTTTGCTTCCACGTATTCCGGACTTACAGTAAATAATCACTTCCGTATTGCGATTAATTTCATTCAACCGATAAGGCAATTCGGCAAGTGGTATGAGTAAGGAATCGGGGATAGCGCAAATGGCATACTCCTCTGCTGAACGCACATCAATTATTTGAACAGTTGACGTTGCCAATTTTTCTGAAAGTTCAGTGGCCGTAATTAATTGCTCTGCCGAGATGGCGTTCGCATCATTTTTCGGACTAATGCCGCAAAAGTGCTGGTAGTCAATTAAGTGGGTAATAGTTGGATTGGTGCCACATATTTGGCAGTCTGGATTTTTACTTATGCTCAGCTCGCGGAACCGCATGTCCAGAGCATCTAACACCAGCAATCGATTATAAAGAGGGGTACCTTCACCCAATATAATCTTGATCGCTTCGTTGGCCTGGATTGTTCCAATCATGCCTGGTAATACGCCAATGACACCACCTTCGGCACAATTGGGAACCAAGCCTTCGGGCGGAGGCTCTGGGTAGAGGCAGCGATAGCAAGGGCCATGTTTGGCAGAAAAAACACTGGCCTGGCCTTCAAAGCGAAAAATGCTACCGTAAACCGTAGGCTTTCCTAACAATACGCAAACATCATTAACCAAATAACGAGTAGGAAAATTATCGGTGCCATCAATGATGATGTCGTAGTCCCGGGCAATTTCCATCGCATTTTCAGCTGTAAATTTTTCTTGATAAGTCTTTACATTCACAAATGGGTTGATGCGCGCGATACTGCGTTTGGCACTTTCTATTTTCAGTTCGCCAACATTCTCTGTTCCATGAATAATTTGTCGCTGTAAATTTGAGACTTCTACAATGTCCATATCGACCAAGCCAATACAGCCGACTCCAGCAGCAGCTAGATACATGGTAATTGGTGAACCCAACCCGCCAGCACCAATAATTAGGACGCTTGCGGCTTTAAGCTTTTTTTGCCCTTCTAGCCCGACTTCGGGCAGTAGCAAGTGTCGGCTGTAGCGTTGAATCTCTTCATGTGAAAGATCAACATTGGATGAATTGCTCATTGCTGTGCTCCTAACAAAATAGTTGCTTGCCCAATTTTTAATTACTGCATCTCTTCAATGACTACTGCGTGAAGTTGATGGTCGCCACGTTGCTGACTAAGTAGATTGTGCACAAAAAATAATTTATCTTTCCAAATGTAAGCTTTGGTTTCTACATGCCCTTCATCAAACAAAAAGTAGGGTCGCTTTAAATCCAGATAGTAATTTTTGACAGGTACAGATATACCTTCAATAAGTCGCTGATGCGAAGTGGCTTGCGCGACGGCAAGGTTTTCTCTGCTGCCACCGACGTAAGCGGCAGTTTCCATAAACGCCCATTGGTCGGCGAAATCCATTGCATATCTATGCAATTTGAACGGATGAGCTCCTTTGGCGATTAGTTCACCCTCCCGTTCAATTTCAGGTTGCAATTGTTTGACATAACGATTGTATGGAACCTGGCTAAATTCCTCTGGCTCGAATAGAGCTTGCAGCTCTGGTAACAATGAGCCTGACTTTGCCGCCGAACTATGTTCATCGCCGATAATGACCGGGCGTAAAAATACGCTCATGCGGGCCAATGTTTTTGAGCCGCAGGTAAACTCGGTGATACCTTCAACAAGAATTCCCTTTTTATGAACAACTGAGTGACTGTTCAAATGAACGGTGTCACCGTCATGAAATAAACAGGGCTCTAAATAGTGGAGATTGGCTCCGGCAACCACGACCGCAGCGCCATAGTTTTCAGTCATTTTTTGTATGCTGACGGTGTGGTCTCGCATCCAACCCACCCAAGCGCCCACACCTAATTGCAGTAACTCACGTGTATGAATTTGCAATGGTGTAAATAGTGTTGGGCAAGCGGGCACTGACGAATGGGAAGTCCGCAACATAATCAACCACCTGCAATTGCGGTTAAAATGTCAAGTTGGTCGTTGGTGCGCACAGGAGTATTAAGTTCTTCAGCGCGAAGTTGTTTTCCATTTAGGAAGATTTGATGTACTTGGCGAACTTTTCCATCAGCGTCATAAATAACTTGGCGTGCTTGAGGAAATTGGGCGACTAGTTTGCTGAGTGCATCGCTAGGTGTAGGAGCTTCGATAGAAATATTTTTTTGGAAATTAACAAAGCGCAACAAAGTACCGGAAAAAGACATATTCATAATATGGTCACTCCTTTAGTAAGGTTGGTGATTCCTCACAGCTAAAGCTGTGAGGAAAAACAAATTATTCCTGGAAGCAAAGCTCGCCAGAAGTTACTTTAAGATCTGCAACAGGGTTAGTTGGATCAGTGCAAAAATCGAAGGTAACGTCGAAAGCAATTTCTCCGTGGTTCAATCCCATAAAGGCACCAGTACCGCCATGAAACTTCAAAGTTTCAATACCGGTAATTAAGCGCGGTTGGCCATCATCGCCATAGCAAGCTGCACCAGTAGCTACAAAATTATCTTCGTTACTGGTCAGTGTTCCTGAGCGATTGAACGTGCCAAGGGTATGTCCGCCATGTACCTCGCCTGGCTCTTCCTCACTTCCTTCTTCATGTTCGCCCTCTTCTTCATGAGCGCCAACACCTTCTGATCCAGCAATAGGGCCAGTAATAACAACATGCTTTTTCTTATGACGACCTTCTTGAGCCAAAACAAATTGGTAGGTACCAATAACACGCTCTGCATCAACGGCAGATTCTTCCATTGATCCTTTAACTACTTGGTAGCAGCCTTTGAGTGGCTTAACTTTGTCGTCGTGGTGTTTGTCACCTGCAATCGAAAAAGCAGAGAACATCAAGCTTGTGGTAGCTGCCAGCAGGGTGATAACGAATTTTTTGGTGGTCTTCATAAATACTCCTTTAGATTGTTAGTAATAAATTAAAGTTAGTGGTACTGCATCCAATCAGGATTCTTTGATATTTTTCAATATTTAACCGGGCAGCCATGTTGAATGCCTGGCCATTTTTGCCAGCGGCAACTTCTGCATTAGCGAAAAACACAAAGGGAAAAATAGCAAAATAGATAAATAGCTTTTTCGTCGCATTCTTATAAATCATCAGATTTGTTTGTTGCACACTATTTTCACAATGTGAAGAATGCATTTACTAATGGCTAGGCTATAATTAAGTTGCTGAATCCTTCCTGATGAATCATCCGCCAACTTTTCCAAATGCTAAATCCTGTAGTAGCTACAGGTTCAATACCTTTTTTCAATTTAAATGAAAATCTTTCAATTATTTTTTATGAAAATAATTTTCTGGGTGTAAATTCAGGAAAGGGATGCGACGGGAGCTATCGCAAAGAAGAGTGAGCCTGTAATATTTTTAAGATATTGAAAAGTGCAGTGAAATAGTTGCAAAAAGCTTGTGAAATAAATCACAAGCATTTTTGACTTAGATGAGGTGTGGTATTTTTAGAATTATTTATGTAGAGCATTCCAGCCAACAATTCCGGCTCTCATAACAGAAACGTTAGGCCAGCCATTTGTTATTGCTCGGTTTGCAGCTTCAGTCGAAGCGCCACATGACTCGTTGTAACAATAAAAAATTAGTCCGGTATTTTTATCGGCTGGTAACTCACTGAGTGCATACTTGTCATAACTACTCAGTTTAATTGCGTTCGGAATAACACCTTTCTCATTTCGGACTGACTCTGGATTTACGTCTAGCACAACTATGCTGGTTGATGGTTTTGTAACGGCTTGAGCAACTTCATCAACTGTTGAAAATTTTACGCCCGCTTCCGGGGTTGGTTCAAAGCATGAGCACGATGTGATTAATGCTGTCAGCATCACGATGGCGAATTCTTTTCTAATACGCATGACTTTTTACCTGCGATTGTCGAGTGTTGTACTCGTGTTGGTTGCATCATAGTTAATCTGTTTGGTTGCGCAGAGATAGGCGCTGCCCTGTTAGGGGCAGCGTTAAGATGGCAACTAACGATGTGATGGAAGAAGTGTTCAGCTTTTGTTGGTATCAACGCCGCATTGATTTGGACCGCAACCAGAATTTGGCGCTTCGCAACACGCAGCCGCTTTTTTACGACGAGCGTAGATAAAATAACCGGCAATGATTAGCAATAAAGGAATACCACACAAAAGAACCTCCTTGAATTGGTCCGATGCAAAAAAAGCAGCAAATGCAGCAGAGCTCGCACCTACTAAAAACACACCAGCCAATGGAATCGTGCAGCAGGCCACACAGGCAGCAACAGCTAAACCTGGTATCCATTTACTTTTTTTTGTTGTCATATAAAATCCTCCGCGACATATGTATGACCCCAGTTAAGGGGAATGCCACAAAGGATAAAAGCTGTAGTCACTACAGATACAAGAGATTTGAGTTAATTGGATTTCCATCCCCAAATAATAATGCTCATCCCTAAAAAAGTTATTGCTGCACCGAGATAATCCAACATAGATAACTTGATTCCATCTACAATTCTCAGCCACAGTAATGCTACGATCACGTAGGCTCCGCCATACGCGGCATAAACACGACCGCTGGCGGCAGGATGAAGAGTTAATAGCCATACGAATAGCATTAAACTGATTGCAGCGGGTATTAGCAGCCAAATACTTCCTCCCTTACGTAGGTAGAGGTAGGGAAGATAACAACCCACTATTTCGGCAATAGCTGTAGCAAAAAAAAGACATCCAGTTACTAAATAGCTCATTAAAAGCACTCATCATTGAAAGTTCGATTTACAGCCTAGCAGCAATTCTTATACGCTTGAATACTCAAGCGAACACAAAGCTGTTACAAAAAAGGTACCTACATGTCTTATACATATTTAACCGATCTCATTAACGAGCTATTTGGAACAGATATTCATCTTCCAATTGCCATGTTTGGAACGTTTGTCGGCTTGGCAATTATTGTTGCTGTGTATCTGGTACAACGTGAGGTTCAAAGATTCGAAAAACTGGGCTTGATCTCTGGAATAAAAGGAAATTCGGCTAAGCTAATTGGTGACCTAGCTATGGTTGCTGTTTTGTTCGGTGTGATGGGCGCGAAATTATTTGACGTAATTGAGCGCCCCGCAGATCTTTTTAACGATCCTATTGATGCAATTTTTTCATCAGGTGGATTTTCAATTTATGGTGGGTTGATATTTGGCTTTTTAGCAGGTGTTATTTTTCTGAAAAAACGATCGATCCCTATTGTACCTATGCTTGACGCAGTAGCTCCTGCCTTGATTCTTTCCTACGGAATTGGTCGCCTCGGCTGCCAGATATCAGGAGATGGGGATTGGGGTGTAGCGGCTGATATGAGCTTAAAACCAGAATGGCTACCAGAATGGTTTTGGGCGCAAACATATGAAAACAATGCTCTTGGGGTAGTAATAAACTCTCCCGGTGTCTATCCGACACCGCTTTATGAAGCGCTAATGTCATTTTGTATCTTTATTTTTTTGTGGAGTGTTAGAAGGCGTCAGCAGGCAGTAGGTCAATTATTCTTTATCTATCTCATCCTCAGTGGATTGGAGCGCATTCTGATAGAAAAAATTAGAATAAATCAGGAATATAGTTTCTGGGGTATTAATGCAACTCAAGCTGAGATTATATCGGTCTTTTTAGTCGCATCTGGTTTGATCGGTTTCTTGAAGCTTTCTAAATCGCGTTACATACCAAAATTAATTTTTTCGTTATTTGTCATGGGTGCGTTAACCGCGTGCGCTACTTGCTAATAAAACTGCTGTATTCACAGGTTAATGAAGTTGGAGTAAATACCCGATCCTAACCCTACGGCAGGGGTGTAAGGCGCTAATGACCTTGTACCCGTAAGCATTCGAATTCGATCCATTTTGTGGGTGGATGATATGCGACAAGACATGCATACGCTGTCTCGCCCGGAGTTAACTTATTTGCATTGGCAACATGCGTAACCAGCTCACCATTGAATACCAACGCTGCAAGACCGACTAGGATAGCTATCTTCCACCAAAGCCTATCAATCCCTATCGTTACCGTCATCAACATCCCGACACGATCAGAGCCCTCGGGGCTCATGTTTCCTTTGACCTCAACGGGCAGTTTTGAATCTGACAATTTTTTCACAATGATTCCTCAAGATCAGCGAGCTTAAACTTAGTAAGCCTCAATCACTCCAAGGCAGTTGACGCAGAGTAGCCTGCCGTCACGACCTCAAATTTGGCACTTTCCAAACTGGAATTCCTCTTGTGGGATTTCCAGGCATGAGTGCATTAAACAGGTTGGAAGTGTGAAAGTATTTTTGCGCGCGCAAAAATTTGACAGTGATGATTCGTGACGGCAGGGGTTTGGAATTCAGGGGTGAACGGAAGTATGGCGGTTATTCGCCTTGTCTTTAAATGAATATGCCCGGTGGGTTGCACCGGGCATATTTGATCACTCAACTAACGAATGATCAGGGACAGCAAGGCATATCACCGGTACAGCATGCTGCACCAATAGCACAACAGGTGGCGGCCGCCAGGACTACGCCAGGCGTTACCATTGCAGTTAAACCAGCAAATATTTTCAATAGTTTAGCTTTCATAAATACCTCTTGAATAAAGTGGATGATTTTTGAATTGGTCACTTATTCAATGGGGGGACGCCATATCACATGAAGGTTCAGAGAGTGATAGGTGGTGAAAAGCGAATAGCCTGAGGTTTTAGTTTTTCGTTCGTCACCTGATGCCAATCGCATCCCGGTAATGCAGGGTGAAATACAGGGAGAGCACGTCTTTGAGGATGTCATCATTACACAGCATGGCGCGGCATCGTCACAACAGTCATGACTATTACTAGCATAGGCTGTCTCTGCCATCTGGAAAAAAATGGCAAAAACCAGTAACACAATTTTCCAGAGCTTACAGGTGAGCATCTGCTTGCCTGTGATGGGTAGGTGAAGATTGTTCTACGATAGAAGAAATTCAGGTGCAACGCAACGCTTGCACTTTGGGCAAACTTAGGCTTTATGTAAATTTCATTCGCTACTGCATGATGGTCAGTACATCAGCCAATGAATTGATTGAATGGCCAGTAGACGGTGTGCCGCGCACCAGATGGTAGGCATGCATCCCAAACTGACGTGGTCCTTCATAGTCCGCTAGTAAGGTGTCACCGACGAATAGGCATTCTTCAGGACGAACATGCAATTGGCAGATTATTGCATGGTAAATCCCGGATTCTGGTTTGATAAAGCCCGTTTCATAACTCAGCCCACGGGTAAGCTGTTGTCCCTCTGGTAATAAATCAATTGCTTTCCCGTAAGGAAACGCCAGATTTGAACAAATTGCGATTGGAATATTGTGCCTGCGTATTGCGGTTAAGGTAGGTATGACATCGTCATAAAGCGTAAGCGAACTCAGCTCTTCTTGTATGTGTAATTGGATTTGTTTTAACAACGCATCGGGAGCGTCAATACCCAGTGCGGCGACCAACGCTGGCACATCTCCATTGACGGTCATCAATGTACGTGCATCGTCAGGTTTCGGTTTTCGCCCGTTTTCCCTTGCCCATTTCAGTAGTTGCCTAAACGGGTGATGCATGACTCCAAATTTAACCAGAGTGCCGTACAGGTCGAAAATTACTACTTTGGGGTTTTCAGGGCTATTCACTGCTTTGGCCTTTGCATCGTTTCTTTTAGTTAAGTTACTTATTGTGTGTAATGTACTAGACAAACGTAATACCTTTGCTAGGTCGCTAGTTAATTCACACATAAAAACCGATTGCACATCGGTTTTTATGTCTGTAAGCTCTGCCAACATTGATAAGCCATTAAAGTGAGCGTTCTCGGTGCAACTGGGCGAATTGGAAAAATTGGTACTGAATTACTTGTGGGAGCATGGCACTGCCGATGCAAAACAAGTTCATGATCATTTTAGAAAGACACGTGGCGGTAGCCTCAACACAATCCAAAGCACACTGGATCGCCTGCACAAAANNTAAAAAAGCGATTCTCGCCCGGGAGAAACAGGGGCACGCCTACCAATACCGTGCCGCTATCGAAAAGAAAGCTTTTCTAGGCGAGCTGATTCGCACAGTTACCCAGGATTTTTCCTCTGACCATGACCATGTGCTGGCGGCCTTTGTCAGCCTGTCTGCCAATCTTGATGAGGCACATTTGGATCGGCTGGAAGCGTTAATCAAAGATTCCCGGCAACAAAAAATGGATGAGGCACCATGATCACAGGCACGGGAGGATTATTGCTCCACCTGTGGCTGGTAGTTGGCCTGAGCGTGTTGGGCACTGCCTTGTTGATGGCACTTATCCAGTCACGATTACTGGCATGGCTGAGCTGTTTCAATGTGGCTGCCAAGCAGCGATTTCTCTGGTTTATCGCCTTGTTTCCCTATGGTATCGGTCTCTACGCAATCACTCTGGTGCTCACACCCGCACTCACCCATGAATTCCTGAGTGTTGACCATGGCCACCTGCATTCCCTTCAGGGTCACTTCCATTGGTTCAGTTGGCAAGGCGCCGGGGTTTTACTTCTCTCGATGGTTGCTGGCTGGAAATTACTGGTGATGTTGTGGCGTAGATCCCAGCATCATCACCAGCTGCAAACACTGCTGGCATTTTCAGAGGTCGATGCAACCGGCTGTTATCGGGTAGAGAGTGATATCCCCAATGCATTTACTCTCGGCTTACTGAACCCCAAAATCCTGATCAGCCGCGCCCTTGACCATGCACTGACCACCGACGAGTTGGATATTGTGTATCGCCATGAATTGGCCCATCAGCGTGCACGGGACCCTTTGCGCTTGTCGCTTTTCGGGATGCTAGTTGCAGTATTTATACCTCCAGCCCGGCAAGAGCTTTATGCGACGCTGGAGCTGTTGATTGAACAGCAGGCCGATGCCGAAGTGGCCAGTCAGTTTCGCGATCCATCCGCAATTGCTGCCACGCTGGTCAAAGTGAATCGCCTTGCACTGCGTTATCAACGTCAAGCCCCGGATTTTTCTGCCTGCGGGTTTTGTACCACAGTAATAGAGGCGCGCATCCAGCAATTACTGGGCAGCGATCATGGCCGCTCTTTTCCTATTCCCAGTTTTCTTCTGAGTACTTTTGCGCTGGTGGCGGTCGGTATGTATTACGCCAATAGCCTGCACCACAGCATCGAAACCCTTCTGCATTACCACCCTTAATTACCGGCACTGGAATCCATCACTATGTTGATTTTCCCTCTACGCACGCACTTAAAACCGATCCGCAATCGGTTTTTTGCGCCAAAAAGTCTACTGCTACTGCTGTTGATCGCCCCTTTTGCAAACGCTGCGGAACAATCAAGCACTGCAAAACAATCAAAACCCACCCAAACGCTCGGCTTGCAACAGGCAGTTAGCAAAACTCTGGAGCAAAATCCGACCCTGGTTGCCTTTGGTCACCAGTTTGAGGCGCAGGCTGGACGTGTGCAGCAGGCGGGTTTAAAACCAAATCCCGAATTAACACTGGCGGTTGAAGATGCCTTCGGCAGTGGTGAATTGACCGGCATGGATAGTGCGGAAACCACGCTGGGGATCAGTTGGGTGCTGGAAGGCCATCAGCGCCGTGAACGGGTCAATGCGGCGCAGGCACGCACCTCGGTATTGGATGTGGAGCGCGATATCCAACGTTTGGATGCCGCCGCTAACAGTGCGCGCCTGTACATGCTTGCACTCGCCCTGCAAACCCGTTTACAACAAGCCGAACAGGCAATCGACTTTGCCCGCAATGTGGTGAAAGTGATCGAGCAGCGAGTCAATGCCGGTAATTCGCCCGCTGCTGAAAGCGCTCGCGCCAAGGTGGAGTTGTCGCGTCGGTTGCTGGAGCATGAGGATATTGAACACGAATTGCTGGTGGCAAAGCGTCAGTTAGCCGCACAGTGGGGTGCAACCCAGATTGACTTCACAGCGGTGGAAGGAACACTGACCCAACTGCCCAAGGTTGCCAGTTACAGCGACTTAAAAAACCGTCTCGATCAGAATCCACGCCTGCAATACTTCGTCACCAGCGAGCGTTTGGAGGAATCGCAGCTGGCGCTGGCCAAGGCACAGAGCAAACACCAGTGGCGCTTATCCGCCGGAATAAAACACTTATCGGCAACTGACGATCAAGCTCTGGTTGCCGGTGTTGCAGTTCCGCTGGGCGTATTTGATCGCCAGCAAGGCCGGATTACCGAAGCCCGTGCCCTGATGGCGCTCAACCGCGCCGAGCGTGAAGCCGAACAGATCCAGTTGGACACCAATTTGTACGGGACTCATCAAGAGTTGCTGCACAGCCTCCATATCGTGAATGCCTATCAGACCGAAATCCTGCCCGCCCTCGCTACTGCCCTCAACGAAACCCGCCGAGCCTATGATCTGGGGCGTTATAGCTATCTCGAATGGCAAGGAGTTCAGCGCGATTATCTGGATGCGCAAAACACGCTGATAGAGGCCAGCCTTGCTGCACACCTCAAGGCGATTGAACTGGAACGCTTGACCGGCGTGGCGATTGCCCCGGCAGCGACGACATCAACAATTGATTCCACTACAAATTAATATGAGGCTCTGTATGAACCCGATGATAAAAAACTGTGCCTGCGCCCTGACACTGGTAGTGGTAGCCGCATGTGGCCTCAGCGCCTGTAGCGATTCCGGATCTGGTGCAAATGAAGGTCATGGCGATGGCCATGCCGCTGAAGCGCCCGCCGTCGAAAAAGGTGAGCACAATGGCCGCTTGCTGCACGACAAAGACTTTACCCTCGAACTCGCCATTTTTGAAACGGGTGTGCCACCCGAGTACCGCGCCTGGGCGTTGGTGGATGGCAAACCGGTAGCGCCCGCAGAAGTGAAACTACAAGTTCGCCTGACCCGGTTAGGCAACAAAATCGATACGATTAACTTTACCCCCCAGGGCGATGCACTGCGCGGCGATATAGTTATTTACGAACCCCACTCGTTTATCGTCACGGTCGAAGCCACTCACAAAGGCAACCAACACCGCTGGGAATACGAGAGTTTTGAAGGTCGCAACCGCATCGAACCCGCCGTTGCAGAAGCGCTCGAAATTGCCACTGAAATTGCTGGCCCGGCGCTGCTCAAAGAAACTGTCGCCGCCTATGGCAAGGTCGTTTCCCACCCGAATCTGAAGCGCGATGTACAAGCTCGCTTTGATGGTGTTGTGACCGATGTTCAAGTCGCTTCTGGGCAAAACGTTGAAGCGGGACAAGCGTTGTTTACAGTCGAGAGTAACGAGAGCCTGAAATCCTACACTGTCAAAGCGCCGATCAAGGGTGTGCTTACGGCACTCCACGCCAAAGCCGGGCAACAAACCGGCGGTAAGACACTTGCCCGAATTCTGGATAACAGCCGCGTTTCTGTCGAACTGGCCATCTTCCCCGAACACTTGGATAAGGTTAAAACCGGCGCGCCGGTCACGTTGACCATCGCAGGCTCCACGCTTGAATCCCGCATTGAACAGATCGCTTTGGAAACTAATGCCAACCAGTCGGTAAACGCCCGCGTCACCCTTGACCAGCCTTTGCCCTTGGGCTCTATGGTGAAGGCGCAGATCCAGATTGATGAGTATGAAGTGCCGCTCGCGGTAAAACGCAGTGGCTTGCAAGCCTTCCGCGATTTCACCGTGGTTTACGCACAAATTGGCGATGAATACGAAGTACGCATGTTGGAGTTGGGGCGCGAGGCCGGAGACTGGGTGGAGGTTCTCGGAGGATTGGAACCCGGTACAACTTATGTGACTGAAAACAGTTTTGTGATTAAAGCGGATATTGAAAAATCCGGCGCGTCTCACGATCACTAAACACACGATCACTAAGCTGACATAACTAAAAGCGCGATCACTACGCCCATTACTGAATACGGAAAATATCATGTTGGAATCCATTATCAATTTTTCGCTACAAAGGCGCACGCTGATTCTCAGTCTTGTGCTCGCGGTGTGCGCGCTCGGCCTCTGGAATTTCAATCGCCTACCGATTGATGCGGTACCCGACATTACCAATGTGCAAGTGGTAATCAATACCGAAGCACCGGGTTACACACCACTGGAAGTGGAACAGCGCGTAAGTTTTGCGCTGGAAAATTCCATGAGTGGTTTGAAGGAATTAAAGTACACGCGCTCACTGTCGCGGTATGGTTTGTCGCAAATTACGCTGGTGTTTAACGACGGCACGGATATTTATTTTGCTCGCCAACAAATCACCGAACGTTTGCTATCGGCTGCCGATGAATTGCCCGCAGGCCTCACACCCAAGTTAGGCCCGGTAGCAACAGGTCTGGGTGAAATTTTTATGTTCACCGTGGATGCCGAACCGGGGGCGATCAATGCTGATGGATCAGTAGTGACACCAACGGATTTACGCTCGGTACACGACTGGATTATTCGCCCGCAATTGTTGCGTGTACCCGGTGTGGTGGAGGTCAATCCGATTGGCGGTTATAAGCGTGAGATTTTGGTTGCGCTAGATCCACAAAAATTGCTCGCGTTAAAACTGAATCAGGAACAGGTGATCGCGGCGCTGGAACGCAGTAATAACAATCGCGGTGCCGGTTTTATCGAACACAGCGGCGCGCAGTGGTTGCTTCGTGTTCCCGGCCAGGCACAAACACTTGCCGATATTGAAAATACGCTGCTCTATCAACAAGACGGTGTGCCCATTCGCATTAAAGATGTGGCCAATGTAGAAGAGGGTTTGGAATTGCGTTCTGGCGCAGCTTCGCAAAATGGCCGCGAAGTGGTGATGAGTACCGTGTTTATGTTGATCGGCGAAAACAGCCGCACAGTGGCGATGAATGTCAGTGAAAAGCTGGCGGAAATCCAGCGCAGCCTGCCCGAAGGCATCACGGCTACTGCTGTGTATGATCGCACCAACCTCGTGAATAAAACGCTCAATACCGTACAGAAAAACCTGTTGGAAGGCGCGTTGTTGGTTATCGTGGTCTTATTTGTTTTGCTGGGCAATATGCGCGCGGCACTGCTCACTGCTGCGGTCATTCCTATTGCGATGTTGATGACTATTACCGGCATGGTACAAAGCCATGTGAGTGCAAACCTGATGAGCCTCGGCGCATTGGATTTTGGTTTAATCGTCGATGGCGCCGTGATTATTGTGGAGAATTGTTTGCGCCGATTGAGCGAAGCGAATCGCACGCGCCAGTTGCCACTCAATGAACGGCTTGCACTCGTATTTGACGCAACACGAGAGGTTATTCGCCCGGCGCTCTTTGGTGTCTTTATTATCACTGCCGTGTATTTGCCAATTTTTGCGCTCACTGGCGTCGAAGGAAAAATGTTCCATCCCATGGCCATTACCGTGATTATTGCGCTGGTGAGTGCAATGATCTTGTCGATTACCTTTGTGCCTGCGGCTATCGCCATACTGTTTAAAAAACCGCTGGAAGAGCGCCCGAATAAAGTAATGCAGCGCGCGTTCTCGTTTTATCAACCGCTTCTGCAACACTCCATCAAGTGGCGTGTCGGTGTGGTGAGTGTTGCTGCAATTTTTGTTGTGCTGTGCGGATTTTTATCGAGCCGGTTGGGTAGCGAATTTATTCCAAATCTGGATGAAGGCGATATCGCTATGCATGCCTTGCGCATTCCCGGCACCTCACTGACACAAGCCGTGCAATTCCAGAAACAGCTCGAAGAAAAAATAAAGACCATGCCTGAAGTTGAACGTATCTTTGCCAAGATTGGCACGGCGGAGGTCGCAACTGACCCTATGCCCCCGAGTGTTGCTGACAACTTTATTATTTTAAAACCGCGCAGCGAGTGGCCCGATCCAGATAAAAGTAAAGCGCAATTTGTGGCAGAGCTTGAAGCTCTCGTAACCCCCATTCCTGGCAACCGCTATGAATTTTTGCAACCCATCCAAATGCGCTTTAACGAATTGTTGGCCGGTGTGCGTGCCGAGTTGGCAATCAAATTGTTCGGCGATGATTTTGAACAGCTTATCGCATCGGGTGAAGCGATTGAAAATGCCATTGCCGATATTCCTGGCGCGGCCGATGTGTCACTCGAACAAGCGACAGGTCTTCCCGTACTCAGCCTGCAGCCACGCCTGGAAACCATGGCGCGTTATGGTGTGACCCTGGAGCAATTGCAAGACACGATTGCCACCGCCTTTGGTGGTCAGGTCGCGGCGCAATTTTACGAGGGCGATAGACGCAGCAATATTGTTGTGCGTTTGCCGGAGCACCTGCGTAGCGATATGGACGGCATGGCTAATCTACCCATTGCCTTGGCAAATCAGGATTATGTACCGCTGGGTGAGTTGGTCGATTTTGAACAGACTATTGGCTACAACCAGATCTACCGAGAAAATGGCAAACGTCGCATTGTGGTCACCGCTAACGTACGCGGTCAGGATCTGGGTTCGTTTGTCGATCAGGTGCGCACCACTATCGAGGAAAAGGTCGAACTTCCTCCGGGCTATTGGATCGAGTACGGCGGCACCTATCAACAATTACAATCCGCATCGAAACGTTTGTCATTGGTAGTACCGGTCACTCTGGTGTTGATCCTCGCATTGTTAGTGATGGCATTGGGATCCTGGAAAGACGCCTTGATTATTTTCTCCGGCGTACCGCTTGCATTAACCGGGGGATTGCTAGCGCTGTTACTGCGTGATATTCCGTTTTCGATTTCAGCCGCCGTCGGTTTTATCGCACTTTCAGGTATTGCGGTATTAAACGGTTTGGTAATGGTGTCGTTTATTCGCGACCTACGGCTGCATGGACATGGATTGGACGATGCGATTATTCAAGGTGCCATCACGCGGTTACGTCCGGTGCTGATGACGGCATTAGTCGCTGGTTTGGGGTTTGTGCCCATGGCCTTTAATAACGGTATAGGTTCAGAAGTGCAACGGCCATTAGCAACTGTGGTTATCGGCGGGATACTGTCATCGACATTGTTAACGCTAGTGGTGCTGCCCGCGCTCTATCGATTACTGCATCGGGACTCATCGTCACCTAACAATAATGTGCATCCAGCCAACTAAGCCTTGTTATAAAATTTGAGGAATTATTTGTGAAGATTTTATTGTTACTTTGTTTAACTTTTGCCAGCAGATTCGCAGCTGCGCACGGTATGTCAGCAGAGGATCAAGCGCGGATTTTGAATGCGGGCTATTTGGAATATCTGCGGCTGGGCGCTATCCATATGCTCAGTGGTTACGATCATTTATTGTTTTTGTTCGGGGTGATGTTTTTTTTAACACGCTTCAAAGACATCCTGATTTTGATCACGGCATTCACTGTTGGTCACTCCATTACTCTGGTATTTGCGACGCTCGCGGGTATCACCGCCAATTATTATTTGATTGATGCCGTGATCGCACTGACCGTGTGCTACAAGGCGTTTGATAACCTCGACGGTTTTAAAAAATACCTGCAAACCCGCTCGCCCAGTTTGGTCTGGATGGTCTTTATCTTCGGCCTGATTCACGGCTTTGGTCTTTCTACCCGTTTGCAACAATTACCGTTGGGCGACGAAGGACTGGTACTTAAAATTCTGTCATTCAACCTCGGTGTTGAACTGGGGCAAATTGCTGCGCTGAGTATTATGTTTCTACTGTTGACCCTATGGCGTAAAACTGAATCTTTCCAGAAATTCAGTGCAGCCGCTAACGTATTGTTGATGTTTCTGGGTGGCTTGTTACTGCTGATGCAATTACACGGGTACCAACATTCGCAATACCCGGACGACTTCCCATTGAATGCGGACGATCACTCGCATATCCATGAAGACATGGCGAAGTCGGAATCACCACTTTCAGGCTATAAAAAACCCTTAAATCTTGGCGCGGAGCCAGATGGAGCTGAAGCGCAAGAATCCAAAATGCACACGCATGACGGCGAAGATTATCATTCACACTAAACGTTATTTTTACTCACAGAGGAAAGCAGTAATGAAAAAATTAGCAGCACTATTATTGATGGGCGTATTAGGCAGTGTTCAATTGGTTGCAGCGCATGAAGACCACGAACACGCTTACATTACCGAATCAGCAGCGTTAGTGGTTGCGCAAAAAACACTAAAACAATTAACCGAAAAAGATGCGGGTCTGGGTTTTGGAAAACTGTCTGCCAACTGGGCTGAAGTCCCCGCTAAAAATGTGAAGCTGCATAAAAATGGTAATGGTTACTATGTTGTGGCTGCCACCAATGATGCTGAAGGAAAAACCTTGTATGTCCTTTTATCGTCTGAAGATGGCGCTGTGTACGATGCCAATTTCACGGGTGAATTTAAAAACTCGAAGGAATAGTAAATCCATATCAGCTAGTAACCCCAGATCTTTTTGCTAGCTGATATACACCCAATTTATTCTGATGAATGCATCAGAGGCTATTCCTTATGCTCGATGTTTTGAAAAATCCCACTTATCGAAATTTGTATCTTGCGCAAGTTATCGCATTGATGGGGACGGGATTAATTACTATAGCGCTCGCTTTGCTAGCGTATGATCTTGCCAAAGATCAAGCAGCGCAAGTGCTCGGTATTGCACTGGCAATCAAGATGATTGCATACATAACGGTGGCGCCTGTAGCCTCCGCCTTTGCAGAAAGATTACCTAGAAAAATTGTGCTGATAAGCCTGGATGTTGTCAGGGCGCTAACTGCCTTGTGCCTTCCATTTGTTACCGAACTTTGGCAGATCTACACTCTGATTTTCATTTTACAATCTGCCTCTGCTGCCTTTACACCAGCCTTTCAGGCGGTCATTCCAGATGTGCTACCCGATGAAAAAGATTACACAAAAGCGCTGTCGCTGTCGCGACTGGCATATGATCTGGAAAATATTCTAAGCCCCATATTGGCCGGCTTACTTCTTTCCATCGTTACGTATAACAATCTATTTGTAGGCACATTTCTAGGTTTCGTTTTTTCCGCATTCTTTGTAATGAAAACTACGTTACCCATTGCAAAGAGGCCACCATTCAAAGGCGTATTTAATCGAATTAAACAAGGGTCACGGATTTATTTTAATACTCCGCGCTTAAAAGCATTGTTTGCTTTAAATCTTGCGATTGCCTCTGCAAGTGCAATGGTGATTGTCAACACGGTGGTCATCGTCCAATCCACGTTCCAATTATCAGCTCACGCAACCACATTTGCTTTTGGTGCTTTCGGTTTGGGTTCAATGTTAGCGGCGCTCTATTTACCACGCATATTGGAACATAAGTCCGACAAGACCGTCATGATTTCAGGAGCGACGCTGCTGTCGATGTGCTTATTTTTAGGCGCATTTGCCAGTAGCTATTTTTTACTATTATTGGTGTGGCTCATCATGGGCATAGGCTATTCGATTGCACAAACACCCACTGGTCGCCTTATCCGAAAATCAGCACGCAGCGAAGATAGAACGGCATTATTTGCCGCGCAATTCACCTACTCACACACCTGCTGGCTTCTGACTTACCCCTTGGTCGGATGGTTAAGCTCAAACTTTGGCGCTATGTTCGCATTTATTCCAATGGCGATTATCGCTGCGACTGCCATTGTTATCGCTTATACGATTTGGCCCAAGCACGATGACCCAATGGTTCCGCATCTTCACGATAATTTATCGCCAGATCATGAGCACTTGTTAGTAAAGGATGAACAAGGCAATCACATCCATGACTATTTAATTGACGAGTACCATCAAAAATGGCCCAGATAGTATTCTTATCCAAGATACACCCTGGTGTTTTTGAGGAAACTTAATGAAGTCACCGAAAAAAAATCTGCCTCCATTTAAAGCAACACGTACGTTTATTTTTGTATTGGTGTTTCTGGCCACTTTAGTTGCTGCCGATATTTATTTTATTGCATCCAAAAAATATAGCGGCGAGAAAAGTGAAGGCTCAAGTTCATCTTCGGTGCAGAAAAACAATAGGTAGTCAGCTTTGGTGTGAACGTGGCGGTTGATTCACTATGGTTTGTTTTACCTTTTTTGCTCTACTGGTAAAACGGTTTGGAATTGAATTGTTGTAAAAAAGCAGATTAGCGCCTGTTAACTCTCAATGCCTTTAGAAGTACTATAACGTTAGTAACGTATTCTGGTGTCTGTCGGGCTTGAAATTATTGATGTCTCAAAGTCAGTCACCAATATGAGTACATCAAATCAGGAAAAAGACCGATAGCGGATAACCCCCATAGGTGGCGAGTAATTAACATGTGGATAAATTGCGAAGATAAGATGCCAGAGGATATGGAGGTCGTTATTGCCTTGTATCTAGGATTTTGGTCCGAACGTGGCAACGGCGGTATTACCGATGCTTACGCTGTTGACGGTGTTTGGTCCAACCTTCCTGAAAACGTTGTCATCATTGGGTGGATGCCAATACCGGATACAACGCATTTGCCTATCGCAGAACACTACGTGGGTTCAAAGATTAATTCTAAGCCAAACCGCCTTCTTGGAATCGTTGAAACTGATTTACCTGAAATATCCGAGTGCATTTTTGAAGGGGACTATTCCAAGATAAAGCGATCATAGTGATTTACAAATTATTACGTTGTTTGAAACGTGCAACTGGATTGGAGCAATATATCCTGATGATCTTCGCAGCAAAA
>DQHS01000024.1 GCA_003524365.1 Cellvibrio sp. | reverse complement strand
GTCAGATCAAGTCTGAGCTAGTACAGATGAGGTGCTGTACATGTGACGGCTGCACTTGCCGTTACACTTTTAAAGGTAGTTGATATCCTTTTTCGCGGAAAAGAGTCAGTGCTGCTGCAACAACATTTTTATCATAGAGTGTGCCCGCATTCTGCTCTACTTCCTCCAATGCTTGATCAAGTCCGAGTGCGTGCCGATAAGGTCTGGATGTCGCCATAGACTCGATCACATCGGCCACGGCAATAATTCTGGCTTCCAATACAATTTCATCACCTTTCAATCCATTGGGATAACCAGTACCGTCAACGCGTTCATGATGTTGATGAGCAACATCGGCAATAGGCCACGGGAAATCAACGGTTTTCAATATGCTATAACCGTTGCTGGGGTGTGTTTGAAGGATGCTGTATTCCGCGCGCGATAACCGTGTTGGTTTGGTCAAATATTCAGATGGAATACTAATCTTGCCGATGTCATGTACCAAGCCAGCAATTCGTAAACCGTATTGCACATCGTTATCGAGTCCCATTTCCTCAGCAATTTTTGCGGCAATATCACCCACTCGCGATTCGTGACCTGCTGTGTAAGGATCGCGCAACTCAACCATGCTTGAGATGGAATGGACGGTACCTAAAATGGTTTTTTCCAAGCGGGTTGAGTAGTCCAAAATTTGTTGCTGTGCCTGCTCCTCGCCACTGACATCATGCCATACACCGACGAAACGTTGCGGGGATGTATTTTGAACCGCACGTAACTCATCGTGAATATAAATGTATGAGCCATCAGCATGTTTAAATCGATAATATTGGTCGCCACCGCCTTGGTTAATTATACTTTTTACGCTTTCTATTGCTCGCAATTTGTCATTAGGGTGCAGGCAACAATGCCACCAATTTGGCTCAAATACTTTAGCGTCTGGATAGCCTAGAATACGCGCTATGTTATTGCTGACCCAAATGAAGCGAGTATTCTTTTCATGTACTTCTATGGCATAGGTCACTAGAGAGATCGATTGAAAAAATGTTGGTATTTTATTAAGAAACAACAGATCAACATTGTCTGCAACACTTGCTTTTGTTTCTGTTGCATCAAGTTTCATTAGGAGAACATACAGCAGCATTGACATTATGGTTACAAAGCCAATGCCTTTAGCGATGGAAATATTCAAAGAGGTAGTTAAATCGCCAATAAGATGACCTAATAACCAGTCACTACCCACAATCCACAGAACACCGATCAAAGTGTAAATCAAGACTAGGGTTCGGTACTTGCGCTTGTTCATACTCCTACCATTCCAATAAATATTGTCAGATACATGTTAAATCGAGGAGCCATAGTCACAGGTAACCTCTGAAAAATGATCTCTTTTAAAAAATCTTCACCAACACACAAAAACTTCATAATTTTCGCAAAGTTACCCTTCATTTTTCCCGGCTGTAATTCGCCATTTCGGCAAATTACGGGTGAACTTCCCCTAGAGCGACAAGCACGATTTCATTCGCAAGAGGTTGGTCAGACCCACCAATACATATAAACGATTGGTATTCTTTGCCAAACCGCGATAGCTCACTTTGCGGTACTTAAACACGCGTTTGATCAAATAGAAGGGATGCATCACTTTTACACGCATGCGCGCTTTGATCTTTTCAGTTTTTACCTGCGGACTAGAGGTTGGTAGCGCTGCAAACTTGCCGAGGCGCTGAGCGATAAACCACTTAACACGGCGCGACATAATGACGAAAACCAAGGATAGCTGCTAGAGCGACTACGAGAAGCACCAGCACTGTAAAACCTGCCATGAGCAGGGATCGAATCGTAAAATTTTATTCATTCTGATTTAACTATCCCATCAAGAAGAAAGGTTTTCAGTAGCATTCACCATCATAAGACAAAAATATTTTCCCTCTAGCAGAAAACTGCAAGTCGATAACCAATCATTTATATCCACAAAAACTAATACTGCACATACACAACCATTTATTAAATACCCAAACTTATCGATTAAATCGACTCACCAGTTCGTGCAAGCTATCAGAAATCAGCTTGAGTGATTTAATAGTACTTGATGTCTTTCTTGCGCTCTCTGAACTTGTTGATGCATGATCAGAGATAGTAACCACCTGCCTATTAATATCCTCTGCTACATGCGCTTGTTGCTCCACCGCAACAGACATTTGGGTTGACATGGATGCGATTTCACCGACAGCCTCGGCAATTCCTTGCAACATCTCAGCAGTTTGGACTACATTCTTCGCTCCCTCTTCAGCCGATTGATTGCCAAGGTCAGCCACCTTTACTGCTTCACTCGAGCTTGCCGTTAACTGTTGGACAATGTCATAAATTTCGTGTGTGCTTTCTTGTGTTCGTTTTGCAAGGTTTCTAACCTCTTCTGCCACAACAGCAAACCCCCTACCTTGATCGCCAGCTCTTGCCGCCTCGATTGCAGCATTTAACGCTAGCAAATTAGTCTGATCAGCAATTTGTTCAATTATCTTGGCGGCTGCAGATATTTTTGCAGTGTGTTCTGAAACATGCCCTACCGATGAGGATATATTGGAAACAGTAGCTCTGAGATTATCGATTGATTGTCGCGTAATCGCAGCCACTTGGTTACCGCGCCTAACCAAGTCATTCGCCGTTTCCGCATATTCAGCCGTTGCGGCAACATGGCGCGACACTTCCTGAATTGTCATAGTCATTTCATTCATGGCTGTCGCAACCTGAATGGTCTCGGACTGTTGCTGCTCTATTTGGTGCAAACTTAGCTCCGTTAATTCAGCACCGTTTAGCGATTCTTGAGTAACTTTTTTAGCAGCATTTTCGATGCGGCTAATAATAGTTTTAAGGTGTGCTTTTTGGCTTCTAATCGCTACTTTGACTATTCCAATCTCAGTTTTATCGTTGGTATAGGTCTGCGCAGCAAGTTGGTCGGTAAAGGTTCCTTCGAGCAAAGAATTTAATGAGCGAATAGTTATTTTCTTATTGTAAGTAACCCAAAGCGCATAAAATATTACTGTCAACATAAGAACAGCTTCGGAAGTTTCTTGCTGCCCTAAAAGAAATATTGAGCCAGAAATCAGTAACGAGACAATAAGAAATAGATTCTCGGATGCTATTCGCCAACCAATACCGAGCGAGCGACCTTTTTTGAGGCTTTCATACAACCGCTCTGCCCTTGCTATATCAACTTGCTCTGGACAAGAGCGAACAGACTCATACCCAATTACACGTCCATTTTCAGTAATGGGTGTAACGTAGGCATCTACCCAGTAGTAATCCCCGTTTTTACACCTATTTTTAACCATACCCATCCATGCCTTTCCAGCCTTCAAGTATTGCCACATAACACGAAAAGCAGCTTCTGGCATATCAGGGTGACGAACAATATTATGCGGTTTACCAATCAACTCTTCCCTTGAATATCCGCTAATGGAGATAAAATCATCGTTACAGTCAAGAATTGTTCCATCCAGATCTGTTACCGATATCAACTTTACTGATCTATCGAATTTACGCTCGTTAGCGGTTACGGGTTGATTGTTTCGCATCAATAGACCTTTATCTATGTTACCTGATTGATTAGCTAGCATCATCGAGCGAGAATTGGATACCAAACAATCCTAAAAAGTTGTATGAATTTCCAGAAACGCCTTCGGTTAATTTACTGCGAAAAATACTGACCGTGTTTTCCCTGTGCCAGGATCAAATGAAACTTTCCTGTAGCCACTTTCGCCTACATCAGCCTCTGCAATATGAACACCTTCTGCAATTAATAAACTAAATGCCTGGCTACAATTGCTATCACCAATTGGACTTTTTTGTACTTGTGAAAATTCAGGATCGATTATTCTTACACTTTGCAGCATATTGCCTCCGCCAAAAATTTTTGCCTCGTAATCGCTTAGTTTTGTTTGACGTTCATGGGCAATCTTTTTAAAGAGATTTATACAATCTGTCGCGTAACGGGCATCCAACTTTGCATCTTTAATGACTTTTACATCCAGATTAGCGGGCAATGCGAAGTGACACATACCCCCTAGTCGCCGCTGGGGATGCCAGAGTGTTATTGCGACACAAGAACCAAGTAACGTATTGAGCAAGCGCTGTCCTTGACCAAAAACAAGATCGCCCGCATGCAATATTATTGGTGGCTTCCTATAGGCTACCGGCATAATTTTTACTTCATTTTTTGCTGACTGAGAAATAACACTCGTTTGCTAATTTCGTCCAAGGGTAGTTGTATCTCAACCGCGCCTCTTTTATGCGCCTCTTTTGGCATACCGTAAACAACGGAAGTTTCTTCGTTTTGTCCAATAGTGAGAGAACCTGCCTGTCGCATCTCTAGCAAACCATCTGCACCATCATCTCCCATGCCTGTCAGAATGACACCAATACCGTTAGCGCCAAGATTTTGGGCTGCTGACCTGAATAAGACATTTACCGACGGGCGATGACGACTCACTAGTGGGCCATCTTTTACTTCGACATAGTATCTAGCACCACTGCGTTTTATTAACATGTGGCAATTACCGGGAGCAATTAATGCATGCCCCCGCAACAAAGTATCACCAGATACCGCCTCTTTTACCTGTATTTTACAAAGCTGGTTTAAGCGATCCGCGAATGAGCGAGTAAAACCTTCTGGCATATGCTGAACAATTGCAATTGCAGGGCAGTCAGCAGGCATCTGTTCCAGAAAAATACGAATTGCCTCTGTACCACCAGTAGATGCTCCAACCACGACTACTTTTTCTGTAGTCTCTGGCATAGCTTTAATAGTAAGAGGAGGAAGGACGGCATCCGCAGTCAGTTTTGGCTGGACCACTTTTTTTAAGCCAAGCAGCCCAACTTTGGCATGTGATGCACCCCGAATCGCATCTGCGATTACCTGACTACTTTCATATAAAAACGCCTTAGTGCCTAATCTTGGCTTTAAAATAATATCGACAGCACCATATTCAAGTGCCTTAAGCTGGGTATCAGAATGTTGCGAAACAAGGGAGGAACAGATAACCACCGGAATCGGATGCTGTGACATAATTTTCCGCAAAAATGTCAGCCCGTCCATGCGAGGCATTTCAATATCCAACGTAATCACATCGGGTTTCAATAAACGCATTTTTTCTGCTGCTACAAAGGGATCTGCAGCGGTTCCTATTACTTCAATATCAGCTTGAGCACTTAAAATATCTGTGAGTGCCTGCCGTACTACTGCTGAGTCATCAACGATTAATACTTTAATCATTTAGTCAACTCGCTTATAAACAGTGGGGCTAACAGCGCGCAACCCCTCTCGCTGATTTCCAATTGTTTCAGAGTGTCCAAGAAACAATAGCCCGCCAGGCACAAGACAACTCACCAAGTTTCGTATCACTTTTGCGCGATCCTGATCATTAAAATAGATCATGACGTTTCGGCAAAAAATGGCATCATATTTTTTTTGCTCGGCGTATTCACCGCTGATAAGATTAAATAGACCAAAGTCAATATTGCTTCTAATCGAGTTATCAACGCGAAACAGTTTTTTTAGTTCGTCTTTACTCCGCAATAGGTACTTCTTACGCAATCTTTCAGAAATCGGCCCAATACGATCCTGCCTATAAACCGCATTTTTGGCTTGATTAAGAACTGTCGAGCAAATGTCTGTCGCGGTAATTCGAAATCTAAACTCCGGCCAACCTAATTGTAATTCAGCCAAAAGCATCGCAATTGTGTAGGGCTCTTCACCACTACTGCATGCAGCACTCCAAATCTTAACCGCATAATTCTGGTGAGCGCCAAGCCTTAGTTGTCGCTCCAAATGACTGATCAAGAAATCAAAATGTGCTGGCTCACGGAAAAAGTCAGTTTTATTGGTAGTAATAACATCAATGAGTGCAGATCTTTCCTGCTCCCCATGCTCTGAAAATACATAGTCGACATAATTCGATATTTTTTCTAATCCTACAACTCTCATACGCTTTCGCAAGCGCGTTTCGACAAGTTGACGTTTATAACCAGGCAGCTGGATACCAGCCACATCCTCTACGAAAGCCGCTACACGCTTATGATCCCTATCTGTAAGCTCACCGGAAATTTTTTCATGAATAACATTCATCGCTACATTTCCGATTTAACAGTATTCAACTCAACATCGGGAACATCATCCAATGGAATTGCAACTTTGTTTAGTTCTTCCGCTGAGAAAATCCGTGATAGTTTTAATAGAACAAGAAAACAATCATCATGCCTTGCCATTCCATAAATAAAAGAACTATTAATTCTATTACCTATACGGGGCGGAGGGCTGATCTCATTGATTGCAATTTCTACAACCTCTTTAACTTCATCTGCCATTATTCCCAAGGGAGTTGATTCACCATCTATGTCAACATGAACGATGATGATGCAGGTATCCAATGTTGGCTCTTTAGGAGGCATATCAAAATGCTTCCCTAAATCAACTACAGGAATAACCTTCCCACGCAAGTTAATGACACCAAGCATAAACTCAGGTGTTCTTGGTACTTTAGTAACGTGACGAAATTCAAGCACCTCCTGAATTCCACTAATTTCCACACCAAACCATTCTTCATCCAGCATAAAGGAAAGCACTTGAATACTGGTCGTATCATGTTCTGTCATTTCACGCTTTTCCATGATTCACCTCAATACCGAACAAAGTCATCTTCAAGGTCCAAATCAACCCCACTGCCAGATGCTATTGCAGGTGTAGGAACACGTTTTCTATTTACTTGAGTCTTTTGAGTATCTTTATTCTTTTTTGCTTTATTTGTTTTTTGTTTAGAGCCATCGTCAACACGAAAAAATTCTACTGCTGAATTCATTTGTTCTGCTTGAGCGGAAAGCTCCTCAGAAGTGGCCGCCAACTCTTCCGCTGAGGCGGCAGATTGCTGCACGACCTCATCAAGCTGCTGTAAGGCTTTGTTAATTTCCGCTGCGCCTTTGTCCTGCTCAATTGCAGCAGCACTAATCTCCTGTATCAAATCAGATGTTCTCCGAATATTAGGCACCAGCTCAGCCAACATGGCACCGGCTTTGCCTGAAATCTCCAAACTGTTTTCGGATTTCTCTATTATCTCTCCTGCTGCTTTCTGGCTGCGCTCCGCAAGTTTACGCACTTCGGCTGCAACGACAGTAAAACCTTTACCATGCTCACCTGCCCGAGCTGCTTCAATTGCGGCATTCAGCGCAAGCAGGTTAGTTTGACGGGCGATCTCACTGATAATGCCAATCTTTTCCACTATATCTTTCATCGCAGCGACAGAACCACGAACTGCGTTACCCGTTGTTTCGGCATCGGTAGCCGCCTGACGCGCGATCTGCTCAGTTTGTCGCGCATTGTCTGCTGCTTGCGAAATATTTGCGCTCATTTCCTCCATACTGGAAGATATTTCCTCTAGCGAAGCGGCCTGCTCCGTTGCCCCCTGAGCAATTTGCTGGCCAGTACTGCTCAACTCAATACTGCCACCAGTGACATTATTGGAAGACTCTTTGATCTCCGAAACAATCTCACGCAGTTTGATATTCATATTACGTAAAACACCATAGATATCCGAATCAGATGCATATGGATTAAACCGCTGATTCAAATCACCTTCACCGATTGCAATAGCAAGGCGACTTACCAAGTTAATACGTAAAATGATAATAATTGCTGCAATGACAGCGAGCGAAAAAGCAATTGCCAAGGTCATTAACATGTTATTGCGAGCCTCTTGATAACGCATTTCTGCTCGATGCTGTGCATCTGTCATCTCAAGTTCGTTCAACTCGACAATTTTTCTAACAGCATTTTCCGCAATAATAAGCGCAGGCCGGCCTTTGCTTTCAGATAGCAAATAGGCCTCCCTATCTGTGCGTTCAATATCGTCTTTTTGGGCGTTCATATCTTCAGTAAGAACAGATATCGCACGAACCTGCCGCGCAATTTCACGGTACTCTGCCAGGGCAACCTTTAAGCTATCCAATACACTCCTCCCATCAGCACTTATCAAAGCCTCCAGCTGCGGCATCCGCTCATCCAGTTTCGCATCTACCTGGATAATAGCCCCCTCAAATTCCTTTTTTTTATCCGATGTGAACGCAATAATGTAGTCTTTCTGCAGCCTATCCGACTCCAATAAATGAGCCCGTATTTGGCCAGACAATCTCACTTTAGTCGCCGGACCATTGATAGTCTCATTTAAGCGGTCACGAGCACGATCCAATGCATTCAATCCTGTATAACCAGTGAAGGCCAAGGAAAAAATTAGTAGCAAAAATGCAATGTACAACAATGTTTTAATGCCTATACGTATCATTTACTTTATATCCTCATGCTCATTAATTCATATCACGCTTACGCGATGAAACTGATAGCGATAACAAATCTAAAATCATCGCAATACCACCATCCCCGAGAATTGTGGCGCCCATTACACCTGGAATATTCTGATAGAGCCGACCAAGATTTCTGATCACTGTTTGATGATTTCCGATCACTTCATCAACGGTAATCCCAATTGCATCTTCCCCCACCCTAACAATCACTGTCTGTTCTATCGCAGGCCTCTTTCCCTGCAACTCAAATTTTTCACGCAACCTAAGTCTTGGTACCAACTGACCCCGATGCTGAACTAAGCAGGTATCACTGCGAGGATTAGGTTCCAGTTCAAGTGTTTCAATGCATTCTTCAACCAAATTTAACGGCACAATAAATTTTTGACCTGATACTGACACCATCAAACCTTCAATAATTGACAAGGTCATTGGCAACAAGATACGAAAGCTCGTACCACAATTTTTTGTAGACTCAATGCTTATCTGTCCCTGTAGTGCATCGATTGCACTCTTTACAACATCCATCCCCACACCACGCCCTGAAACATCTGAAACTTTCTCTGCTGTTGAAAACCCCGGCTCGAAAATAAGTTGATATATAGACGACTCGTCCAGAACTGTTTCTTTTGAAATAAGCCCGCGATTTAACGCTTTCGCTAGAATTTTTTCTTTATCAAGACCGGCACCGTCATCACGAATCTCAATTAAGATTTGGCCTTGGTGATGACGTGCGGATAAGGTTATGATGCCTTTTTCTGGCTTATCCAACTCTCGTCGAGCGGAAGGGCTTTCGATGCCATGATCAAGACTGTTGCGCAGCATGTGCACAAGAGGCTCTACCAATTTATCCAATACAACTTTGTCTAGCTCAGTATCTGCACCATTCGTTTCAAGCACTACATCCTTGCCTAAATCTCTGCACAAATCCCTTATAAGCCGACGAAACCTGGCAAAGGTGCTACCAATGGGTAACATACGAATATCAAATGCAATATCGCGCAAACCATTTGATAAACGGTTTAATTCTTCAGCAAGTTCAAATAAACGCTCATCATTATTATTAAGGGCCAGCTGATCCAAGCCGGCCTGTAAGATCACTAACTCTCCAACGTGATCCATAAGCTGATCTAACTTGTGTTGAGCAACACGTATACTCTGCTCTTCTTTGGTAACAACCTGATTGCGTATGTATTGCTGCTCGGAAAGCGCTCGTTGAATCTGATCTGGCTTAACCAACCCGGAGTGGCTCAACAGCTCGCCGGTTTTTGGTTGACTTTGCAAAATAGCCTCCAGCGCAGCAGCATCCACCACGCCGTGCGCAACCAGCAAATCACCAAGACGATGAGCCTCCTCCGGTTCAACTTTTGTTATTTGAATTAACCAGTCATCACTGACAAATATAAAGACATCCTGGATGGAGTCTTTGTCTTTATTTGTAAGGAGTAGTACTTGTAAGCGGAGATAACAGCTTTCAGGATCAAACTTTTCAGCATTGAAAGTATTATTGAAATAGGCAGAGACATGGCATTTTCCCAACTCATTCAGTTCACGCAGTATGGGAAAAATGTCCAGCCCATCTTTGAATGAATTTGAGTGTGGCTGAATATCTACTCGATAAAAACTTTGCTTTTCAGTTTGATTTTTTGTTGTTGCGACACTATTAACATTCGCAGCATTATTATTGTTCGGCAATACACCCTTTAATCGAGCCAGTATGGTTTCACTTACTACAACCAGTTCCGCACTCGGCTCAGTGCTTACCAATAAGTCACTGATGTGATCAGAAGCCTGGATAACGCACTGGCACAACTCCGGTGTTAAAATAATCTCGCCGCTTCTCACTGACTCAAAGAGACTTTCAAGGTGATGAGTAAAGTAAGATAGATGATCAAAGCCGACCATCCCGGCAGAACCTTTTATGGTATGCATCGCCCTGAAAGCGGCCGCAATTTGCACTACATTTTCTGGCTGCAATTCCAGATCAAGCAACGCTTGTTCAAGAGCCGCCAAATGTTCTTGGGCCTCCGCGCGGAAGGTATCTACAGGATTAATCATCAGCAGCTCCCGTAAAATCACTCAATCCCATCAACCTAAATTGCTCAACACATACAGGGCTAGGCCGCGTTATACCTACCCGTTGCCCCATGTTGTTTTCGCGTTCAGCAAAGCTCATTAACCATTGCATACCTGCACTATCAAGCTCAGCGACATTGGCCAAATTGATTTCAGCATCAAACCCTGCCCTTATACTTTCTTGAACTTTATCCTCACATTCACATACATCATAAATAGTCAGGCTAACAGGGAATAATATTTGGGGATTGGACTTTTCGTTCATATCTTTATGCCAACTTTGCAACAGCAGACAATAACAAATCCGGCTTAAATGGCTTCACCAGCCATCCCTTCACACCTAAAGATTTTCCTTCCATTTTTTTATCATCTCCCGATTCAGTCGTGAGCATAAGAACAGGTGTATATTGATACTCTCCCTTAGCTTTAATAACTTTCACAAAACTCAGCCCATCCATGTTGGGCATATTAATATCACTTACAATTAAATGGATTTTGCTGCCATCCAACTTTCCAAGAGCATCCAAACCATCACATGCCTCAATTACTTTGTGCCCAGCAGCCCTGAGCGCCAAAGAAACGACTTGTCTTACGGATGCAGAATCATCAACAATCAGGATTGTTTTACTCATCTGAATATTCATCAAATCAAAAAAATGTTAATTCCGAATCAGAATTTGCACGATGCAGCGGCAACATTCCCAACTCTTTTCTTTCCAAATCTGTAGTCGCTCGACCTTTCAGATTCTCAAGAAGCACTGTTGCATTGACAAGCAGATCAAACTTTTTACTATCATGAGCCTTTATCAGCTGATCCAACTCTTGTAAGGATTGGTTCGTATGCTCCAATACCTGACTTATGCGATCTNNAAATTGAAGATGAAATACAACTTCGCCCACCTGTTGCGAAACATGTTTACGTAACGACAACAGCTTGCATGTATCAGCATCAACCAACTTGAGCTCCGCACCAATCTGGCTCATAGTCTCATCGATAATCCGTATACTTTCTTGATGTTGCACTCGGCTGTGCTGAGCAGATAATTGAGTTTGATTGATCACTGAGCCAAGTTTTCGACCAAACTCGGTGACACTTCTATTTATTTGCTCACCTGTGCTTGCCGAGTAGCTCGCTAATTTTCTAACCTCATCTGCCACCACAGCAAAGCCTCTTCCAAACTCACCTGCCCGGGCAGCCTCAACTGCAGCATTGAGTGCGAGTAGATTTATTTGGCTCGCGATTTTTTGCACTTCGCTAACTCTGTCTTCTACTGCTTTTAATCCACAGACTAATTGCTCAAGCGCTATAAGCGTATTTGTGTCCTTGCTCTCAGTGTTACTCACGGCGACTTTTAACGTATCGACGCTTGTTTTGGCGGTTGAAGAAATTTCTCTTATGCGCACTTGACGAGCCTGAATCGATTCGTCGGTAGAATCATGCGTGCCCTGCTCTATTAAATTTGCGATATCACTGAAATGTTCGCTGAGTGCCTGTGTTGATCTGGTCATATCCTGATTACTCGCCGCAAGAATGCGCTGCCATGTAGGCAAAACTGAGTCCAGATTTGACATTAATTTTTGATAAGCCAACTCATACTTTTTAGATGGGACTTTTTCTTGCAGCAGCATGGATGCCACAGATTGCTGTGCAATTAGCTTTTTTTGATCACCCAATAAACGCTCGTAAGTAAATATGGGGCACACGAATAGAAAAATATTGATGTATAGAAGGAGGTAATGACTCGGAAAAATATACTGAGTAGTGATGATTAAAAACACACATACTGCAGCTATGACTCGCGCTGTGGAGTAATTTTTTTGTGCAGAGTCAACCTCTGTGCTCATTGTGGAACCATCTCAATCTGTAGTTAACGGTCACTTTAGTAACCAATCACTACGGATAATAGACATGATCCTTAATGGCACCATCAGTAGAATTACCTAATTTAGTATTAGGTCGACAGGATCCAGGATTTCTGAAAGTATGAGCCTATGCCTTAATTCTGGTCATAGGTAACTGCATAAGCACGCTTAACCGCACGGTGATGCGCAAATTTTGAGGAACACGGCTTCCCCTCTGATCGTTTTATTCACACAGAGGGGCACCATGAAATTTCTACATGGTTCGTCAAATGTGGCAGGTATAACGGGCTGCTACAGGAATAGTGACTCCACGAAAGCTGAAGTCATCGCTATCAAACTTGATGCGGCCAGAGCTTAGATGGCCTGAAGCCTCTGTTCGTGCACTGCGGCAACAAAGAAAGCAGATTTGGCTAACTAAAGGAAACGCCGCACAAATCCAAGAATGGCGTCTTTAACCATTAANNACTAATCCCACTGCAAATTATTGCACTACACGAATTTCAAACAAAAAATCTACTGATTGCTGATCACGCGCAATACTGAATTCAATATTGGCGGGTTTTTGTTTTACCGGAAGTTCAATTTGATGCGTGTTTATATTTTCACTTGTATTGACTCGCAGCTCTGCGGCCTGGCTTATAACACTGTTGTTTTCATCCAACGCGGCGATACCAATTAGTTCAGGAAAACTACCATGAATATCAAAAAGCATGCGCCCTGATTCCCAGCGTGCTAACTTTAATGACGCCGATGAGCCATTCCATTGCATGCCAAATTGAAACGGTACTTGAATTTTTATCGGCTCTCCTGCGGCCACAAACATTAACTTTCCCCATAGCGCAACAACACCCTCTACAGGCAACTCCTGATCGCGCAATTCCATTTGGCCGCGCAGCCAAGGCTGGCTGGCATCCGCATGAAACACACCATCCAACCAATTGCCGCTTGTGTAATCCAACGCAATAGGTGATTGAAAATTGACACTGTGAATATTACCCTCAGAATCTTCCAATTCAGTTATCACCAAACGCACAGCACCCAATTGCCGCGTCAGTGGATGCTGGTTGCGCAGATATACATCTGCACTAAGCGACAAACGTTGCGCTTGTATCTGCAGTTGGTTGATGGCAATTAACGCTGGCCCTGCAATGCTTGTCTGTTGTGGTGTTTGATAGGAATATTTGACATCCGTTGGTGGTGAATCTTCTTTCAACAACTCCAACTTGGCTGCCGTTAACAACTCAGGCTCAGGTTTTTCTTGGGGAAATATTTTTTCCGGCGGCTGAATTCGACCGAGACTAAAAGGATAAATTTGTGTTTCGACTTTTTTTGCTACAACCACTTCAATCGCAGCAATATTGCCTTGCACATCAATACTGGTGGTATTACCTTCATCAAAGAAATTTTTCCCGCGCATGGCATTTGTCGTGGCTAATAATTTTCCTTCAGCATTGAACGGATTTATTTGTAACAGCACTGCATCATTGGCTGCGTACTGAAAATATAAGCGGCTGTGGCTGGCACTCAAAAAACGCACTTGCAAATCCTGAATATTAATCAGCTGGCCTGCCAATGGTGCTTGCAAGGTGATGCGCTCTATTTCTGTGGGCAAGGCGTATTCTATTTCACCTTTGATAGCACCAATGCTCGCAATATTAATACTATCGGGTAGCAGTATTTGTTTAGCACCCTGAATGCCGAGATAAGACTGTACCTGCCCTTGATCAAAAAAGGCTCCTTCATAAACCAGATTAATGGGTTCAGTGCGACGCACACCGCTGGCATCGCAGGTGCTGGTTGTGAGCAGCGATTGATCCTGATGATCAACAATATCTGTAATGCGCAAACGAACTGCTTCGGCTTCTTTACCCATATTAGGTAAATTAAATGCACTGGCATCCAGCGTAATCTGCGTGCCCTGCGCGGTTGCCTCAATACTACTAATTCCCAAACCAAAAGGACCTACTGAAGTTTGGGCGATAAAAGAAGGGTTCATGTGTTTGTTGGCAGAAAAATCCAGCAAGGAATTTTTCTCCAGATTGGTAAAGAGCCGCGGCTTTTCATCGATTTGTTCTTGAATATCTGCAACTGCAGGCTCTGGCATAGCAAAGACCCGCGTTAACAGAGAGCTTGACCAAAGATGCAATTGCGTTTGTACCTGCGCATCAAAAAACACCTGCGCACGCAGTTGCTGCTCTCTACGATCAAGTTTAAGCCGCTCATAGATTGATTGTGTTTCTGGCCAATCTTTGGCTACAGTATTTTTGGTATTTTCCAAATGTTGATTGATTGTGGCTTGGGCCGCATCGATAAATTGCGGATTAGCGCCAGTCAGAATTGCATTAAATTCAAGTGCAGGCGGCAAGAGGCGCGGTGCAATGCCTAAATAAATTCCTTTCACCGCGCCGGCATCAATCGCCAATTGGTTGAGTGCCATAAGCGTTGATGGATCACCCAGCTGAGCAGGATTAAACAGCGCAACTGATAGCATTTGCTTGGCACTAATGGTTTTCCAATCCGCCAAATCTTTTTCTGCCAGCGCGGCAGATTCTTTGCGGCCACGAAATGAGGCAACCTGCTCGGGAGCGCCAATCAAAACTTGCCCTGCATCAATAACAGCCATCAAGACTGATGTTTTTTCGCAAGTTTGTTGATCAACCGATGAAAACACAATTTGTGTTGGTGTTTCTTCATCAATCAAATAATGCTTTTTTAACCATTCGCGCCACTGCTGCACATTAAAATTACCATCCAATACCCACAGCGGCTGGCTTTGGTCATTAGCGCGATAAATGGCAATCCAGGCGTGATTCAACTGTTGTGAAATTGGGATTCCGGCTTTTTCCAACTTATGCCAGAAATCCGGCAGAGGCGCCGGAAAATATTGCATGCCAGAGCCAGGCTGCAAAATATTAGGCAATTCTTGCAGCCGCTCCACATCAATATGCGCCAAGGCAAAAAGTTTATCGGACGCAAGCGCGGCCAAATTGCCATCCGATTGCGGAGATTGCTCCACAGGCGTCCAGAGCGGGCGCTGCAACCAGAGGATTATTCCTGCCGTAATAGCTATCGCCACCAGAATCGCCAACATACCCCACAGGAAGGACGATTTATGAAAATCGACCTCGGGTACCAATTCGTCCGCGTCTTGCGGTTCATTTTCTGCGATAGGCTCGTTTACGTTTTGAGCCTTATTTTTTTCCAGCGGCTCTCTTTCTGCTTGAGAAGGCTTTTCCGTTACAGAAACAGTGTCTTGCAGGGAGGCAACGTCCACCAGCACGGAGCTTTCCTGCTCAGCAATTAACTCTTTGGTACCGATTAATTCCGTTTCGTTATTGATTAATTTTTCTGGCTGCTGCTCAACAACGATCTCTTCCGGCACTGGTTCAATTTTTATTTCTGTTGTTGTATCGATTAGGAGTTCTGGCTCTGGCTCTGGCTCTGGCNNCGGCGAAGGCGAAGGCAGCGACGACGGCGATGGCGATGGTGCCGGATCTGGCTCTGGCTCTGGCTCTGGCTCTACAGTTTCATGTTGGATAATTTTTTTGACTAGCAGCGGAGGTGTACTTTCTTCATCCTCGTCGTCATCAAGGCTGTGCAATTCCAATTCGAGTTCAATTTGATCGGCAATGTTATCGGCATTTGCTTCCGCCATACTAACTACATCAAGGTGCACACCCGCATCCAAAAAAGCATCACGCCAAGTCTCTACCTCTGTTGTAGTCTCTAATAATTTGATAACACTGGGGCGTTCAGATAAAAACACCAAGCGCACAGCTTTTGGCTTTAAATGGAGCAACTGCGCCAAATTCCCCACGATTTGATCCTCATCAAATCCGGCGACAAATTGGTGTTTATAGATAAGCTTATACACAAAAACTCCTCTCGCTCTATCGCCCACACTGCAATTTTATATGTATTTTACAAAGGCACAGGTTTGGGAGAAGCACTAAAAAAGGAAACGCTGTTCAGCGAAATTTAAAAAGTTAAAATCAATCTTCTTGCAAAAAGCGCAACCCAACACCCGCCGGTTCTACGCGCACCACTTCCAATTGCAATATCGGCGCATCATCCATCAAACCTTGAACCTGGCCGGTGAGCCGTGTCCCAATTGGTGGAATGTGCTCGGGTTCAAGCACAACAAATACACCACCATCAGAAATATCGCGGGTTTTTACTAACAACTCACCCACAGAATCATGGGCAATTTTTATACGGCAAGCAAAGGATGTACGCACATGTCGACGTTTGTCTTTTGAGCTCATGAAAACTCCTGCTTTATTGTTGTTGCACTGCTATACACTCATTTCGCGCATACACTGCGCAAAAAATAAAGGCGGAATAACCGCCCCTATTTTATTCTGTTACTTATCGGTCACTTCGGCCTTATCAACCTTTTGGAAGCCGCGCGGAAGTTTGTTACCACGTCGACCACGCTCGCCTTTGTAATGTTCCAGATCGGACATTTTCAAAGTAATGTGGCGTTTGCCTGAATGTAGCGTCAAGCATTGGCCAGGACTAATAACATTAACCGAAACCACAAACTCTTCACGGGCCGCTGCGCGTGCCGAGGGAATATTCATAATCTTATTGCCTTTGCCGCGCGCCAACTCAGGTAATTCCGTGACGGGGAACACCAGCAGGCGACCATCATTACTAACGGCGGCGAGTAGTGCCTGCTCGGGATTATCAAGCAATTGTGGCGGCAAAACCAGCGCCGCGTCGGGTAAAGTTAACAGCGCCTTGCCCGCTTTGTTTTTACTGGTGAGATCCTCTAACCGTGCGATGAAACCGTAGCCTGCATCCGAAGCGAGCAATACGCGTTGCTGATCAGCCCCCATCAGCGCGCCCTCAAATGTGGCACCACTGGGTGGACTGATGCGCCCACTTAATGGCTCGCCCTGACCACGAGCAGACGGCAAGTTGTGTGCGGGCAGCGAATAGCTGCGTCCGGTTGAATCGATCAGAATAACTTGTTGATTGCTCTTACCACGCAATGCAAATTTAAAACTGTCACCGGCTTTGTAACTCAACCCAGCTGGATCTATATCGTGGCCTTTAGCGGCACGAATCCAACCTTTATCTGAAATCACTACAGTAACCGGATCAACACTTAGCAATTCGGTTTCCGTCAAGGCTTGCGCCTCTGCACGTGCAACAATCGGCGAGCGACGATCATCACCAAATGCCTCCGCAATCTGGATCAATTCTTTACGCACCAGATTTTTTAACTTCACGGCGGATTCAAGGATTTTTTGAAGACCATCGCGCTCTTTCTCCAGTGCCGTTTTCTCTTCGAGAATTTTCATCTCTTCCAAACGCGCTAACTGGCGCAATTTGGTTTCGAGAATGTATTCGGCTTGCATCTCAACTAAATTGAAACGCTTCATCAGCACCGGTTTTGGATTATCCTCTTCGCGAATGATACGAATCACTTCATCGACATTGAGGAACACAATCATCAACGCCGCCAAACGCAGCAAACGCTCTTCGACTTTTTCCAAGCGGTATTGCAAACGGCGGCGAGTCGTGACGGTTCTGAAACTCAACCATTCACTCAGAATTTTGGTAAGCGATTTCACCGCCGGGCGACCGTCGATACCAATCATGTTCATATTGACACGATAGGTACGCTCAAGCTCGGTGGTAGCAAATAAATGCTGCATCACTTGATCGAGATCAACTCGATTGGAGCGCGGAATAATAATCAAACGGGTGGGGTTTTCATGGTCAGATTCATCGCGCAAATCGGCGACCATCGGTAATTTTTTCGCCTGCATTTGCGCAGCGATTTGCTCCAGAATTTTTGCACCGCTGACTTGGTGGGGCAAGGCGGTGATAATAATATCGCCAGTGTCTTCATCTTTTTGCCAGACCGCGCGCATGCGCACGCTGCCGCGCCCGGTTTCGTACATTTTGATCAGGTCTTCGCGCGGCGAAATAATTTCCGCTTCGGTGGGCATATCCGGCCCTTGAATAAACTGACATAAATCCTGCACGGTAGCTTGCGGGTTATCGAGCATATGCACACAGGCATTGACTACTTCGCGCAAATTGTGCGGCGGAATATCCGTCGCCATACCCACAGCAATACCCGTAGTACCGTTTAATAAAACATTGGGCACCCGTGCCGGTAAAACAATTGGCTCCTCCAGTGTGCCGTCAAAGTTGGGTTGCCAATCAACCGTGCCCTGCCCCAATTCTTCAAGCAATACTTCGCTGTACTTGGTGAGGCGCGATTCGGTATAACGCATGGCCGCAAATGATTTAGGATCATCGGGCGACCCCCAGTTTCCCTGACCATCCACCAGCGTGTAGCGATAGGAAAACGGCTGCGCCATTAGCACCATTGCTTCGTATGACGCTGAATCGCCGTGCGGGTGGAATTTACCGATCACATCACCCACGGTACGCGCGGATTTTTTATATTTCGCACTCGCTTTTAAACCCAGCTCACTCATCGCATAGACGATGCGACGCTGTACTGGTTTAAGGCCGTCGCCGATGTGCGGCAGGGCGCGATCGAGAATCACATACATGGAATAATCGAGATAGGCTTTCTCGGTATAATCTTTGAGCGCAATACGCTCATCGGCCTCGGGCAGGGTTATTTCATCACTCATTGAATATCCTGAAAGTACAAAATTCAGATGGATCTTTTTAGATAAATTCTAGAAAAATTATTTCGCTAATAAAATAAACGATTAGCGATTTTATTAAATATTTTAATCGGGTGACTCTGCTTTAACGCTTTTTGGCAACAAGCGGAATCGAGCCTTCTTCATTGATGCGCAGCGCAGGTAACCAAGCACTAAAATCCAGTTTGGCAGAAAAATTGTAATTTACATTTTCTTTAACGCCATTGCGCCCAAAGTGCTCAATCAAACGCACTAACTGCAATACATTTGCTGTCACCACTACTTTTACCGGAGTCTCTTGATAGGCAGTTAGTGTTGGCAACTGGTCGCTTACACCACTTAACACATCAAAATTTTCAATACCTACAGTGTAGGACATTCCGCGCAGTGTTAAGTCACGGTCGTTGGGATTGGAAATCAACAAACTGACCTCTATCGGCTGGCTCAAACCCTGTACAGGCAATAATTGCAAGTTGGCAACTTTAACGGTGGGCTGTTCCAATTTCGGCTGCAAGCTTGAACAGCCCGCCAGCAAAAAAACCAGAGTTACTACTACCAGAGTGCGAAACCGACTAACAAAAATATCCATCATTCCGATACTCCGTACAAAAACAAAATTGTGATGCGGAACACTTGCGTATTAACACCCATGTGGTCTAATCCGCGCACTTTTTACTGACTATTGGTCTTTAGACCTGATCCGGCGTGCCGGTAGAATAATGCAATTGGGGCCCTAATCCGGTAAAACGCTAACTGACAATATTCCTATGCCTCACCCACCGCGCAAATCACTGATCGATCCGGATGAATTATTTGCCAGCCGCGATATCCGGCTGCAAGACCGGCGCGAAAGCCAGTACCCACAATTAATGCATCTGTGCGTCGATTTTAATTTTTCTGTCTTACAATTACAGCGAAAAATTTTCAGCCATCTGACACGCAAAATGGTGCCTGGTGCATTAGAATTTGTGTTGGCCATCCATGATGATGAAACCAATTATTGGTACAGCATGAGCCCCAGCCTAGCCAGTTTGAAAATGTTAAATGACTACGCCAAGCACTACGAGGTAGACATACTCCATATGCATTTATTCGGCGACGAGGATGATGACTACAACCAATTTACCCAAGACGGTTTTTATTAATTGAGTTACTCACCCATTTCTGCTTCGAATTCTTCAAGTAAATCCAGCGGTTCCAGCTCCTCACCTTCCAATTCCATATTCCAATTAATCCCCACCAGCAACACATCTTCATGCATGCCCGGTAACCAGTCCTCAAGGAACTCGACCAGATCAATCGCGACCGGTTTATAAATCTCCCAATCATCCTGACAATGCGCCTGTGCAAAACTTTCCTGCGACCAGAAGGGCATCACATCCACATCGTCGTGAGCTTCAGAGGCGCTTAACGCCCAGCCATCTGGCCCTTCCAGCCCCCACACACAGCCCAACTCCATGGCCTCTACAATAAAGCGGTCAAGATTTTCAGCGGGGTCGTCACTGAGCGGATCGGTAGCGATAATGTCATTCATGCTAAAAGCCTTTGGAGTTTATAAACTGAGGTGTGCGCCTTCGGCCTTGAGCCAAGCACGATCTGCCTTGAAGGTTGGACAGACGCTGGCGACCAGCGCCCAAAAGTCCGCACTATGATTATGGTGGCGCAGATGACTGACTTCGTGGGCGACAAGATAATCGACTATGGCCTCGGGGGCTAGCAGTATCTGCCAGTTGTATTGGATGGCACCGCGGCTGGTGCAGTGCCCCCACTTTGAGCGAGTCGCCTTGATAGTGACTTGCGTGCACATCAAGCCCATATCGCGAGTTAATACTGTCGTTTTTCGCGTGAGGATATTTAGCGCCTGCTGCTGGTACCAACGGCTAAGTAGCTGACGAATTTGTGCATCGTCACTCAAGCGTGAACGTGGCGATAGAATCAGGTGCAAATGTTGATCAATACGTACAATAGCTGTGCGCGGCCCGCGCGCCAGCACTAATGTTAACGTCTCATCCATAAATGGGATTCGGCTGCCTTGCTCATAAATGTGAGGCTCTGGCTGGATCGACAGAGCTTGCTGTTGCTCGCTGATTTTTGCCCTCACCCAAGCTGCTTTTTGTTGCAAAAAGCTCATTAATAACGATTGCGCAGCACCCATTGGAGCACGCACAACTACTTGCGCCTTGCGAATTTCGATACTGATACTGCGCCGCCGTGGCGAGCGGGCGATGGTGAACTCAAAACCCAATTCCGATGGTACAGGTGTTGTTTTTTTTAAGCCGAACCATTCTGTCATTGTTATGCCTGAGCACTAAAAGCAGGGAGTGAATTATTCAGAAAATACAATTGCAGATTCCTCCCACTAATCGAGGTGACAAAGATACCACAGGTTAAGTGGGATCAATTCAGTAGAAGCCGAGCGTGTGGTCCTTGCGCGCAACATAGACGGAAGTCATNNCCATCGTAAAACATCGCGGTAAAAAAATCGGCGTCGGTATCGCGCGGCGTAAACACTTCGATGCGGCACATGCTGGTGTGGCAACTGATGCTATTGATACTGACGCGCTGCAATCCCTGATGCTGTGCGAACATCTCGCGCAGCGATTGCTCGTAAGCACCCGCCCATTCAACATCAACCGGTTCCTGCTCGAACATCGCAGTAGCGCGTTCATAAACACTGTTTTCCACTTGCTGCACAGCCGTGCGTGCCGTCTCGGGATCAAGGCCAACTGGAACGTCTATCGCATCCAATATTGTGGTGGTCGGTTTAAGATCGAGAGTTCTGCTTCTCTCTAATGAGTAGGGAGCAATGACTTCGGCAATTGCCTCTGGATTATCAGGGGTTAGTTCTGGACTGGCCGGTGCAGGAGATTGCTTGAAATGCAGATAAACCGCCAGCGCCAGTATCGGCAATACCAGCAATAAGCCCCATAGGGGAAGAGGCTTATAAGACCCTTGTCGATTCACCCAACACCTCGAAAATCCAGCTAAACATTGCAAGCGGCAGGAATACTGTAACTCCTGCCGATTGCGTTAACGCATCACCGCGCTTAACGGCAAGTAACGGCAGGTGCCTCTACGCTACCACCGTTGGTATTACCCTGAAAACCAAACTCAACCGATTGCCCCGCTCCCACTGTGCCATTCCAACCAAGGTTAGTTGCCGAATAGGGGTTGCTGCCTGCCACAGTCGCATTCCATGAGTTGGTAAGGCGGTTGCTACCCGCAAATTGCCACGAAGCTGTCCAGCCGGTTTTAGCACTGGCACCAGTATTGGTCACACGAATAACACCAGTGAATCCTGTGCCCCAGGAATTGGTAACAACATAGGTACAACTCAACCCCGCATTATTGGCCACACTGCTGGCCGCTCTGCTAGAGGCAGGTACAGCACTGGAGCGACTAGACGAACCGAGCACGATGCTGGAGCGGCTTGATGAACTCGGCGCAACACTGGCTCGACTCGATGAAGTTGGCGGAGCTGAACTGGTACCACCGNNTCGTTGTAGGGCAGATCGCAGAAGGGTTGATCTTCAAAATCCGCCCAGGTCAACTCACGCCCGACTTGGTAGACAAACCCGGGTTTGGTGATCCAGTAACGAAAGTCAGAGGTGTCATCAAAATGCGGGCCATTGCTGATATCCCATGAGAATACCCGCGAACCCGAATTGATGTTGTTGACTGGCCAGTTGATGGCATTATCCCAAGGTGTTTTGCCGCCTTGCCAGGTTTCACTGTCAAACCCGCACACATTTCGCGTAGATGGCCCAAGCACCTTACGGCCCTGATGATGATTCAACACGCTCATGTAGGAGTAACCGCCGTTGAAATCACCCGCAAAAGCGTCACCGCACACAGGGTACCGGGCGGTTCCATTAGCCACCTCATCGGGCTTGGTTATCTTGCCGCAAAAATAGTTGCGCGCGCCGGGACTATCGACAAAACCATGGCCAAAACTCATGGCAGAAAGGGCGAGTAACGCAGCGCCCAGCACATTACTTTTGATGAAATTCTTATTCATTATTCACGTCCTCACTTAACCGGATTTAGAGACAATTCCCGGATTCGGGAACCACCATCGCCATCAAGTACACCTGCATTGCGGCGCGATCACTCAAATCAATAAGCAACCAAAGCCTCACACTGGCGAACCAGGAGGCGAGCACAATCAGAAGTCCAGCGAGTGCTTATGAACAGCAAAATCATAGGAGAGAGCACATGCAATCTAATTATTGTTATGTCAGCCACCAACACTTTTTCACACACTGGTAGACAAGTGGACAACCGAGCAAATGATACTCCGCTCATCAGACAGCGCTGTCAAACCAATAGAAAAATGAGGCGCCAGAAAAAGACAAGTACGGTCGTTAATATTTATGAGAAAAAACTTTAGACGCCAAACCTGGAGTGCAACTTATGCACCTGCGGAACTCGTCGCTGCAGATGAGACAAAATCACCCGAAAAATTGGCGGCATCAACACGGCCATCTAATAAAATCCGCACATAAAGTGTTTTCGCTTGCGCCGGATTTGCAATGCTCACGAGATAATAGCCGCGCCTGTTCTCGTAGATCTGCACCGCACTTGCAGGCAAATCGCGCCAGCTCTGATCCAGCTGCGGCAATCCCAACAAAGGTTCCGCATTTAAGCTAGCATCACGTGCGGTCGCCAGCGCAATGTCTACCGCCCTTTTCATCGTCACCGGCCCATGCTCGTGACCCTCGTGCGCCAGAGCAAAGGACATCGTTAACAACACAACCACGGCAATCGAGACTTGTAGGAATCTACTCATAACAGCCTCACGTTTATTCATTATTTGCTAAACTGCGGCACTCTTTTTCTGGCAGCGCGCTGCCACTGCAGGAATTATAAATATACATGAATGACAAACTCTTCATCCGTTTGCAACAACTGATTCCACAACACGGCCTTTCGCGCGCCGCTGGTTGGCTGGCCAGCACCGACAACTCATTGCTGAAAAATACGTTTATCAACTGGTTTGTAAAACGCTACAACGTGGATATGAGTCTCGCGGCCGAAGAGAATCCACTCGCCTACAGCTGCTTTAACGATTTTTTTACCCGCGCTTTAAAACCCGGCGCCCGTCCAATCGATAGCGCAACAGACTCGATCGTCTGCCCGGCCGATGGTGCTATCAGCCAATTGGGCAATATTATTAATGGCCGCATCTTCCAAGCTAAAGGGCAGGATTACACCACACTTGAATTGCTCGGTGGAGATACAGACCTCGCCGCCGAATTTACTGAGGGTACCTTTGCCACTGTGTATTTATCGCCACGCGATTACCACCGAGTACACATGCCCTATAGTGGTAAGTTGCGCGCCATGGTGAGCATTCCCGGTGAATTATTTTCGGTCAATACCGTCACTGCCGAAAATGTACCGCGTCTGTTTGCGCGCAACGAACGTGCGGTCGCGATTTTTGATACCGATATCGGTCCCATGGCGGTAGTGTTAGTAGGCGCGATGATTGTGGCAGGCATTGAAACGGTGTGGGACGGACAAATCGCGCCTTTTGCCAGCCGCGATATAGCCACGTCACTTTATCCTTACCAAAACATCACGTTAAACAAAGGTGATGAAATGGGCCGATTCAAATTAGGCTCAACTGCAATTGTGTTATTTGCCAAGAATAAAATGCAGTGGGACGAAAATTTCAGTGCGGGAACCCAGACCAAAATGGGTGAGCGCATGGGTAAGAAAATCTNNTGATCGGCCTTTTTGTTTTTACAGGAGCTAAGTGGTTATCACTGCTGATCGCCGGGATAATCCTTGCGCAGCTCCACCGGTTTATCCTGATGTTTGCGCAATTTAATATTGATCATCTCAACACCGAGCGAGAATGCCATCGCGAAGTAGATGTAGCCTTTGGGCACATGCACATCGAAGCCCTCAACCAACAAGGTAAAGCCGACGATAACCAAAAACGACAAGGCGAGGATTTTAATGGTGGGGTGTGCATCGACAAAATCGCCAATCGGTTTGGCAGCAAACAACATCACACCCACGGCGATAATAATGGCGGTCGCCATAATCGGCACCTGGCTTACCAAGCCTACGGCGGTGATCACTGAGTCGAGCGAGAATACGATATCAAGAATCGCAATTTGTATTAACACTACCATCAAACCATGAGCCGCCACATTGCGCTCGCTTTCAACGGCGCCTTCAAGGCTGCTATGAATTTCGTGAGTCGCTTTGGCGATAAGAAACAAACCACCGCCGATCAAGATGATATCGCGCCCGGAGATTTCTTCTCCCAGTACGCTAAAAAGTGGATCGACTAGACCCATAATCCACGCCAGTGAAAAGAGCAGCGCTAAACGGGTGATCATCGCTAACCCCAAACCCACATTACGCGCAAATTTGCGCTGCTTCTCAGGTAAGCGACCTACCAGAATCGAAATGAAAATAATATTGTCGATCCCCAATACAATCTCTAACGCCGTCAGCGTTGCCAAAGCAACCCAAGCCTCAGGACTTGCCAACCATTCAAACATGATGTCTCTCTCTGATTAATTTGTGTTTGTTAAATCGCAGGAAGCCAGTATTTACGGCACAGCAAATGCCACTTCAGTAGGCGAGCCATTCTAACCAGCTATAAAAAAACCGCATTGATTGATGCGGTTTTTTTACTAAGACTTGACGGGTGAGCAACTCAGGTGCGAGTTGTCAGGCGACTAAGCAGCGCCATAAGCCCTTTTTTCTCATTTTTCATCAGGTAATGATCGCGGATACTGGCGATGTCCACATCGTAACTGCCGGGTTCAAGATCCCGGGCAATTTCAATTTTCTCAATTTCATAACGGGATTTTTTACCGGAATCGAGCAACTCTTGCTTGCGCTTGTCATCCTCCGACAAATCCAATAGCAAATACTCATCAAGCGGTTGTTTATAGGCATCCAACACCACTATCACACGCGGTTTTAACCGACGCTCAAAGTTTTGCTCGACAACTACCGCCACTTCTCCGGTACTCAATTCAACTAGAGTACCGGTAGGGTAAAGTCCAATCGCACGAATAAACTCAACTACCAGCTCTTCCTGAAATTGAATATTGCGCAACTCATAAAGTTTGGCGACTGCTTTGGAAGGGGCAATCGGGTGACGTGAACCGCGCGGATTGGTGACGTGATCGTAAAAGGTGACTATGCCGGCAATCTTGCCAAGCAGAGGGATTTTGTCGCCCGATAAACCCTGCGGAAAACCGCTGCCATTCAAGCGCTCGCAGTGGGTTTTCACAACACTGATTACGCGCGGCTCCACACCGGGTGTTTTACGCAAGATTTCGCAGCCGAGCTCTACAAAAGTTTCATAGATACGCTCTTCTTCAGTGGTGCGTTCTGCTTTGGATAAAAGAGTCAGATCCAACATGACCTTACCGACATCCTTGAGCAGCACGCCCATCGCCAAAACATCCAGATCGCGCTTGGGCAGGCCTATATGGCGGCCAAATAAAATCGCCCACACGGATGAGCGTACGGCGTGGCTGTATGTATATTCGTCTTTTTCTTGCACGCGGGAGAGCCAGGTAAAGGCGTCGGGGTTGCGTAGTACGCTGTCCACCATTTCACTGGCAACACGTTTGGTTTCGCCCAGCGACATCGCATCAAACTGGTTTTTTTCCAGTTGCTCCATCACTTCCACCACGGCGCCATAGACTTTTTGGTGTAGCTGACGAGCTTTTTTGACTTCGCGCTGCAACGGCTCTACTTCGCGATAGAGCCCACGCTGGATTTTAAGCGGAGCAACGGTTTCGTTAAACGCACTCGCGCGCTCACGGGTTGGGGCTTTTTTAGCTGTGGGGGCAATTGTTTTCAGATTGGCCGCAATCGGGCCGCGGCCTTTTTCAACATCGATAAAGACATAATTGCACAGGGCTTTAAGCTGGTTAATTTCACCCAAGTCACGCAGGTAAAAACCCTGTAAGGGAAAAGGAGTCTGCGACCATGGCCGGTCTAACCCCGAGACATACATGCCGATGGTTAACTCGTTGACGTCAACTTTAACCTGCTTGATTCCCACGCCTAGTCCCCACTCACCACACTGGTGCCCGTTGTCTGCTTTATTATGAAGGTGTATGTCGCAGCAAATCCCCTCAACTTCAGGTTTCCACTCTTCCTAAAAAACCTTGATGACAACCCGAGTGTAATCAAGAAAAGTGTGCCATACCAGAGCCGCTAGACTAAAGGCGGGTAAATCAACTTACAAGGCAAGTCATCACACTAACGATGGAAGTCGGCTGACATGTCATGCACTGCATTAATAAAAGCACCGGCATGCGCAGGATCAACCTCTGGGGTAATACCGTGACCCAAATTGAAAACATGACCTGAGCCATTGCCATAATCGGCGAGAATAGTGCCCACCTCGGAGCGAATACGCTCGGGCGATGCATATAAAATAGTCGGATCCATATTACCTTGCAAGGCAACTTTGCTACCCACGCGCACGCGCGCCGCGGCGATATCGGTGGTCCAATCCAGCCCCAGTGCGGTGGCGCCAGTTGCGGCCATAGACTCCAGCCATTGACCTCCTCCTTTGGTAAACAGGATTACCGGCACTTGGCGACCTTCATGCTCGCGGATTAAACCGCTAACAATTTTCTGCATGTACTTGAGCGAAAACTCTTGATAGGCAGAGTGCGACAGCGCGCCGCCCCAAGTATCAAAAATCTGTACTGCCTGCGCACCAGCGGTAATTTGCGCATTGAGGTAAACCGTGACCGATTCCGCCAATACATCCAACAAACGGTGCATCACTTCCGGTTGGTTGTAGAGCATTTCTTTGGCGCGACGGAAATCGCGGCTGGAACCGCCTTCGATCATATAAGTCGCCAATGTCCAGGGGCTGCCGGAAAAGCCGATCAATGGCACACGGCCATTCAATTCGCGGCGAATAGTTTTTACCGCGTTGACCACGTAAGGCAAATCTTGCTCAGGGTTAATTACCTTGAGAGCATTGACATCCGCTTCAGTGCGCACCGCTTTTTTGAATTTTGGGCCTTCGCCGGTTTCAAAATAGAGACCTAAACCCATGGCATCGGGGATGGTAAGAATATCGGAAAAGAGAATCGCCGCATCAAGGCCGGGATAGCGATCCAGCGGCTGCAAGGTCACTTCACAGGCCATCTCGGGATTAGTACACAGCCCCATAAAATCGCCCGCTTTTGCGCGGCTCGCGCGGTACTCGGGGAGATAGCGGCCGGCTTGGCGCATCATCCATACCGGAGTCACATCGACGGGTTGCTTGAGTAATGCGCGCAGGAAGCGGTCGTTTTTGAGTTCTGTCATTCTCTTATCCTCAGGCAGCTAGCCTTGCTTGTGTTATGTATAAAACAAACCCCGCAAGGGCGGGGTTGTAGGGGCGCTGCTTGCTGCGCCCGATGCATATCTGAACGTAGGGGCGTGCTTGCTACGCCCAAAATAATCAGATCAGGGCGCGACAAGCAGCGCCCCTACGGGATTAGACGTTTAAGTAATCCAGGATGCCATCAGCAGCTTCGCGGCCTTCCCAAATCGCCGTTACTACCAGATCCGAACCACGCACCATATCGCCACCGGCAAATACTTTGGGGTTGGTCGTTTGGAATTTGAATTGCTGTTGTTCTGGCGCAACTACACCGCCCCAGTCGTTGGTTTTCACACCGTTGGTTTCAAACCAAGGCTGCGGACTCGGGCGGAAGCCGAAGGCGATCAAGACTACGTCGGCAGGCAATATCTCTTCTGAACCGGGCACAATAACCGGGCTGCGCCGACCTTTGGCATCTGGCTCACCCATTTGGGTAGTAACCACTTTTACGCCTTCCACTTTGCCGTTGCCAACCACTTCAACTGGCTGACGGTTGTAGAGGAATTGCACGCCCTCTTCTTTCGCGTTAGCCACTTCGCGTTTGGAGCCGGGCATATTTTCTTCGTCGCGACGATAAGCACAGCTTACGCTGCTTGCGCCCTGGCGAATCGAGGTGCGGTTACAGTCCATGGCGGTATCACCACCACCGAGCACAACCACTTTTTTACCTTTAACGCTGATGAAATCTTCCGGGCTTTTTTCAAAGCCGAGGTTGCGATTGACGTTGGCAACCAGAAACGGCAGCGCATCGTAAACACCGGGCAGGTCTTCACCAGGGAAACCGCCTTTCATGTAGGTGTAAGTGCCCATGCCCATGAAGACAGCGTCGTAATCGCGCAGCAATTCTTCCATGGTGATGTCTTTGCCCACTTCGGTATTCAGACGGAACTCGATACCCATTTCGGTAAAGATTTCACGGCGACGGCTCATCACGCTCTTTTCAAGCTTGAACTCGGGAATACCGAAGGTCAGCAGACCGCCGATTTCGGGATACTTATCGAATACGACCGGCTTAACACCGTTGCGCACCAATACGTCAGCACAGCCGATACCGGCAGGGCCAGCGCCAATGATGGCGACTTTTTTGTTAGTCCAAACCACTTTGGACATATCCGGCTTCCAGCCCATGGCGAAAGCAGTATCGGTGATGTACTTCTCGGCGTTGCCGATAGTCACTGCACCGAAACCATCATTCAAAGTACAGGCGCCTTCGCACAGGCGATCCTGCGGGCACACGCGGCCGCAGACTTCCGGCAGCGAGTTGGTTTGATGGCTGAGTTCAGCCGCTTCAAAAATATTGCCTTCGGAAATCAGCTTCAACCAGTTGGGGATGAAGTTGTGCACCGGGCACTTCCANNTCCACTCGCAATAGGGGTTGCCGCATTCCAGACAACGATGCGATTGGCCTTCCACTTCTTCTTTGGCATAAGGCTGGTAAATCTCCACAAACTTGTGTCTGCGGGTATCCATATCTTTCTTGGCGGGGTCTTGGCGACCCACATCGAGAAACTGAAAATCATTATTTAAACGTGCCATGACTATTGCCTCTTACTCGCCACGCTTACGGAAACTGTTCAACAAACCACCTATGGCCGCCGCCTTAGGTTTAACCAGCCAGAACTTACCGATGTAGTCATCGAAGTTGTCTAGCAGTTGTTGACCCCATGCACTTTCAGTCTCTTGCACAAATTCTTCAATCACGGTGCGCAAATGATGGCGCTGTGCTTCCAGTGCTTCGGTATTGATGCGATGAATATCCACCAACTCGTGGTTGTAGCGATCCACAAAGTCGTTAGCTTCATCCAATACATAGGCGAAGCCGCCGGTCATACCCGCACCAAAGTTGACACCAGTTTGACCCAGCACTGTAACGACGCCGCCAGTCATATATTCGCAACAGTGATCGCCCGCACCTTCCACTACCACATGGGCACCGGAGTTACGCACACCACAACGCTCGCCTGCAGTGCCTGCCGCAAACAACTTACCGCCGGTCGCACCGTACAAACAGGTATTACCCATGATGCTCGTTT
>DQHS01000059.1 GCA_003524365.1 Cellvibrio sp. | reverse complement strand
GGAATTTTGCGTGGCAAAAAAGATGCTATCTCTGAACGCGAATCCATGAATGCCGCACGTGCATTCTCGCGTTTTATGGCCTACAAACCGATCAAGGGTATCGACGAATTCGTCGCCAATGAAATTCTCGAGTATCGCGATTTAGGCGAGGCGATTCGAACCGTCTCCACCATGTTAAAACGTATTCATACCATGGAAGCTGATGCGCGCACTTTGCGTCAGGGGATTGAGCGTATGGCGCAAGGGCGTCAGTGGTCGGACAGCTTTATAGCAAGCTGGTTAGAACAGCAGGTACTGCAATACTCGGTTGCNNCAATTGATTCTTGCCGCTACTGCACGCCGGTTGGGTGTACCTGCGTTGCGTGATAAGGATCAATTGGAGCAGGAAAAACTCGCGCAGGAAAAACTTATCCAGACACAAGTTCCTGAGCTGCGTAAACAGCATCAGCAATTGCAAACCAATTTGGAGGCCGCGCAGCAATTTGCACAAGCACTGCGCCAGACATCTATCGCACTGGAATTGCCAGCCCTAAAAGATGCAAGTCTGGCTAACCTGGTAAAGAGTCTCTGCAGCGAAACCGATACGCTGGATATTCACCAGTTACTCAATCGTGATTTGATTGAAGTCAGCCCGCTTGAACCGCAACTTGCAAAAGTGCTTGAGCTGCAAAAACAGCACAATGCCTTTGTAGCTACCCTGTTTGATGTGGATGCTAGTGCGGCGGTATTGCGCACAAATTTGCGTGACCAGTTAGCGCAAGAGCGCGATAAACGTAAATCCCAAACCGAGCGTTTACAAAAACAAACTGAAGTGAAACGCCGCGAAATTCAAACGCTGGAATCCCGTCAAGTCAGCTATCCCGGTTTTGTGCGCGCGGCACTGGATGCGATCGCAGCGCAATGCCCCAAAGCCGATGCACGCGTACTTTGCGATTATGTGGATGTAATTGATCGCGAATGGCAAGCGGCGATTGAAGGTTATATAGGCGCAGCGCGTTTCGGTATTATTGTGGAAGCAGAATATGAAGCGGAAGCCATTGCGATAGTGCGTAATATGGCGGGGCAGGGTAACCGCGCGCGCATTATTCAGGGCGAAAAAGCGCGTAAGGATTTGGATAAAACCAACGACGCTCCGACGAATTCTATTGTTCAGGTAATGACTTTCTCTCACGCCACTGCAGAAGCCTACATCAAAGCCAGCTACGGCAATGTGCAGCGGGTAGAAAATACCAAAGAATTAAAAAATACTCGCCGTGGTATTACCAAGGACGCAATGGGCTCAGGCAACTACGCCATGTTCCGCTGTGATATGGCCGACTCGGAATTGGTATTTGGCCAAGGTGCGCGCGAGCGCGCACTGGAAGCCAAACGCAATGAATTCCATGCGCTGGTAAGTGAATGGCAAGCGGCGACAAGCTACGCCGAAGAAACCCAAGAACTACTGTTGGCAATCGATAAGCTCAAACCGCTCGTCTACGCCGAAACCTTGCAAGCCATGCTTGCGGCGCAAAACAAAATCCAAGCCATCGAATCTACATTACAACAGTTGGATTTAAGTGATACCAAGGCGCTGGAAGCTGAATTGCAGGAACTGCAGCATCGCTTACTTGAGCAGAATCAACTTTACGCACGATTGAACAGCGCGCAAGTGGATTGCCGTGCAGATTTAAAACTCGCCGACAATCTCTGCCATAAACTGGATGCAGAACAGGATAAAACGCTCTCCCAGGCAGATACCTGCGAAGCGAATGTGCAGGGTATCACCGCCTTCTGGCCGGAGTTTAATGCTGATGCCCGTTTGCAAGCGGCAGATGAAGCTGTAGCGCAACATAGCGTGCAGTATTTTGAATCCCAATTGGCGGGCGTAAATGCCGAATTAAAAACCATTTTGCATCGCCTGCAGCAAGCCGCGATGGTGCACAATCAATTTTGCTCCACTAGCGATGCGATTTTGTTTGATATTGATTACAACGATGATTTGGGTAGTGCGAATTTCCGCGCTATCTGCGATATGCGTCGCCAATTTGATGCGCTCTACAATCGCGATAAAAATCACATCCTTGCCCAGCGGCATCAAGAAATTGAATCCCTACGTGAGAGCTTTAATAACGCGTTTGTAACCAATCTCTGCCATTCGATTTATCAGGCGATTAATGACGGAAAAAAAATCCTTGAAGAATTAAACAAAGAGCTGGAGCATCATCGCTTTGGTGCTGACCGCGAACGCTTCCGTTTTGATTGGGAATGGGTGCCTGAATTCAAAGACTATTGGCAATTCTTTAAAGCGGTGATTGATAGCCCCAGTTTGGATGAGGGCGAAACCCTGTTCAACATGAAGCTTGATGAAAAACATCAAAAAGTGCGCGAGCGCTTGATGACTATGTTGCTCGATGAAGACGAACAAAAAGCCCTGCGTGAGTTAACACGCATTGCGGATTATCGCAATTATCGTCGATATGAAATTTATAAAGAGCCGGAGGGTAAAGCACCGATTGCACTGAGCCAATACGGTACAGGTTCAGGTGGTCAGTTGGAGACGCCGGCGTATATTATTCGCAGCGCCGCCATCACCTCAGCCTTCCGCTTTAACGAAGGCAATAGCCATTTACGCATGGTATTGGTGGATGAAGCCTTCTCCAAAATGGATGAGCACCGCTCACGTGAAGTGATCAACTATCTAACTGAGAGTCTTGGTTTGCAGCTGCTGTTTATTATGCCGAGCAGTAAATCGGGTCCGTTTATGGATTTAATTTCCAACCAATTTGTATTCAGCAAATGCCCAACGGCTGAACCTGTCGGTGAGTTAAAAAGCCGCGTGATGTTGGATCGGCAAGTGTGTGATCAGGAAAAAATCATCAAGCTCATGGCCAATCATCGCCGTGCGATTCGCCAACAAGCCGCATTGGATTTTATGGTGGAAGTTGAAGGTATAAATTAAAGTAGTGCAAGTTGAAGTGCTATAGGTAATGCAGCACAGGTTAGGCGAGCGTTTTGCTAACTTGTGCTGGTTGACCTGACTTGCTGAAAAAACCGACCAATTTTTTTGGCAAGCTTATCCTGCTCGATCGGCTTGACGACATAATCATCTACTCCCTCCTGAATTGCGCTGCGAATTTGGCTCGCCTCTGTAACGGCGGTTACCAGCATAAAGATTGCGTGATGATAGCGCTCAGCGGCGCGCATCGCGTTGTGAACATCAATGCCGGATTTAGCGGGCATATTCCAGTCGCAAAGCACCAAATCGTAAATCGGATTAGCATTAAACATCATGTTAATGCCTTTCATTCCGTCGTTGGCAGTATCAATTTGTGTTATTCCTATTTCAGCCAAATACGCGCTGAGCAAGTCGCAGATTAATTGATCATCATCAACTATCAAAACACGAATATCCGCTGGCGCCACATTTTGGCGTCTATCCAACACTGCCTGACGGCTGGGTGACACTGACGGCTGTGATACATAGTGATTCACACCGTCGCGCGTTACCTCAGTGGCCGTCGCCTCAGCTGGTGCGCGTAGACTATTGGTAATTTTTAATACGGCGGATTCAATAATTTGCAGTGTCCGCTCGTTCTGTGTTTTAGCATTAGCCATTTCGGGCTTATGTATATTTTTTGTTAGCCAGTCACGGCGTTGGATCAGCGTTTGGCCAATGACCTGTAATTCATGCTTACTAAACATAACAAACCTTTAAACAAGTATTAATAACGGCGCGCTTGGCAATGGCGATCTAAGGGGGGAAAATCAGCTTCTTACAATATAGTCCAGAGTTTGTGCTTCGCTAAAACTGATCCTAAGGAATTTGATGTGTCGCAACTAGAGCAATTTATTTCCCGCCTTGAACAACTGATTGACCGCGTTGAGGCGGTTCTTCCTGCCCAAGCGCCTGCGCCAGATTGGTCTGCCACTGCCTTCCGTTGGCGCACACAGGTGAACGGCGTTGGTTATTTGCAGGCGGTTAAACATCCACATCGCGTCAGNNACGGCTCAATTTGTGGCCGGTAGGGAAGCCAATAATGTGCTCTTGACTGGTGCGCGCGGCACAGGAAAGTCAACTTTGATCAAGGCGGTGTGGACTGAATTTGCAGGGCAGGGGCTGAAAATCATCGAAGTTGATAAAACGGATCTGCTCCATTTGGCGGATATTGTCGATTTGGTTGGCGAGCGAACGGAAAAATTCATTATATTTTGCGATGATTTATCGTTCGAAGAGGGCGAGATTAGCTATAAAGCATTGAAATCCGTACTGGATGGCTCCATTGCTGCCCCTACGGCCAACATGCTTTTCTACGCGACCAGCAATCGCCGCCATCTGATTCCACAAAAAATGCGCGATAACCTGGACGTAAGCGACGAAGATGGCGAAGTGCGCCCGAGCGATAGTATCGAAGAGAAAGTGTCGCTATCCGAGCGCTTTGGCCTGTGGTTAAGCTTCTATCCCTTCTCGCAGGATGATTATCTTGCCGCCGCCAATTACTGGGTAAATCACTTGGGTGGCCAGTGGGACAAGCAGACCGAGAATGCGGCTTTGTTGTGGCACAGAACGCGAGGTGCACGGAGCGGGCGAGTGGCATGGCAGTTTGCACGGGATTTTGTCGGACGCGACTGATCGAATTAGCTGGTTTTCGCGTTTATTGGGACTGTATTTGTAACTGACATCATCTGACAGGGGGGAAGCCTAAGCTTTCCCCCTGGTTATTTTTTCCAGAAGACCATATTGATCAGGAGTTCATGATGCATACGGGACATTCCATGCTGCGCAAAACCACTGACGTCACATCGCCAGAATTCGCATCACAATCAGTTTCAGCTAGCGCACCTTCATTTTCCCGTAAAGCTATTTTTACACGTACACCCAACCTGCGCGATGGCGATGAAGCCAGTATGCGTTGCACGCTGCGCCAGTACTTTTTGGATACCTTCACCACATACGAATCCCTGTTTGAATGCCTCGCTAACGATAAAGCCTTCTACACCAAGTCGATTAGTTTGCGTCATCCGTTAATTTTCTATTTTGGCCACACAGCAACTTTTTTCGTAAACAAATTATTGCTCACGCGCATGATCAGTGAGCGTATCAATCAACGCTTTGAATCCATGTTTGCAGTCGGTGTGGATGAAATGAGTTGGGATGATTTGAATGATGCACACTACCAGTGGCCAACGCCCACCGAGGTAAAAGCCTATCGCGATCAGGTGCGCTCGCTGGTATTGGATTTAATCGACAACGCGCCTTTGCAAATGCCTGTTGATTGGGAAAACCCCTGGTGGGCGATCATCATGGGTATTGAGCATGAGCGCATTCATCTGGAAACCTCTTCGGTGCTCATTCGCCAACATAAATTGGAGTTGGTGAAAAGCTCTCCGCATTGGCAACCGCTGCGGGAGTCTGGGCGCGCTCCACAAAATAGCTTGGTAAAAGTAGTTGCCGGACAAGTGCGTTTGGCAAAAGATAAAACCAGTGAACATTATGGTTGGGATAACGAATATGGCGTTCACACAGCGGATGTGAATGCATTTGAAGCAGCGAAATTTTTAGTCAGCAACCAAGAGTTTTTGCAATTCGTGGAAGCGGGCGGCTATTTAAATTCCCATAACTGGGAAGAAGAGGGCAAAGGCTGGCTCGCGTTCACCAAAGCACAACATCCAACTTTTTGGGTTAAAAAAACCAATGGCTGGTATTTGCGTTTAATGACCGAAGAAGTTGCCATGCCGTGGGATTGGCCAGCAGAAGTGAATTATCACGAAGCCAAAGCTTTTTGTAATTGGAAAAAATCTGAAACCGGTTTGTCTGTACGTTTACCTACTGAAGATGAGTGGTATCGCATTTATGATGTGGCGGGCTTGAAAGAAGTAGGCGCTGAAAAATCCAACGCCAATCTTCACCTCGATTATGCAGCATCATCTTGCCCCGTGAATAAATTTGCGCAGGGTGATTTTTACGACGTCGTTGGCAATGTATGGCAATGGACTGAAACACCGATTTACCCTTTTGAAGGATTTGAAGTGCATCCAATTTACGATGACTTCACCACGCCCACATTCGACGAGCGCCACAACTTAATCAAAGGCGGCTCATGGATTTCTTGCGGTAATGAAACCTTGTGCTCATCGCGCTACGCGTTCCGCCGTCATTTTTTCCAACACGCGGGTTTCCGCTATGTTGTTTCCGGAGATGTAAAACCCTTGCCTAGTTCTCATTACGAAACCGATAAATTAATGTCTGAATACGCCGAGTTCCATTATGGCGATGAATATTTTGGTGTGGCCAATTTCTCCAAAGCCTTAGTTGATTTGGCGGTGCAAGAGCTGGGCGATAAACCCAAAGCAAAAGCGCTGGATTTGGGCTGTGCATCTGGTCGCGCAACATTTGAATTGGCGCGTTATTTTGATCATGTCACTGGAATTGATTTTTCTGCCCGTTTTATCGGCCAAGGTGTACAGCTCGCTAACAGCGAAACCCTGCGCTACACATTGGTCGATGAAGGTGAATTGGTTTCGTACAAATCCCGCTCACTCAATGATTTAGGTTTGAGTGAATTCAAAGAAAAAGTCGAATTCGCCCAAGGTGATGCCTGCAACCTCAAATCACAATTCACCGGCTACGATTTTATCCTCGCCGCCAATTTAATTGATCGCCTCTATAGCCCAGCGAAATTCCTTGGCAGTATTCACGAGCGGTTGAATATCGGTGGTGTTCTCATGTTGACATCACCTTACACTTGGTTGGCTGACCACACCCCACGCGAAGAGTGGATTGGTGGTTTCAAAAAAGACGGCGAGAGTTTTACTACATTGGATGGGTTGCAAGCGCATTTGAAAGCACACTTCCGTTTAATCAAAGGCCCACATGAGGTCCCGTTTGTGATTCGGGAGACCAAACGCAAGTTTCAGCATACGGTTTCTGAAGTTACGTTTTGGGAGCGAATTAGTTAGTTGTAATTCGTTTGACTCCACGTATAAACGGCGGAATGCAGAATATGCTCCCGCCGTTTGTGGTTTTATAAATTAAAGGCTAACTTTAAAGAATGCCTTGTAAGTTTTTTTGCATACTACGGGGTCAGCTTGAACCCATTTTGATAGCCTGCGATGAACAAATGGATTAATTGTTAACTACATAATGCACGTTTACGCGTTGTGGGCTACCTCTGTATTCCTGATTACAATTTTGATCTTTACAAGCACGAACGGTTACAACCTCACTATAAATACCGGCACCAAGATCATTCGGGTGCGCTAAAGATAACCAGACATCACCTGTCTTAGCATTCAAATCTACTGAGACCTCAGCGTTAGTCACGGCATTCCCGTTATTAATATCGACAAGCAGAAAGACGGCACTATCAGCCTGCTCAATACTGCCAGTAAAATGTGCAGAAGGGGCCTCAATGTCTGTCGTGTTCGCAAAAACGGAGAACGTATTTTTTGCCATAAAAAAATTGAGTGCTGGTTCAGTATTATTCTGCGGTGTTTGAGTGGGCACTATGCGGAGGTTATCAATTTGAAAGTGAACGTTACGCTGCGCGTTTCCGTCTGCCCAAGGTGGGGCTATAGAGATAACATTGGCTCTTGTTAAATCCATCCAAGGGTCTGTTTCGGATAAATTGTCTTTGATGAAATACTGCATAGGAATACGGACTTCTGTCCACTCCCCTTCAACAGGAATAAGCGGAAGGAACGGTGGGGCAATTAGATTAATACCCGTCTGATTCGCAATGGGAATAAAGGCACTTCTGCAGGGCCACCCACACTGCATGTTAGTAAATATGCCAATAGTATTTTCGCCCCAATTAACAATGCGCAAATCAAATACGAGATCGCTCTCGATGTGATCAGATAAGTCAACAGTTTGCGAGCCTGCACTAGCTATGTTGTTTGCCAAAATGGGCTGAAAAGAAAAGTCAGCAAAGCCCGTAGATTGAAACAAAGTTACATCAATAACTTTTCCATGTTCGTCATCCTCGAGATCAAGAATAGACCAACTACTATTCTCGGTGTTGCCACTATTGCCGTAGATAGAGTTATTGCTTAGTTGTTCATAGATAGCCATAGTCCAGGTCGGCGCCAAAGCTTCATCAAAAATACAAAGGTCAGATGTGTTACATAATAATGTTAGATTCTCATCAGGAATGGATGAGCTTGAAGAGCTTAAAGAGCTTGAAGAGCTTGAAGAGCTNNCTTGAAGAGCTTGAAGAGCTTGAAGAACCGCCACTCCCATCATTACCGCCGCAAGCGGCCATTAACACACTGAGGATAACAACCGCGAGAAGACCTGTATTACGCATAAAAAGCTCCATAAAATTGATATTAAAAACCTTGCCGACCTATGAACACGTCAGTAAGGGTTTACCTCCAAATTGATTTAAATTTCATTCTATAGCTAGATTCAAAATATTGCTTTACAAAATTTATTCCACATAACTCTCAATGCTTGGGCACGAGCAAACTAAATTCCTATCCCCGTAAACATTATCGATACGATTTACCGTCGGCCATACCTTGTGGTTTTTCAACCAGGCAGCAGGGCGGCCAGCAACTTCGCGTGAATAACCGCGGGTCCAGTTTTCTTCCAGTACGTCATCTTGCGTGTGCGGTGCGTTGTGCAAAGCGCTCGCTTCAGCGGCGATCTCGCCGTTGATTACTTGATCGATTTCTTTGCGGATAATCAACATAGCTTCAATAAATTTATCCAATTCGATTTTGGATTCAGATTCGGTTGGCTCGATCATAAGCGTGCCCGCTACCGGGAACGACATAGTGGGGGCGTGGAAGCCGAAATCCATTAAGCGTTTGGCGATGTCCTCTTCGCTGATGCCACTGGCTTCTTTTAAGGGGCGCAAATCCAATAAGCATTCGTGGGCAACAAAACCGTTGGTGCCTTTGTACAAAATCGGATAGGCGCTTTCCAATTTTTTCGCTACGTAGTTTGCATTGAGCATCGCAAATTCAGTGGCTTGACGCATGCCAACAGCGCCCATCATTTTGATGTACATCCAGCTGATCGGCAGAATGCTGGCTGAACCCCAAGGTGCAGCAGAAATAGTGCCGTTATTTACATCAGTGCCCGGAACTGCTTGCACGGGATGCGCAGCAAGGAAGGGCTCTAAATGTTTGCCGACGCCGATTGGGCCCATGCCCGGGCCGCCACCGCCGTGTGGAATACAAAAGGTTTTGTGCAAATTCAAATGCGATACATCGCCGCCGAATTTACCCGGCGCTGCAACACCGACCAGTGCGTTCATGTTGGCGCCGTCGATATATACCTGGCCACCAACTGCGTGCACCATATCGCACAATTGGGTGATGCCTTCTTCAAACACGCCGTGCGTGGATGGGTAGGTCACCATAATGCAGGCGATTTGTTTGTCGTAGGTTGCGATTTTTGCAGCGAGATCTTCAAGATCAACGTTACCTTTGTTATCGCAGGCAACTACGACGACTTTGTAACTCACCATTTGCGCTGATGCGGGATTAGTGCCATGCGCAGAAGCGGGAATCAAACAAATATCGCGCTGGGTTTCACCTTTGCTTTCAAAATATTTTTTGATCGCAACAAGGCCAGCGTATTCGCCTTGTGAACCGGCGTTGGGTTGCAAGCTGATGGCATCGTAGCCGGTGCAGGCTTTGAGCATCTCTTGTAACTCTTCGAATAATTCTTTGTAGCCTTCGGCTTGGTCAATCGGCGCGAAGGGGTGCAACTTGCCAAATTCCGGCCAGGTGACGGGAATCATTTCTGCAGTCGCATTTAATTTCATGGTGCAAGAGCCGAGCGGAATCATCGCGTTATTCAGCGCAATATCTTTCGATTCCAAGCGCTTCAAGTAGCGCAGCATTTCGGTTTCGCTGTGATAGGTGTTGAATACGGGATGAGACAACACAGCATCGCTGCGCAGCAAATCGGCCGGGA
>DQHS01000107.1 GCA_003524365.1 Cellvibrio sp. | reverse complement strand
GTAACGGATGCTCAAGGTTTGTATGGAGAAACAACGGTTAGCGTAGTGATTGATGGTGTGGAAAATGAAAGCAGCTCTGCATTGAGTTCATCATCGAGTTCATCTTCCAGTGGAGCCGGAACCTCAATACTTGATCAGTCTGCCGTTGATCCAGTCAACGATACTTTGCTGGAGCCTGAATATGTAGGCGCAATAATGGGGATGCAAAATGTGGGAGCAGACGGGTCTTTTAATTATTCATTACCCATAGCAATTCCCACAGGAATTAATGGCGTGCAGCCAAAATTACAACTCAGTTATAGCTCCAATTCAAAAAATGGATTGCTGGGGTGGGGTTGGGCGCTTAACGGTTTGTCCGTTATCAGCCGTTGTAATGCCAATATGATTCGCGATGGTTACGTCAGCGGTATACAGGCAAGCGATAACTATAAATATTGCATTGATGGCCAGCGATTGGTTGAGATTTCTGCGGACGAGTATCGTACTGAAGGTGAAGGCTTTTTGCGTATTAAAAGGGAGAGTGATTATTGGGTGGTGACCAATAACAACGGAACTCAAAGCCGTTATGGATTTAATGCAGATAGCAAATTGGAAGATGACCAAAACCAGAGTTATGCATGGTATCTAGATCAGCAACAGGATGTCTCTGGCAATAACTGGTCGGTGACTTACAGTGAGTCTCTTGTTGACGGTACTCAAACACACCGTCCTGCTTCAATTAGTTACACTAAGAATTCGTTATTCACTGCATTGCACAACATTGTTTTTCATTACGAAGATCGTGAAGATATTTCGGTGAGGTATGTTGCTGGTGTACGTGTTAAAAACGACAAGCGCCTGGCTAGAATTGAAATGAAGTCAGGTTCAACAACAGTCCATTCCTATGTGCTGGCGTATCAACAATCTGGTCAGACCTACCATGGCAAACCTTATTCTGATCCAGCGCAAACGAGTCGTTTGGCGAGCGTAAAACAATGTTTTGGATCTTCGCTCACAGATTGTGCTGCGCCTGTTGATTTTGATTGGAATGAGCAATCTACTGCAAAGTATAAATTTACTGTGTCAGCAAACCCTGTGCTTCGCAATGAAGGCTCAGGCACAACCACTTTACCCTTGGGGCTTGATAGTCAAGGCAACACACCGACTTATACTTACCCAACACCCAGTGAGGCAAATGGCGATCTGGAAAAAACAACTCGTTATCGCAGAGATCCGAGCAGGCCGAGTGACCCGCCGCTACCTTATACCAAGACAATTTCAGCCACCTATCAGACGTTGGATATCAATAACGACGGCATTAAAGACATCGTTAAAGAATACAAAACCCGAACTGGCATTCAAGTCTATTTAGGATTGGCTGGAGGTGCGATTAGCCTTGCGCCATCGCCAACCTATAGCATTACGAGTTCAGAAACATTTTATCCCGCACTTGTCCAGTGGAACAGCTATATCCCTCCCGGTGTAACGATGCAGGACCTTGACGTACATGAATTAGCTTATGAAACGGATTTTGTTGATGTGAATAATGATGGACTAATTGATCTGGTTCGATCCCCCTACCAATGCTTTGGCCCCTATGCGTACTGTACCCTGAGTAACGCCCCCGGAGCTTCCAAATCCGTAGCGAAAGATATTTCCGTAGCCATTAACACCGGCAGCGGATTCGCTCCATTCCTCGCCTGGCATAATAATTGGGTAGGAAAAACCGCTTTCAAGCTCAGCTTTTTTGATATGAACTCTGACGGTACTCTCGATTTTTTTGCATCGGCAAATTACCCAGATGGAACCCAGCAGCTTGTTGCTGGATATAACAATGGATTGGGTGCTAATGGCGGTGCCTTTAATGTGCAAGTAATGGGAAGCCAGGATGGACGTAATCGACTTGTCGGTGACTTTAATGGCGACGGAATAATTGATTTCGCAAAAATGCCAATGAAGGAGCGCAGAGTTAATGCTCCCGCTATAACAAATTATATCGACGTTAGCTTGGGAATTGGAAAACCCGCAGCCCCATTTGACAGTAATACTTTAGGCGGCTTTTTGCCTAATGTCAGGGCTTTATCTGGATATTCGCCCGTCAGGTTTTGCGGTAACGATAGCGTAGCTACCTTGACTCATATCGATCAGTGCTCCCGCTCAGTTATCGATTTTAACAGTGATGGCTTGGCTGATATCGTGGAGTGGGGCGGTGGTTCAGTGTGTGTAAACGGCTCTCCGCATTTGGATGAGACATCATGCGGTACATTGGGCAGCCGATACATGAGCGAAGCGAAGGTTTATCTATCACTGGGCGGCGGCGCCAATAAGTTAATTACCTTTGCAGATCCGGTCATTTATCGTGACTTCTCTACCTATGAGGCTGCGCTTAGTCTTGGTCACGGTTTTGGCGGTTTCAAAGACTACAACAATGACGGAAATCTTGAAGACGACTCTCGTCTACAAAATAATATCCACGTAAATAAAATTGATGCGGTAATTGAATCATCGCGCAGAATAGACATTAATTATTCATCGCTTGCTTCGCACGAAATCTACAAAGTCGTACCTTCCATTGAGGCAGGGGACGAGTCCAGTGAGGGGGCGGTTGCTTTTCCCGATCTTGTATTACAACCTCAGGTGCTCGCCAAACGTTTCGGCGTTAAAAAGATTGAAATCTCCAATGGCATCGGTGGCACCAACAAAACCGCACTCNNCGGTGGCACCAACAAAACCGAATACAAATACCGCGGTGCAAAAACCCACGGTGCTGGTTATGGTGAATTAGGCTTTGCTGAAGTAGAAAAACTGGAAACTATTGCGGGGCAAACGCCGCTCAAAACGATTACCAAGTATTATCAAAAAGCCGAACCCCAGTACAAACTTGCTGGCCGCGTAAAACAGCAATTGGTATTTACCAGCAACGCGGCGGGCGATTCGCTGCAAAAATTATCCGATGTGCGCAACCAATGGAAAGTTCGCACTTATAGTGACGACTTGGATACCGATATAGATAGCCCGCATTACTTTGCGTATTTGTATCAATCCAGTAACCAAAGTTGGGATTTGGACGGAACCAAAATTGCAGATTCCCTAACACAGAATCACGCGGGTACCACTGTCTCCTGTGATGTATTGGCAGCAAGTCCGGAGGTCATTGTTAGCAGTGCGGGCAGCAGTGATGATGTGGATTACAGTGCGGATGGAGTTCTGTTATACAGCCAGAATGTCACTTGTGATCAATCCGGTTCTGCTGCTGCGGTACAAATCAAAGCGGTAGAAAATCTGGATATCACCAGTAGCGGTGACGCACTTGGTTTGGTGCAAAAAAGCAAACAATATGCCTGGGTAGGTACTAGTGCTGCATCGGCGACAAAAAGCGCTTTTGATGTTCGCACCCAGGCCTTCACCTATAACGCGCTTGGCCAATTGGAAAGCAAAACCATTGAGCCAGATTCAACAACCCCCAACAGTTTAAAGTTGACCACCACCTACGCATACAACGGTTATGGCTCGGTTAGCAGTATTACTGACACTTGGGATGATGTGGTCAACGATGGTTTGACGGGCACTAGCCGCGTCACCACAATCACTGAAACCTACGATACCAATGGCGTTCGGAAGCTGGTGGTTCCCAAGCCACTGAATATCAGCGAAACCACCGAGTTTCATCCTTTGTGGGGCGCGCCGACTAAACAAACTGATGCTAATGGATTGGTGACCAACACCCTCTATGACGCGCAAGGGCGCCCTACAACAATTAATTATGCCGATGACACCAGCACGCACATTAGCTACCGCACATGCAGTGGGTGCTTTGAGTATCACACGGGCGAAGTTTGGTACAAGCAGGTGAAGACCACCGGCAGTGCGGCAGTGCGCGTTTATTACGATGGCTTCAACCGCGAGATCGGCAGCCGCAGCTGGGGCATGGATGGTAGTGCTGTTTATAGCGTGCAAACCTACAACAGCCGTGGAAATACCTATCAAGCCACTGCGCCTTTCTATGCGGATGACGAGCAAAAGACGGTGACCACTGATTACGATGCCTTAGGTCGTGTGAGCACCATCAGCTATCCAGACAACTCGAGTGAAATCCGTAGTTACAGTGGCTTGAGCCACACCACGACCAATCGCCTCAACCAAACCCAAACCCGGCATTTAAACGCTGCCGGTTGGGTTATGCAGTCAGTGGATAATGCGGCTACTCCGGTAGATTTTACCTACTGGCCATTTGGTGATTTAAAAACCACGCAAGTGAATAACGATGCCAGCACCTTGGTGTCGGTGTTTTATGACGTGCTTGGTCGCAAAACAACAATGACCGATCCCAACACGGGCGCAACCACTTACACCTACAACGCCCTGGATTTAGTTGCCACGCAAACTGACGCCAAAAACCAGCGCACCTGTTTTGGTTACGATGCGCTCGGCCGCCAAACCAAGCGTGTGGATAACGCTACCAGTACCTGTACGGGTGCTACTACGCAAAACTGGGTTTACGATACCCAAACCAAAGGCAAGGGCCAGCTTGGAAGCATGAGTGGTATTAATACCGATGGCACCAGCTATACCGAGCAATACTTGTATACGAATTACGGCCTGCCGGCATCGACCACGACCAGCTTCGACAATAGCAGCTACACCGTCACACAACATTACGACTCCTTTAATAGGCCGCTCGGCGTAACCTACCCAACCGGCTATGTGGCTGCCAATAGTTACAACAGCTACGGCCATTTGGAGCAGGTGAAGGATTCCACCAACACTACGCTCTGGACTGCAAATGAAACAGATGCGAGAGGTAATCTAAAACAATTCACCCTGGGTAATGGTGTAGTCACGACTCAAACCTATGATCCGGATAACGGGCGTATTGCAACCATCTTCGCAAGAAGACGCCACATGGTTGTTCAGAATCAGAGCTACCAATTTGATGCCCTGGGTAATTTAACCTCGCGCGAAGATCACAAAAACCCCGTCACCCAAAGCTTCTGTTACGACGAATTGAATCGCCTTAAAGCAGCACGTTTTGATGGTTGCAGCGAAGCCGCTAACGATTACGACTATGATCCACTCGGCAACCTCACCACCAAAATGGTCGACGAACAGGCGCAAGGCCAGTCGCTGTCGATGAGCTATGGCACCAATGGCACCAATGTCGCCGGCCCACATGCGGTCACCTCGGCCAACGGCTGGACCTACAGATACGATGTGATTGGTAACCTGGAGTCTGCAGTCAAAGCGGGTGAGGCGACGCGCACTGTGCAATACAGTCCCTTCAATACGCCCACCAGCATTACGCAAGGCAGTAAATTTTCTACGTTAGTTTACGGCCCAAATCAGGACCGCATTAAACACAGCGACAGCAATGGCCGCGTGACTAAATATGTAGGCGGAATTTACGAAGAAGTAACCAAAGACGGCGTCACGCAAAAAATTCATTACGTGGGTGACTTTGCGTTATTTATTAGTAAGGGCGAGAACACCAGCGCGACTTACGCACATGAATATCTGCACCGCGATCATATCGGCAGCATAGTCGCCATCAGCAAAGGCACTATTGCAACGGTTGCCGATGTCAGTTGGCAAGCCAATGGCGCTTGGGGCGCGCGCCGCTTCAATCAATGGAATGGCCCGCTGGATAGTTTGTTAAATCCAACCTCCACAGCAAAAGGTTTTACCGACCACGAGCATTTGGATTCGGTGGGATTAATCCATATGAACGGTCGCGTGTATGACCCGGAATTAGGCCGCTTTATGAGCGCCGATCCGTTTGTGCAAGCGCCCTATAATTCACAGAGCTACAACCGCTACTCGTATGTGTTTAATAACCCGCTGAGTTTTACGGATCCGAGTGGGTACATCGCCAACTGCATTTCTTCAGGATATGCAGAGAATGCATGTACTACGGATGTTGAGGAGCTACCGGTTGACTGTGATAGTACTTGTATGGACGAGCATCGCGAGCAACAAGAGGCGCGTCAGGGTGCAATTGATCAATCGAACATTGCGTATTGGAGCGCAAGTGAAAGCAGAGGTGAGCAATGGGCTTACATGAATGGTGCGGCGTACAACATTGGTAATTTCTGGGGGCAAGTCGCGTTTGATTTAGCAGCGGGAATTCAGAGTATTAAAAGCAACAATGGCAGTTATTCTCGGCACGATCAAAGATTGGCCAATCTACTTAACTACAATATGGTATTTGCCAATGCGATGACCATCGGGTCGAATGATGGTGTGCCATGGGCGGTTGGACAGAGTGTTGATCAATTCACAAAGGTGGCTGGTGCGATTGCGCTGTCTCCTCTCGCTATTCAGGGTAGTGCGGTGGTGTATAGTACTATTAGTCATTCATCAAGATTATTTTTCATAGGTACGCGTCTACATCCAAGAGTTCTGCCGCAATTAGGATCTAAAGATAACCATGCATTTCCAAAACTTATAGATAAACTAGCGGCAAGGTATGGGAAGGTAGAAACAGTTTTCGATAGCAGGGGAAATCCTGTTAAAAAGCTAACAATTGAAGGTTCTCGTAATGGAGAAAAGGGGGTCTACGAGTATGTTAAAAATAACTCCAATGAAATCTTCCATCGCTTTTTTAATCCAGCGGAGTAAACATGGAAAACCAGGTGTTAATTAATTTTTTGGAAAAAAATGGTTTATCTCTCTCTGAGTTTGGTTCGTCTGAATATGGATTAACTAAACAAAATTGCTTAAACTTTATTAAGCTATTAGCATCATTAGGTGGTAAACCAATAGGAATTGAAGTTTGGAAAAAAAAGCAAAAAAAGTACTTCATAGATTCTTTAGCTGGTTGGTATTCTGAAAGCTCTGACAGAGAAGAGTGTATAAAATCTGCGATTAATTTTGCTTTGATCATTGATGCTTTAGAAGCTGACTTGATGACAGTTCAATATGAAGAATAAAGCAATGCTGAATTGCTTTATTCTTTGAACAACAAGCCTCAGTGTTTTTTGTCGCGAAACCCAAAGCCCGATCGGTGAAAGCTGTTCGGGCTTTTTGTTTTTGCTGGCTGCTTACATTAATTGCCGCTCAGGATAGCTTGAAGCTTTTCTGATTCCTTAACCGCTTCAGCGAGTAGTTCATCCCAGCCATCTGGTGGGTGTCCTGCAGCTAACATTTTGCGAAATGTTTTATAGGCATCATCAGTGCTTTGATAGGCGCGCTTTGCGAGTCTCACGGATGAGACGAGTTGTGGCCGCGTGTATGACCCGGAATTAGGCCGCTTTATGAGCGCCGATCCGGTTGTGCAAGCGCCTATAATTCGTAGAGTTACAATCGCGTGGTTTCTCGACGTTGCTTCAGTTTCAGTATTTGCCAGCTGCAAGTAATCGGTGATGCTTTTTATGCGGGAGAGGACAATAGTATTTTTGCTGCTGCACTCCTAAACCACTTCCCAAGGCTTATTTTCCATTCTCGTTAAATCGCGGCTCCCATGAATTATCGCTACGATATACAAAAGATCGGTTCTCACTAAATACATAATGCGGTAGTTGTGAAAAATCAGTTCCCGTACGTCGCCGCGTTCAGCTTCTGGTACTTCGCGCCCCATCAGTGGTTGCTCACGTAGTAGATCTACTGTCTCGACAATCCGGTCAACAAACTGCTCAGCATAGATGGGTACGTCACGGGCGATATACGCATAAATATCGCCTAAATCCAGTTCGGCGGGTTCCGCCCATTCAATCTTCATGCGTGCTTCTGATGCCTTGCGAGTATGCGCGCTTTGACTTGATCATGCGGAATAGTGTGGCCTTCCTCAACTGCTCTCAAGCCAGCTTCAATTTTTTGTTTTACGTACAACTCGTACATGATGTCGCTCCACGACGCTTGCTCGGGTAACTGGTTGATGATGTGTTGTGCAGATTCTTTCGCATTCATATTGCACCTCGAAAGATGAGCTGGTTTGTTGCTGGCTTTTGCCGTTTTAGCTGTATTAATAATAGTGGTGGTTTCTGATTTTTCGGTCTGTCTTCGTCGTTTTCAGATAATAGCACGCAGGCTAAACGCCGCTACACCCAATCCGACTATACTCAGCTACCTATTCTTTCTGTTTATCACCGAAAAGGAACTCCTATGCGTTTTATGCGTTACCCCAACTTCCCGCTTATTGCCTACTTCGCTGCGCTAATGCTGGCGCCGACATGGGTGTATGCCCACGCCGAGCATGACAAGGTGCGTTATGTCGCCGAGACGGGGAAAGACGAAGGGCGTTGTGACCAGATCAGCGCGCCTTGCCAAACCATCGCTTATGCCGCGAAACAGGCGGGGAAGGGCGACCAGATTCAGGTGGCGGAAGGGCGCTATGAAATTACCGATCTGGATTCGATTTTTTATCTCTCATCCAATGTGGTGCCCGTCACCGGCAGCTATCAAAAAAAGACTTTCCAAAAACCGGCCGCGCCTGCAACTAACAGTATTTTGGTGGGCGTGCCCGCTGAATTCGCGCAGGGTTTGGCTGAGCAAGGGTTTCAGGTCATTAGCGATACCAAAGGCCTCAAGCGCAGCGAGCAAGATTATCTCAATGCCAAACAATCCCAATTATCGGCCATGGCCGCAGTGCAAACCGCAGTGCCTTGTGAGCAGGGTAAAGCAGGCGAATTCAGTTGCCATAAATTGGATCTGCTCGCGCATGTGCCGCTCGCTACCCTGGGCAATAGCAATTCGCGCGGCAATGACATTTGGGGCCATTTCGATCTGAATGATAATCGCGAATACGCGCTGGTCGGTTTGACGAATGGTGTGAGTATTGTTGAGGTGACTGATCCGGTTAATCCGCGCGTGGTGAGTTTTATCGCCAGCCAAAATACCATCTGGCGCGATCTAAAAACCTACCAATATTTTGATGAAACCCGTCGTCGCTGGATGAGCTACGCCTATGTCACTGCCGATGCCGCATCGGTCGGCACTATGATTCTGGATTTGAATCAGTTGCCCGATAGAGCTGTGCTTGTCTCCAGCGAAAGAACGGACACCAGCGCGCACAATATTTATATCAGTAATGTGGATTACTCCACCGGCGTCGCGCTCACCGGTAAGCAGCCTTACATGCATGTTGCCGGTAGCGATAAACAGGGCGGTGCATTTAATAGCTATTCGCTGACCAATCCCATCAGCCCTACTTCGGTGTATAAAAATCCCGCCAACTCACGCAACTGGTACAGCCATGATGTGTCATCGCTATGGATTACCGACGCGCGGCGGGAGCAGTGTGTCGATAACAATAATGATTGTGATGTGATGTTGGATTACAACGAAAATGAAATTTTGTTGTGGGATAAAACCGATAACGCCAAACCGTTTAATTTAGCGCGTACTACTTATCAATATGTGTCTTACGTACACTCCGGTTGGTGGACGGAAGACAAACAATTTATAACGGTGCACGACGAATTGGATGAGCAGAACTACAGCCTGAATACTCGCGTGCGTTTTTTTGCGATCAATAATTTGCGCGCGCCGGAATTGGCGGGTGAATATATCGGGCCCACCCCGGCGATTGATCACAACGGCTATACCCGTGGCAATCGCTACTACATTTCCAATTACGAACGCGGTTTGGTGGTGCTGGATATTTCTGACCCGCGCAATCCAAAAGAGGCGGGGTTTTTTGATACCTATCCGATTGCGAATTCGGCATCGTTTAATGGCGCTTGGGGCACTTATCCCTATTTGCCGAGCGGTAATATTTTAGTGGGCGATATCAACAGCGGGTTGTATGTGATTCGCGATAAAACGGCAGATATGCAAGGGCAAGTACAATTTTCCGCAGCGCGTATTGATGCCAAAGAGGGCGATACTGTGCAGTTGGTATTACAGCGCACTGGCGGCAGTGTGGGCGCGGTGGAAGTGTTTTATGAAACCCAATCTGGCAATGCGGGAGCGGCAGATTTTTCTGCTGTTACCGGTAGTGTGAGTTGGGCGGATGGTGATGCCAGCGAAAAAACAATTTCAATTACCATTCTGGCCGATGGTGCAGGCAATGAATTTTCCGAGCGCTTTTTTGTGCGTTTGTATAATCCGCGCAATGGTTTGTCTCTGGCATCGCCCAACCTGGTGCAAGTTGTCATTGCCGATAAACCGGATGAGCCGGTGATCAGTTCATCAGCGGCAAATAGCTCGTCAGCGGCTAGCTCGGCGGTAAATAATTCGGTGGCGGCCAGTACACCCAGCGCGACCAGTAAATCCGGTGGCGGCGGTGGCTCGGTGCCCACACCTTTACTGGCACTCCTCTTGTTAGTGCTGGCAATCAAATCCAAAAGACATTTTTATGGCCATTGAAATCGAACGTAAATTTTTAGTGCTGGGCGACGATTGGCGCGCTGCGCGCCCGGTGTTTTATTCTCAGGGTTATTTGAATCGCGATAAGGCGCGTACGGTGCGCGTGCGCATTGCTGGTGAAGAGGCCTTTCTAACCATTAAAGGGACTTCTGTCGGTGCGCGTCGCGCTGAATTCGAGTACCCGATCCCGGTGTGGGATGCGCGGGAGTTATTGGCTATGTGCGAGCAGCCGCTGATTGAGAAAAATCGGCGCAAGATTCTGTATGAGGGGTTTATTTGGGAAGTCGATGAGTTTTTAGGCGAGAACCTCGGGCTGGTTGTCGCAGAAATAGAATTACCTACGGAGGATACTGCGTTCGCCCGGCCAGATTGGGTGGGGGAAGAGGTGACGGAGGATGCGCGCTACTTNNCTGCTATTAGATCTATCGAGTCAATTTCCTTTGATAATGATTATCGCTTGCTTAGTATGGGCACATCGGCTGATCGCTAAGAACTTGATTGGCCACCCTACAAGCAAGCGAGGATTCCATCATGGCAAAGACTGCAACATTCGCAGCAGTGCACTTCACCGTCGCCTTTTCTGTGGGCTATGCGTTAACCGGTAGTGTTGTTATCGGCGGCACTATGGCGTTGGTAGAGCCAGCGATTAATACAGTCGCTTTCTACTTTCACGAAATGGGCTGGAAGAAGTTTGAGGAGAACAAAGCAGTTTTAGAGCAAGCGCTGGCAAGCAGCGTTTAGCGGAATATTTCCACGCAGCAACTCAACAACAATAAAAAAACGGCCAATGCCTTGAGTAAGGCACTGGCCGTTTTTTGTCAATTTTCGTATCAGGTATTCTGGCTGTCGTCGTTCTCAGCGGCTTCGGTTGCCTGATCGCGCTCTTCGCCACGCTTCTTGATCATACGACCAAAAAACAAACCGGCTTCAAACAGCATCCACATAGGAATAGCGAGCAGCATTTGCGAAAAAATATCGGGCGGTGTGAGCAGCATGCCCACCACAAAACAGGCAACTATGATGTAACGGCGTTTTTCGGCTAAGCCTTCGGGGGTTACTACACCCGCGTGGATAAGCAGAATAGTGGCGACTGGAATTTCAAACGCAAAGCCGAACGCAAAAAACATGTGCAACACCAAATCCAAATACTTGGTGATGTCGGTCATGGTACTTACACCCTCAAGCTCGATACCCATGGTGAAGTTAAATAACATCGGCAACACAAGAAAGTAGGCGAAGGCCATACCAGCGAAAAACAGTAGCACGCTCGATATTAACAGCGGTGCGGCAAGTTGTTGTTCATGCTTATACAAGCCGGGTGCGATAAATGACCATATCTGAAACAGGATAAACGGCACAGCTAAAAACAGTGCCAGATAAAATGTCAGCTTAAGTGGGGTTAAAAACGGCGAGATCACATCGGTCGCAATCATATGCGTGCCTTCGGGCAATACTGCCTGCAGCGGCGCCGAGACGATGCCGTAGATATCGGTGGCAAATGGAAATAGGCAGATAAATACGGCCAACAGAAAATAGACGGTATGCAGTAAGCGAGTGCGCAGCTCTATCAGGTGGTGAACCAGCGGCTGTTCTTTATCTTTTTGATCGTTCATGAGCTAATTAGTGACCTGAACCAGACTGCGCAGGATTACTGGCAGCTTGGTGTGTGTTAGTCGATGTGGAGCTTGAAGCCGGCGCGCCGCTAGTGTCGGTTGTAACTGTGCTGTTTGTTGAAACCACCGGACTGTTTGTTGATGGTGTAGGGCTTGGCTGATGCGTCACAGCCGGTGTGGCTGGCTTGTTGTTAGCGGCGCTGGTTTCGTTGTCGTGGGCGTGATCGGGCAGCTCATCAGGCGGGCCGTAGTCAGAGGCTTGTCGGCGCGCTTCGGCGTCGGCATCCTCATAGTGTTGAACATCCAGCAGCGTTTTCTCGAACTTGATGCGCGCTTCTTCGATGTTTTGCAAAACTTCTTCGTTGTGTAACTGGCGACGAATATCATCCGCGCCAATTTGCCGCTCGATTTCATTGCGGGTGTCGCGCAGGCTGCGTTTGAGGCGGCCAATCCAGAGGCCAGCTGTGCGCACGGCGCCAGGCAATTGCTCGGGGCCAATAACGACCAACGCCACCACCAAACACACAAGTAGTTCGGCAAAACCTATATCAAACACGGCTTATCCCTTGGTATTGTTTTGATCAACTTTATCGCCCGCTGGCGTAGGTGTAGCGGCAGTGTTTTTCTGATCAAGAATTTTCTGCGCTTCCTCTTCTTCTTTTTTGGATTCCTCGCTGCTCATCGAGTTTTTGAAACCTTTGATCATGCTACCTAAATCGCCACCGAGAGTGCGCAAGCGCTTGGTGCCGAACAGCATGACCACAATGGCCAATACGATAAGAAGTTGCCAGATGCTAATGCCGCTGAGACCCATAATGATTTCCTCGCAAAAAAGATAAATAGTTGTGGTTATTCCTGAGTGCGCGCTGCTTTTTCGTCGTGCCCTGAAACGTTAAAACGGCGTGCTAACTCCTGCAAAACTGCATCGGCATCAGTGCCGAGGTGCGACAACATCACTAAACTGTGAAACCACAAATCGGCGGTCTCGTAGATCAGATCGGTATTGTCGCCGCTGGCTTGTGCGTCCTTCGCGGCCAAAATCGTTTCGGTGCATTCCTCACCGACTTTTTCCAAAATCTTATTCAGCCCTTTTTGATGCAGGCTGACAACGTAGGATGTCTCAGCGCCCGCATTATTTTTGCGTGCTTCGAGTATTTCCGTCAGTTGTTTCAGAATATCGTTACTCATGAACAGCTCATTTTACTAATAACGGGATAGTGATCTCAGCGGTAAATTTCCGCGGGATCTTTTAATACCGGCTCAACTGTCTGCCATTCGCCGTCTTTCAATACGCGATAAAAACAGGATTCCCTACCGGTGTGACAGGCGATGCCCCCCAGTTGTTCCACCTGCAGTACAACTACATCTTCATCGCAATCGAGGCGGATTTCATGCAGTTTCTGGATATGGCCGGAGGTTTCGCCTTTGTGCCACAACTGATTGCGGGAGCGCGACCAGTAGACAGCTTCGCCGCGTTCGGCTGAGAGTTGGAGGGATTCGCGGTTCATCCAGGCCATCATCAAAATCCGGCCGGTTTTGGCATCTTGCGCTATAGCGGGAACCAAACCATCGCTGTTCCAATTAACGGTGTCTAACCAACTGCTCATAAAGTGCTCTGTAGAATCTTACGCCATATTTTGTGCGCGCAATGCTTTTATTAGATTAGCGCGCAAATGCTGCAAGTTGACGGTGCCGATGACAGCACTGGTGACCCCGGGATGAGCGTAGGCAAAATTCAGCGCGCTCTGGATGGGGTCTTGATCTTGTTCGTGATCTCGGTGTTCGGCGGAGTCTTGTGTTTCCGTCTGAACGGGAGGCGCATCATGGCAGATATGACCGCTGGCGAGAACCTTTTTTAGTAAAACTGCCGCACCTTGTAACGCAGATTTTGCGATCACTGGCTCTTCATCCGTGTAATCGGCGTGGTACATCAGCATCACCGCATCGCACACCTCGGCGGCGAGCAGTCCACCTTCGAGCGTTTTACTGGAGATGCCGAGCGCGCGAATCCAACCTTCCTGTTTCAATTGCTGCAATGTTTGCAGCGCGCCGCTTTGCAGGAGGATATCCAAATCATTGCCGTCCGAGTGAATCATCACCAGGTCGAGATAGTCAGTGCGCAGGCGACGCAGCGAGCGCTCCACACTCATGCGGGTGTGTTTGGGGCTGAAATCAAAGTGGGATCTGCCTTCGGCGGAAAATTTATCGGCTTCAAACTCTTCGCCAACTTTGGTGGAGATCACCCAGTCTTTGCGCTCCTTGCGCAGCAGATCGCCAAGGCGCTCTTCGCTGTAGCCATAAGAGGGGGCGGTATCGACAAAGTTGACGCCCATATCACGCGCGCCGTTAAGCAATTCGCGCAGCTGTTCATCGCTCGGCAGTGTGAAAGGTTGTGGATATTTCAGGCTTTGGGTGCGGCCAAATTTGACGGTGCCCAAGCCAAAAGTGCTGATCTCTATGTCAGTGCGGCCGAGGCGTTTACGCGGCATCATCAGTTGTCGTCCTCAGTGGGTTCGCCCTCTTCATCCGTTATGTTAAGGCGCCGTGCGAGCGCTTCCTCAGCGCTTATCGCCGGAGGAAAAGCCAGTTCCCAGGGTGTTTTAGCGAGCTCGGCGTAGGGCAAATAATCGTGCAAATTGATGCGATTAGTTGATGGCGTTATGCCTGCATCGTCAAGCAATGAAAGAGCCTGATTGGCGAGATTGGGCGCCAGTGTCAGTTTGGTCGGCCAGCCGACGAGTAGGTTAGCTGCACCATCGGCTTGGGCGATAAAAGCGTTGTCGGGACGCACCAAACCCGGTTGCAGTGGTTCAGCGCGCTCGATTGGCAAGGTTGCCCAGCGGGCGCCGGTCAAATTCGCCCAAGGGATCAACTCCGCCAGCTCTTGCTTGGCCTGCTCGATCAGCTCCTCCGGCGCCATACTTGCGCCTTTTTCAGCAAGGCTGCCGCCCAGATACCAGATGTAACTGCCGTCCGGCAGGCGATGGCTGGAAATCGTCAAGCGCGGGGTGGTCTCGCGGCCGAGGCAATGGCCGTAAAAATCGAAGGGGTGATGATGTTTAACCATCACCTGTTGCAATGGTCGCAGTTGCATCACCGGGTTTGCCAATCCCAGTTGCTGTAATAATTCCGCGTTGCCTTTACCGGCAGTAAAGATAAACCGCTGCGCGTGGATCTCGATGGGTTGTTCCGGTGTGGCAATGTTAAGGCTCACTATTCCATCGGCATTTTTGTGGAGCTGCGCCTGCGACCAATCAATCTGAAAGCAATGTCCCTCGATGTTATGGGCGAGATTGGCGATCAGGCTCGGTGTATCGATCACTATATCTTCCAACCGATACAAGCTGCCGGCAAAGAGCGGATGGCGCAGCAGGGGCGGGCGACGATCCTCGCGAACCGGCTCGATCCGGCCACGGGGAANNGCGATGGCTTCCGAGGCGCCGGTCAGCGCACCGGCAAGGGTGTACTTCATGCCTCCGTGGATCATGCCTTGGGAGGCGAGGGTTTGGTCACTGCCAAGCGCTTTTGACTCGAACAATGCGATGCTGAATCCGGCGCTTTTGGCGCGATTGGCCAGCCAGAGCCCGGCAACACCGCCGCCGATAAGGGCCAGATCGAGATGGATACTAAGCGGGGCTTGGCTCATGGGTAGTGCGATTCCGTCAATGGCTAAGGCGCTGATTCAAAAGGGGCGCGCAGTATAAGTCTTTCGCGCTCGAATTACCCTTGCAGTGGCAGCGGGTTCTACTGCTAATATGCATAAAAATTTTACGGGTATGCAGAGCGCAATGTCATTCAAGTTATTGTTAACCGATGTAATTTCCCCGCTGGGTAGGGCTTTGGAGCACGAGCTGGAGCGCGAGCCGTTCAAACTACTGGTGCCCGCTGCGGCTGAGTTGGATTGGTCTGATGTGCACAGTTTGCAAAGCTATTTGCACAAACACCAACCGGATTTGATCGTCAATTGTCGCGGTTGGGAAGAGGCATTTCACGCCGGGGGCCAAGCGGTGCTTATCAGCACCGCCCGTCAACTTGCGCAAGTTTGCTCCGATTTACAGACTCCCCTTATCCACCTCTCCAGCTACAGCGTTTTCGGTGGAGACAGCAAGGGTACCCACAGCGAAAAGGATACAGTTGCGCCGCTCAGTGATACCGGGCGGGCGTTTGCAGAGGCGGAGCAAGTAATTACAGAGTTGCTGCCCAAACATATTATTTTGCGTTTGAGTTGGGTGATCGGTGCCTATGGGGATAATTTGCTGACGCGCCTGCTGAGTTCATTTCTTGCAGGTGCGTCGGTTACTGTTAACCGACGTTTGCGCGGCGCGCCCACTGCGCTCTCGGATGTTGCGCGTGTCACCGTGGCCATGACTAGACAAATCTTCTGCGGCGCGGAAAATTGGGGCGTAATGCACTATTGCAGCAGCGATTCCTGCACTGAAGACGAATTTGCCGAGCAGCTGCTGCAGTTGCTTATCCAACAACAGTTACTCACTGCCGAACCCAGCATCACCCTTGAAGACAGCGACCCCACTGACGAACCCCTCAGTGCCATCCTCGGCTGCCGCCGCGCGAGGGATTATTTCGGCATCCAAGCCCGCTCATGGCGCCCGAGCTTATTACCGCTGGTTAAACAGTGGTTGCATAATCGCGAGCAGATTAAAGCGGCGCAGTAGGTTTCTCCCGGCAATAAAAAACCGCGAGGCGCTGATGCGGCTCGCGGTTTTTGTTTTTTTACAGCTGGAAACTAAACGCGCTGCCCCTTTAGATTCTTTGAAAAACCAAGGTTGCGTTAGTCCCGCCAAAACCGAAGCTGTTGGACATTACGCGGTTCAATTTCACGCCGTCTTGACGCTTAAGCGCAATCGGCATACCGACGGCTTCGGGGTCGAGTGTTTCGATGTTGGCTGAGGCGCAGATAAAGTCGTGCTCCATCATCAGCAAGCTGTAAATCGCCTCTTGTACACCGGTTGCGCCAAGGCTGTGGCCGGTGAGGGATTTGGTGGAGCTGATAGCGGGGATGTTAGTGCCAAAGGTTTCTTTGATCGCTTTTAATTCGGCCAAGTCGCCCACTGGAGTAGATGTGCCATGCGAGTTGATGTAGTCAATGTCGCCATCAACCGTTGCTAATGCTTGTTTCATGCAGCGAACAGCGCCTTCGCCTGACGGAGCTACCATGTCGTAGCCATCGGAGGTTGCGCCGTAGCCGACGATTTCAGCGTAAATCTTCGCGCCGCGCGCTTTGGCGTGTTCATATTCTTCGATCACCAAACAGCCACCGCCGCCAGCGATGACAAATCCGTCGCGGTTAGCATCGTAAGCGCGTGAGGCTTGGTCGGGGGTTTCGTTGTATTTGGTAGATAGTGCACCCATCGCATCGAACAGGGCAGTCAATGTCCAGTGCTCTTCTTCACCGCCGCCAGCAAAAACGATGTCTTGTTTGCCGAGTTGGATTTGCTCAAGCGCAACGCCAATACAGTGTGCGCTAGTTGCACAAGCTGACGAGATCGAATAGTTAACGCCTTTGATTTTGAATGGAGTCGCCAAACACGCTGAAGTAGTGCTACCCATCGTTTGCGTGACGCGATAAGGGCCAACACGCTTGAGGCCTTTTTCGCGCAGGATATCGGCGGCTTCCACCAGATTTTGCGATGAGGCGCCGCCAGAGCCCATGATGATGCCAGTGCGATCATTAGAGACTTGATCTTCGCTCAGGCCGGAATCGGCGATGGCCTGTTGCATGGAGAGATAAGCATAGGCTGCTGCATCGCCCATAAAACGCAATATTTTGCGGTCAATTAACTCGGAGAGATTGATATCGACGGAACCAGCGACATGGCTGCGAAAGCCCATCTCTTTGTAGGTTTCCTGGAATTTGATACCGGAACGGCCAGCGCGTAATGCATCCAACACGGCATCTTTATCATTGCCCAGACAGGACACAATTCCCATACCGGTAACAACAACGCGTTTCATAGGCTACCTCTTTCGTATTTAGCAACAGCGCCGGGCAACAGGTTTGCGTTCGGCGTGCTTAAATCGGACGTGGTTAAAAAGGCGAGCATTATGCCATAAGCAGTCAGGCGCTCGCCCGTTATCATTATTGTGGACAGTTAAAAGCTGTCGGTGTTCTGAAACAGGCCGACGCGCAGGTCTTGAGCGAAATAGATATCTTTGCCATCGCAGGATACACGGCCATCAGCAATACCCATGATTAGCTTGCGCTCGATCACGCGTTTCAAATTGATGTGATAGGTGATTTTCTTGGCAGTGGGCAGNNTGCCACATGGCATCCAACCCCAAACAGCCTGGCATTACCGGGTCGCCGGGGAAATGACATTCAAAAAACCAGAGGTCAGGGTTGATATCCAGTTCGGCAATAATCTCACCTTTGCCAAATTCGCCGCCGGTTTGTGCGATATGCACTACGCGGTCAAGCATCAGCATATTGGGTTTAGGCAGTTGGGCGTTGCCGGGGCCAAACAAGAGTCCATCACCGCATTTGAGCAGGTCTTCACGGCTGTAGGAGCTTTGGGGTTCAAATGTGGTCATGGAATTTACTCTACTAGTGATCATCGAGTGCCAGCTGGGCCAGCGCAAAAGTGCGCCATTCTAACCGCTGTAGCTCAGTTGTCCAGTTAGATGGGCGCCAGCAACGGGAGCTGTCGGTATTGGTTGCAAGGATTTTGTTAGAAGCTGCGTGCCAGTGAGAACTCGGCTAATTGCTTCATCGCCGTGGTGTAAGTGTTATCGGGCAATTGTTGCAATTGAATGAGCGCTTGCTGCACTTGCTGGCGCGCGCAGTCCAAGGTATAGGTCATGCCGCCGGTGGCTTGAACGATTTCCAGCACTGCAGGCAGCAGGCTGGCATCGCCGGTGCGAATGGCATTTGCGACCAGCTCCGCCTGTGCGGGCGTACCGGTGCGCATGGCGTGAATTAGCGGCAGTGTAGGTTTTCCTTCAGCCAAATCGTCGCCGACATTTTTACCGAGGGTGGCGGCATCGCCGGTGTAATCCAGTGCATCGTCCACTAATTGAAAGGCGACACCGACATGGCGACCATACAAGCGCAGTGCTTCACGCTGTGCGGCGCTGGCGCCACATTGCACAGCGGCAACTTCACAGGCGGCAGCAAACAGAATGGCGGTTTTTTTATCGATCACACGGAAGTAATTTTCTTCATTTACGTTCGGGTCTTTGGNNGCATGTTCATCAATTGCATGACTTCACCTTCAGCGATGACATTGGTGGTATCGCTCAGGATTGCCATTACATCCATGCTGCCAATCGCCACCATCATTTGGAATGCGCGCGAGTAGAGAAAATCGCCGACTAATACGCTCGGTGCATTACCCCATTGGGCATTGGCGGTAGGGCGACCACGGCGAAGGTTGGACATATCCACAACATCGTCATGCAGCAAGGTAGCGGTGTGGATAAATTCGATAATCGCCGCGAGTGATAGATGATCTTTACCCTTGTAGCCCAGCGCATTGGCCGTGAGCAGTACCAGCAGTGGGCGCAAGCGTTTGCCGCCGGCCTCTACCAAATACTGGCCGATATTTTCAACCAGACCGACTTCCGAGTGGAGCTTATCGATAATCAATTGGTTGACTGCGCTGAAGTCGTCTTTAACGGCTTGGTGAAATGGCAACATGGTGGTTTCTTTTTATCTTGGGTTAGCGGACGGAGTTAGGTTGTTTATTAGCGTCGGGTCATTTATCGATTTTGACTAAATGGCAGGCCGCAATGCTAGCAGTGGGGTTTTGAGAGTCAAGAAAAAGCTGGCGCCGAAAGCGCATCAAACCAGCTTACTTTTAATGGATACTCACTCTGGCTTGCGAGTGCGCAGTAAACCTGCGCGGTAAGTGCCCATTGGTGAAATTGCCATTCATCGGCGTCGTGGCAGAGTTCTGCGGCAATTTGCGCGCCTATAGTATTACTCTCCAGCCTTTTGCCCTCCAACTTATTATCCTCAAATTCAAAGGCTATCTTTTCCAGTCCGGCAGAAATCCCTGTGCCTATCGCTTTGAAGAAAGCTTCTTTTAAAGTCCACAGACGATAAAAATATTCGGCTTGGTCTTCATCTTTCAGTTCCTGCAGTCGTGCAAATTCCTGGGGGTGATAATAGCTTTCAGCGATACCGCATAAATCCCGCATTGCGCTTACCACCTCTATATCTACACCGATCAGTTCAGCTTTACCCACCGCTATGAGTGCCCAATCGCCGCTGTGACTCAGGCTGAAGTGGATATCGCTCTGCGGCAGATAAGGTTTACCTTTATCTGTGCGCAAAAATTCTATTGCCTGAGATGCGGTACCGGTATAGCGCGCGAGCACCTTGCGCAGCAGCCAGCGGCTCGCGACATAACTCTCTTTGCCGCGCACAAATTTCTGCGCACGCTCGCGCTCTGCAGGGCTCATGATGTAATCCGCATCGGCGTAGTGATCGGCTGTAAATCGGCGGATATCCAGGCAGTGAATATGCACATTCGGCGCGCTCAATACATAGCCTTGCTCAGGTTGACTGAAGATGGGAGCTGGCAGTGGTTTTAGCAATAAGGTCATAAAGGAAGGTTTGACTGACGACAAAGGCACCCATAATACGCGTTTTGCTGCGCGTATTTGCAGTTT
>DQHS01000277.1 GCA_003524365.1 Cellvibrio sp. | reverse complement strand
CTGAGCCATGATCAAACTCTTCAGTTTAAAATCAGGTGTCGTTCCCACCAGGCAAACCCGGTTAAGAAACAACTAAAACGTTGCTCAGATGCGTTAAACACAAATACATTACTGTTTGTGTGTTCACTGCTTCTGATAATTTGGTTTTCGCCAATCACCATCCGCAAGTGCCCACACGCATTGCTTGATCTATCTTGTTAAAAAACCGGTTAGCGCTTCGGCTCAACCGTGGGAGGCGCATTATACGCACCTTCTTACTTTTCGCAAACGTTTTCTTTTCAGATTTCGCTTGCCGGTAACTCACTCAAAACAACTTGTATTCTTTCGTTTCGTTACCACTCACCGTTTGGCGAGGCGCGCATATTACGCTATTTTTTTTCTTTGTAAACCCTTAATTTTATTAATTTTTTACAAAGCCGCCAAACTTTCAATCACTCCGCTTTCGCGGCTGACCCCGGCTCGGCAAGGGCGCGCACTATACGAATCCGGCCACGGCCCTGCAAGCACTTTTTAGGGTTTATTCTCACCTAATTGCTTTTGCGATCAATTGATCGACAATAGCAACAAAAACTATACAACCTCAAATAAGTGATACTTCTTTTTACCCACTTTCACGAGATAGAATCGATCAAAGAAGGCATTTTCTGAAGCAAAACAATTTACAGACCGCATGTTGTCATCGATAGACTTGGCCGCACCATTAACAAAAACAGCACTTCTTGCGAGCGCATCTTTGATTTGCTTGCCGGAGGTAGCAAGCTCTGCGTCAGCCAATAACTGGGTAAGTGGCAACTCAACAATTTCTGCACGAACCAATTTCGACGACGGTAAGCCATCCTGCTGAAGCTGCAAAAAATCGGACTCACTCAAGCCCGACAACTCATCATTGAACAGTGCTTGCGTGATGCGCTGAGCGGCCAACAGGCCGGCATCGCCATGGACAAGCCTGGTCACCTCTTCTGCAAGAATGCGCTGCGCCTCAGGCTTTCCTTGGCGAACGGCATCTTCAGCTTCTATACCCGCAATCTGAGCAACTGATAGAAACGTAAAATAGCGCAGAAATTTATAAGTATCCGCATCGGCAGTATTCAGCCAGAACTGGTAAAAAGCATAGGGCGACGTTTTTGCAGAATCGAGCCAAACCGTACCGGTTTCCGTTTTACCGAACTTTGTACCATCGGATTTGGTCACTAACGGCATAGTCAAGCCAAATACATGAGCTCCGTGCATGCGGCGCGCCAGATCAATGCCGCCGGTGATATTGCCCCACTGGTCACTACCACCAATTTGCAGCGTGCAATTCTTGCGCACATACAACTCAGCAAAATCGTAGGACTGTAAGAGCATGTAGGTGAATTCTGTGAAGGAAATGCCCTCACCCTCACGCTCAATGCGCTGCCTTACCGACTCTTTATTGATCATGTTATTGACAGAAAAATGCTTACCCACATCGCGCAGGAAACTGAGAACATCTATTTTGCCCACCCAGTCCAAATTATTAACGACTTCGGCCGATTGGCTCCCGCAATCAAAATCAATAAATTGACTGACCTGTTTCCTTAACTTATTCACCCAATTGGCGACAACATCAGACGTATTGAGTTTGCGCTCTTGAGCTTTGAAGCTTGGATCCCCAATCAAGCCAGTAGCCCCACCCACCAACGCGATAGGTTTATGGCCCGCAAGCTGGAAACGCTTGAGCATTAATAGAGGCACCAAGCTGCCGATGTGCAAGCTATCGGCTGTAGGATCAAAACCACAATAAAGAGTGCGGCTGCCAGAATTAAGATGCTCCGCAAGTGCATCCCCCCCCGTTGTTTGGGCGATGAGCCCGCGATCCTGCAACTCTTGTAGGAAATGAGTGTCAATTGCTGTCATAACGCACCAACCAAGATTGTAAAAAGTGTTTCGATTAGGAACAAAAAGGCGGCAAAGATACCTCATCTTGTTCCAATTACAAGACGAAAGCAGAGGCATATTGCAGCAAGATGAAATTTTGGGGTGTTAAGGGCGTTTTTTTCTGCTATAAATGTTCTTTCTTGGATCACTTATCTATAAAAAATTGCGACTTTCTAATACATGCCTCAAATAAAAAATTACTACACGATTGTTCGATCAACCCTGCTTCAATATNNCGATCGACCCTGCTTCAATATCTGCCACGCGGACATCTCGCGGCGGCGGTAATGCTGTCTGCAGGATTAGTAGTTTTTTTAGGCAGCAACTCACCGGACAACTCCATAGTTGTAAGCATCCCAAGTAAGAACATTCCTGGATTGGAAATACGAGGAACAGAAACACCAGCTAATCCAATCGCAGTACCCGCAGTAGAGACGATTATCCGAACGATTGCCGCTATTCCCGAGCCAATAAAAGTACAAGATCAAAAACCAATCGACCCCTTGTGGAAAGAATTCACTATACAAAATGGCGACAATTTATCCATTCTGTTTAAACGCGCTGGCCTGAATGATCGCAGTATTTACGAGTTATTTAGTGACGCCAAAGATGCCAAAGATCTACGCAGTATTCGCCCTGGTCAGAAAATAGCCTTTTTAGTTGAGGGTGGAGAACTACAAAGCCTGAATTATGTTATGGACGAACTCAATAGCCTAAGCTTTACGCGCGGCTCAAAAGGCTTCACCGCCAAAGAAATTGCACTCAAGCCTGATGTAAAATACGCGTTCCGTCAGGCTTCTATCGATAGCTCTCTCTACATGGCAGGTAAACGAGCAGGGATGCCCAGCAATCTAACCATGGAGCTCGCCAATATTTTTGGTTGGGATATCGACTTCGCACTCGACATTAAAAAGGGCGACAGCTTCAAGGTGATGTACGAAGAACAATTCCTGGATGGCAAACGAATCGGCACCGGCAAGATCATCGCAGCAGAATTCACTAACGGCGGAAAAGCCTTTAAAGCAGTTCGTTATACCGACAAACAAGGCGCAAGCAACTACTACACCCCCGATGGCCGCGGCATGCACAAAGCCTTCTTGCGCACTCCGATAGAATTTGCCCGCATCAGCTCTCACTTCAGCCTGAATCGCAAACATCCGGTGCTGCATATCATTCGCGCACATAAAGGCACCGATTACGCAGCAGTACGCGGCACACCAATACGCTCAACAGGCAATGGAAAAATAGCCTTTGCGGGGCGCAAAAATGGCTTCGGTAACACCGTTATTATCCAGCACGGTCAAGGTATCGAAACACTTTATGGGCATATGAACGGCTTTGCCAAAGGGGTTCGCTCAGGGTCGCGTGTAAGCCAAGGGGATGTGATTGGTTACGTTGGCTCTACCGGTCTGGCATCAGGTCCACATTTACACTACGAGTTCCATGTTAATGGTCAAGTGCGTAACCCTGTGACCGTACCACTACCAAAATCCATTGGCATCGAAAAAACTGAGCTGGCGCGCTTTAACGAGACCACTCGGCCATTGATTGCGAAGCTGGATCAATACAAATCCTCCAGCCGCCTGGCGGTTGCCAAAAGCGGCAACAACAGTAACTAAGTCAGCACGCAAATGTCGCAACGCCAGCTCTACATAGGTTTGATGTCGGGCACCAGCGCCGATGCCATAGACGCGGTACTCGTCGATTTACATTCAACTCCGCAGTTGCTTGCACAACATACACTGCCACTCCCGGTCAAGACACGCCAACAGATCCATGCGCTTTCACTGCCCGGCGACAACGAAATCGACCGGCTAGGTGCGCTGGATGTAAACCTCGGGAAGCTTTTTGCCCAAGCAACTCTGGAGCTGCTCACCAAAGCGGGGAGTAACAACACGCAGATCATCGCGATCGGCAGCCACGGTCAGACCATTCGTCATCGCCCGCCCGGCTCCCTCGAAGGTGTATTTACCCTGCAAATTGGCGACCCCAACCAGATTGCCGAGCTGACAGGAATAACCACCGTGGCTGATTTTCGCCGACGCGATATGGCGGCATCAGGCCAAGGCGCGCCTTTGGTTCCAGCATTTCATCGCGCCATTTTTCATGCACAGGATAGAGACCGCGTTATCGTTAATATAGGCGGCATGGCAAACATCACCTGGCTGCCCGCAAAAGGTCAAACACTGGGGTTTGATACCGGTCCCGGCAATGTGCTGATGGACATCTGGATAGCGGAGCAATTGGGTAAACGCTACGATCACGATGGTGCTTGGGCGACAACCGGCCACGTATGCGCAATGCTATTGACTGAGCTTCTGACAGCCCCTTATTTCAAGCTGCAAGCACCAAAAAGCACCGGAAGGGAAAGCTTCAATCGTGCTTGGCTCGACGCGAATCTACGAAAATTGACATCGACTTTAGCTCCTGCCGATGTGCAAGCGACGTTACTGGAGCTAACGGTCATCACCATCGCGGATAGCATTAACGGCCTGAGCCAATCATCAAAAGACATTTTTGTCTGTGGTGGTGGAGCCTACAACACCACATTGATGCAAAGACTGAAGATATTATTGCCAAAAGACGCGGTAGCCAGCACGACCGTATTGGGAGTAGATCCTCAATGGATAGAGGCCATGGCATTTGCATGGCTGGCACAGCAGACAATCAATCATCGGCCGGGAAACCTGCGTGAGGTGACGGGAGCTAAGCGGGAAGTTATTTTGGGCGGCGTTTACTACTCTAGATAAACACCGCACAAGGGGTAAAACAGGAGGGCTATACTGTAAAGGAGGAGCCGCAACCACAAGTGCTGGAAGCATTAGGATTCTGAATCACAAACTTGGAGCCTTGCAGACCTTCTTCGTAGTTCACAACTGCACCAACGAGATAGGGATAACTCATCGCATCCACCACCACTTTGACGCCATCGCGCTCGACAATTGAGTCGTCATCGGCGACAGCTTCATCGAACGTAAAGCCGTATTGAAAGCCTGAACAACCGCCGCCGGTAACATAAACACGTAGTTTAAGATCGGGATTATCCTCTTCCTCAATCAGGCTTCTGACCTTGGCGATAGCGCTCTCGGTAACAGTAACAACCTGGGGAACATAGATTTCAGCGGTAGACATAAATACTCCGAATAACAACAGCGCCCGACAGGACGATCTTCATTATCCCTTTACCCTAGTAAAACAGTCAACTATTAAGCCTTGGCAACAGCAATTTCCAATATGCTGGCAGACTCCTGTTGTTTATTGATCATGCTGCCATTCACTTGCGCGCCTTTTACCATCTCAATTGAGTGATAGTGCACAGTGCCAGTCACATTACCTTTGGCCGCCAGTTCTAAGTGCTTGCTGGAATAGATATTACCCATCACCTTACCGTTAACGATAATTACCGGTGCACGGATTTCCCCCTCGACCACGCCGGTATCGGCGACCACCACTTTTGCGTCCTTTTCATCTTCGGCAATGATATTGCCGGTTACCTTGCCTTCCAATTGCAGCTCGCCGGTAAAATGAAGATCACCGATCACTTTAGTTGCACGTGAGATCAGGGTGTGATTATTGGAAAACGCCATCAGGGAGACTCCTTAGCAAGTGCTATTTAATTTCTGGCCACTCAAGTTCTGCTTCAACTGTTACCGGATTGCGTCTTGAATTGGATTTCACAGCCAACTCAACTCGCACGGGAACCAATCCGTCCGGCAATACAATTTCAGTGTCGATATTCTGGAAAAACTTAAAGTCGAGCGGAATATTTTCAGGCAAAGGTTCAGTATCAACCTTACTGACGGTGAGTTCATGGAGCGATATTTTGGTCTCGGCACCATCCTTTTGTCCGACCACTAGTACTCGCAGCTGCCCAGAGAAATCATCATCCCCTTCCGCCAGCTTTTGCACGACGAGCTTGAATTGTTTTTTGTTGTCAGCTAGTGCTGACACAGAAAAAACACCGAAACTTATGCCCATCGGATTGGTGCTTTTTTTCGAAGTCAGGATGCGATAAACCTCCACATCTCTCTGCAAGGCCGCTTTCTCATCGCGCAAAACCATCACTCGCTTGCGCAATTCCTCACCTGCCTGACGATCGACCTGGGCGCTCAATTGGTATTTTGCCAACTCGCGCTTGGACTCGGTGGCTTCCTGAGTAAGTTTGTCCAATTGCCCACGCAACTCCTGCGCCTCTTGCGGCGACAAACGCTCTTTACCGGCTTGATTCTGGGCGTAAAAATAGGTTGCGGCGAGTGCGGCACCGACTAACAAGAACAACACCAGAATGATGAGGGCATTTTTAAGTGGCCGATGGGGAACCACCTTCATGCGATAAACAGGAGAACCTTTGACTTTGGTCTTAGCAGAATTCATAGCTACCATTTTATTATTCACGGGATGGCACTAAACCACCCCGTGTAGTTAGGATCAGACCCCAGAGATTAAGGCATTAAGGCCACAACATCCAAACCGGCTTTTTCATCAAAACCAAACATAATGTTCATGTTCTGAATAGCCTGGCCGGAGGCGCCTTTGGTGAGATTGTCGATCACCGATAACACCACCACAGTATCGCGCTGTTGCGGACGCAAAACTGCGATGCGGCAGACATTCGAACCTTTCACACTTCTCGTTTGTGGCAATTCACCCGCAGGCAACACATCCACAAATGGCTCATTGGCATAACGCTGCTCATAAAGAGACTGCAAATCCGGCACTTTGTTCGCATCTAACAATGTCGCGTAAAGCGTAGCGTGAATACCGCGGATAATGGGCAGCAAATGCGGCACAAAGGTCAGTGCAACCGGCGCAACACCAGCGGGTTGTACATCGCGCAAGCCCTGTTCGATCTCCGGCAAATGGCGATGGCCTGCAACGCCGTAGGCTTTAAAGCTGTCGCTGATTTCCATCAGAAGGTTATCGATCTTGGCCTGACGCCCAGCGCCACTAGCACCGCTCGCGGCATTGGCGATAAGACGGGTGGGATCAACTAGATTGTTTTCAATCAGCGGCAAATAGCCCAGCTGAGTCGCGGTGGGGTAGCAACCAGGGCAGGCAACCAGTTTGGCCGTGCGAATCGCCGCGCGGTTAGCTTCAGGCAAACCATAGACGGCTTGGGCGACCAGATCGGGAGCACCGTGAGTTTGGTTGTACCACTTTTCCCATAAAGGCACATCGCGGATACGGAAGTCGGCAGACAAATCGATAATACGCGCTTTGGTATTCATCAGCGCACCCATCATATTCTGCGCGACACCATGAGGCGTGGCAAAAAAGATAACATCGCATTCACCCAATACCGCCACATCCGGCTCGGTAAAGGCAAGATCAATATGACCACGTAGGCTGGGGTACATCTCTGCCACTTTGGTGCCCGCTTCCGCGCGCGAGGTAATCACAGTCACTTCGACTTGTGGATGTTTGGCCAATAAACGCAGCAACTCTACGCCTGTATAACCAGTTCCGCCGACAATCGCTGCTTTAATCACCTCAACCTCCAATAGTTTTGTTCAATACGTTGCACTGAATGGTTCGGCGATGACTCTGGTATCCTGAGCCACCGCCAGCCAAGCTGGTAAAAAATAAAGACGGCTATCATAAGAGCCTTATCAATAAATCAAAAGCAAAAGCTGCCGGGCTTTCATAATAGGGTATTGATAAGTCACTAGATCTGATCAACTCAGCCTAAAAAGCAGTCACCTAACACAGGAATTCCGTGTGCCGAGAGAGTCATCGCAATCTATAGCAGCCAATACCCTTAAGCGCTTGAATCATCGCATTGAATCGCTGCGCGACCAACTCGCAGGCGCCGAGGCATTGCCACAACTGACCTTGCTCGGGCTGCTCACCGGCATAATTGCAGGCGCAGTCATTGTGTTGTTTCGCTGGGCGGTGGAAATTCCGCTCGGCTATTTCCTACCGGATAACTTTGAAAACTTCGAGGCAGTCAGCTCGCTGGTGCATTTCGCCCTTCCCCTGAGCGGCGCAGTGGTACTGGGATTAATTCTGCAATGCGTCGATAAGCGCCATCACGCCACTAGCATTGGCCATGTAATGGATCGCCTGCAAAACCATCAAGGGCGCATGCCCATAGGCAATGTCGTAACGCAATTTTTTGGTGGTGCAGCCTGTTTGTTGACGGGGCAATCGGTGGGGCGCGAAGGCCCTGCTGTCCATTTGGGGGCAGGCAGCGGCAGTCTGCTCGGGCAGTGGTTGAAATTACCCTCGAACACNNACCATGACTCGCCTTGCCTTTGGCCCAGAGATCGCCTTTATTAACGCGCAATCAGTGATGGGGGATCTGCGTGAGCTACCGATGATGGGGTTGGTCGGCCTGATAGTGGCCGTATTTGCAGCGGCCTATATTCGCATGCATGGCGCGAGTTGCCGCTGGGCACTGAATCGCCCTATCGCCCTGCGCTTTGCACTCGCCGGTTTATTCACTGGTATTTGCGCGCTGTGGATTCCACAGATTATGGGCGTTGGCTACGACACGATCAGCAGCGCATTGGCAGGTGAGATAGGTTTTGCGCTGCTGCTGGCGATTGCAGTGACCAAACTCTTTGCCACTTCAATAAGTCTCGGTGTCGGTATGCCCGGCGGGGTTGTAGGGCCGCTGCTGTTTATCGGCGCCTGTGTCGGTGGCGCAGTTGGCAGCGCAGCGCAAATACTTATGCCCGGTTCCGCCAGTGCTATCGGCTTTTACGTGATATTGGGCATGGGCGCGATGATGGGCGCTACGCTCAACGCCCCACTCGCCGCGATGATGGCGATTCTAGAACTCACCTATAACCCCAATATTATTTTCCCCAGTATGATGGTCGTTATCGCCGCCTGCCTCACTACCCGCTGGGTGTTTAAATGCGATGGTCTGTTTCAAAACGTGCTGCGTATCCAAGGCAAGTTTCGCAGCACGGAAATGATGGAACAACTGCTCAGCCGCACAGGTGTGCGCGGACTAATTGATCGGCATTTAGTAGTGACGCAACATGAAATCAGCAATGCCGGTGCCCAGCAATTACTTGCCCATCATCCACACTGGATTTTATTGCGCGATACCAATCAGCTACTGCAACCCGCCGATCTGCACAGCTATCTGCAACAAGCAGAAGACATTACGGCAGATGACATCATCAATCTGCAGGAAATCCCTGCACGCCGTTACGATCTCGCGCGTATTACCGCCGACGCCAATTTATTTGAAGCACTCGATTTGATGAATCGCCAACAAATCGATGCACTCTGGGTCGAATCACTTAGCGATTCCCATCAACCACTGGGTATAATCAGCCGCGCGAAAATCGACGATTATTACCGCATTTAACTATTGAGATGCTCTTATGCTGTGGGTAAAAGCTTTCCATATTATTTCTGTCATCAGCTGGATGGCCGCGCTCTTTTATTTGCCGCGCCTGTTTGTGTATCACAGCATGAGCGAAGACGAGATCAGCCGCGAGCGCTTTAAAATTATGGAGCGCAAGTTGCTACGCGGAATCGCCAACCCGGCGATGATCGCAACCTATACGTTTGGAATATGGATGAGCTGGCTCGGCTGGGAGTACTACTCTACGCAGGTATGGTACTGGTGCAAAATTGCGCTGGTGGTCATTCTCACGGGTTATCACCATGCTTGTATCGCATACTTGAAACAACTGCGCGATGATCGCTGCACCAAGAGCCATAAATTTTTTCGCGTGTTTAACGAGCTGCCGGTGTTTTTATTAATCGGTATCGTCATTCTAGTGGTGGTGAAACCTTTTTAGCATGAACAATAAACTCTACGCCATTACTGACACACAGTTATTGCCCGGCGACAAACTTTTCGACGCTGTTGCAGCCGTATTAAAAGGTGGCTGCAAGCTGGTGCAATATCGGGACAAATCCTCTGACAAAGCACGCCGGTTATTTGAAGCCAAAAATTTACTCGCGCTCTGCAATCAATATCAGGCGCAATTATTAATTAACGACGATGTGAGTCTCGCACAAGAAATCGGGGCACACGGTGTGCATTTAGGTCAAGGAGACTCCAATCCGATCGCCGCGCGCATTATTCTCGGCAATCGCGCCATTATCGGCGTCACCTGTCATGATTCGCTTACACTTGCACAGCAGGCAATTAAAGACAGCGCAAATTACGTCGCATTTGGCCGTTTCTTTCCCTCCAGCACCAAACCTGATGCACACCCTGCACCGATTTCATTAATCAGTGATGCACGTAAGGAATTCAGCAATACCCCAATCGTGGTAATTGGCGGCATTACGCTGGACAATGGCAAACAATTACTCGATGCAGGCGCCGCTATGCTCGCGGTCTGTCACAGCTTGTTTTCGGCAGAAGACATTACTGCGCAAGCCAGAAAATTTATTGAATTGAAAAATTAATATAAGGATTCACCATGAGCCGCTCTGAAGAATTATTTTTACAAGCACAGAAAACCATTCCCGGTGGTGTCAACTCGCCCGTGCGCGCATTTAAATCCGTAGGTGGAACCCCCGTGTTTTTTGAACGTGCACTCGGTGCATATGTGTGGGATGCGGACGGCAAAAAATATATCGATTACGTACAAAGCTGGGGGCCGATGGTGCTCGGCCACGCGCATCCTGAGGTGATTAACGCCGTCATCGAGACCGCAAAATTTGGTTTGAGTTTTGGCGCACCTACTGAACGCGAAACCACTCTGGCAGAAAAGCTTTGCAGCCTGATTCCCAATATGGAGATGGTTCGCTTTGTCAGCTCTGGTACAGAAGCGACCATGAGTGCAATCAGACTCGCGCGCGCCTTCACCAAGCGCGATAAAATTATTAAATTCGAAGGTTGTTATCACGGCCATTCAGATTCACTACTAATTAAAGCCGGTTCCGGCGCGCTTACACTGGGTGTGCCCAGCTCACCGGGAGTGCCTGCGGTATTGGCCGATCACACACTCACACTCGATTACAACAACGCCGAACAAGTGCGCGAATGTTTTGCCAAACTCGGCGACCAAATCGCCTGCATTATTGTTGAGCCCGTAGTAGGCAATATGAATTGCGTACCGCCAGTGCCAGGATTTTTGGAGTGTCTGCGCGAAGTCTGCGATCAATATGGCAGCTTGCTAATTTTTGATGAAGTGATGACCGGCTTCCGCGTCGCACACAAAGGTGCGCAGGGTCACTACAATGTAAATGCCGATATCATCACCTTGGGCAAAGTTATCGGCGGCGGTATGCCGGTAGGCGCCTTTGGTGGCCGTCGCGATATTATGCAAATGATTGCACCTTCTGGCCCCGTGTACCAAGCGGGAACACTCTCCGGTAATCCTGTCGCCATGGCAGCGGGTTTAAAAACATTGGAGTTGTTGGAGCAGGAGGGTTTTTATAACAATCTCTGCGCACGCACCACGCACCTAGTAGCAGGTTTGCAAAAATTAGCGGATGAGGCTGGCATTCCCTTTACCACCAATCATATCGGCAGTATGTTCGGTTTCTTTTTTACCAGCGAGAAAAAAGTCACCAACTTTAAACAAGTGATGGCTTGCGATATTCCGCGTTTTAATAAATTTTTCCATGGCATGTTAGAACGCGGTGTTTATTTGGCACCCGCCTCTTACGAGGCAGGATTTATGTCAGGGGCACACACGGCAGAGGATATTAACAACACCCTCAAAATAGCCGCAGAGGTTTTTGCAAGCCTGAAATAAGTTCGACGTGTGGCACAAAGCCAAAAGCCGGTGCAGCAACAACTGCACCGGCTTTTTTATGACGAAAATAGTTACTGCAGATCGGTCCATCAATCACCCTGCATAGGCAGGCCCAAAACCAAAACTCCAGATCAATACCGTAATAGCCATAATCGATACAAACATCACCAGACCAATAGTGAGTATTGAGCTGGAATAAATAAAACCTTCATCCTCAGGAATTTTCATAAAAATCGGAATGCCCATATACAGCAAGTACACTGTGTAAAACACCGCCGCTATGCCCACCAACATAGTGAGAATCACATTTGGATAAAGTGCACAGAGCCCTGCTACGAATAAAGGAGTTGCCGTGTAAGCAGCGAATACAACGCAACGCGCATAGCCGGGCGCTGAATGGTAAGTCCGCGACATCCAATTAATAAACGCACCAATAACCGCAATTCCGGCAAGCATCGCCAAATACATAAGCCCGCTCATAAGCAGAGCACTGGATTCAGTCAGCATAACCGGGGCACCATTACCAATCACCCAACCCACTTTGGTCGTGCCGATAAACATGGAGACTGGCGGGATTAATGCGAGAAACAAAACGTGAGCAAAATACAAATGGGAAACACTCTCGGGGGTATCACGAATTTCTTCCCACTCTTGATGTGGATGAATAAAAAGACCGGCGACATGGGAAATCATATTCTTTCTCCAACACTGTTATTAGATATTGATGGTCGGCTTAGCTGAACAACGAATCACTCAGCGAAGAACTGCTCTCGTCTTGTTTACTGAGTATATAGCCCGCACCACTTATCGTCCTGATGGTGGTTAGACCAAATCAACTTCAAAAAAAACTTCTCCATAACTACAACATCTATATTTATCTGGTTTTGGATCGATCTCTATAATATAAAAAATTTACCTACTCATTAATTTTTGCATATCGGATAACATATCTCCTACCTCGTATGGCGGAGCAAAGCTGCCAATAAATTCCCCATCAGGATTTACCACAAATACTCTGGTGGAGTGATTTACCACATACTGATCCCCAGCGTTAGTGGGCATGTTGATACCGGCGGGAACGCTTAATAATTTACTCTCGATAATTACCGAGCGATCATAGGCAGCGCCAAAAAATTGGGCGAATGCTGCCAAAGCACTATTGTCACCGCGCAAACCGATAATCTGCGAATGAAAAAACCCGACGTAATTAGCCAATTTTTCCTGTTCGTCACGTTCCGGGTCAACGCTCACAAATACCACTTGCAGATCGTCACCCGCGCCCATCAAATTTAATAACTTGCCCAACTTTTGTAGCTCAAGGGGGCAAAAATCCGGGCAAGTGGTAAAACCGAAAAACACCAAGCTCCAATGACCGCGAAACACATTCGCATCGGCAATTTTACCGTTATGACGTTCCAAGGAAAATTCAGGCAAGGCTTTCGGCGCAGGTAACTGCTGCACAAAATCCAATGGTGGCGCAGCAGAAAATTGTTGTGCACTCAGCATAACGCCAAGGCCCAAACTGGCGGTGATCGCCACCGCATACACTGCCAGCCAAACTCGCCTAGGGTTCATTTTTTTTCACGCTGAGATTGATGTGTTGCGTAGTGCCATCGCTGAAGCTAAACGTTATTTTTACTTCGCTATCAATTACTAACTCTTGCGCAGGTTTCATTAGCATGATGTGCAAACCGCCCGGAGTTAATTGCACACTGGCTTGCGCCGGAACAGCCAGCAGATCCAGATGATCCATCGAAACCTTATCACCGTGTTTACGCGTTTGGTGCAACATCGCCATCACACAGCAATCCGCGCTCACGCCAACAATGGTTTGCGCTCGTATCTGCGNNCCCCAACTAAGGCTCCAGCAGAAAACTTATTGTAATAATTCACTGAAGCTCCACTTTGCATAGTGATCCACCAACAACACAAGGAACAACACCATTAAATGCACGATGGAAAAACGAAAGGTGTTCATAGCGGTGTCAGCTTCCGCATTAAATTTTAATTTCCATGCATGATAAATAAATTTTCCGTTGAGATAAGTACTCGCACACAGATACAACACTCCCGTCATACCGATGAGATACGGCAATAAACACACGAGAAACAATAACAATGTGTAAAGCAAAATCGCCGTTTTGGTAAACTCAATACCATGCGTCACTGGCAGCATTGGGATGTTAGCTTTGGCATAGTCGTTACAACGGTGGATCGCCAACGCCCAAAAATGCGGCGGCGTCCAGGTAAATACAATCATCATTAATAACACCGCCTCGCCGCTCACGCTGCCAGTAATAGCCGTCCATCCCAACACCGGAGGCAGTGCCCCGGCCAAACCGCCAATCACAATGTTTTGCGGTGTCGCCCGCTTTAACAACAACGTGTAAACAACTGCATAACCAAATAATCCAACCAGTGTGAGCACAGCAGTTAGCGTATTCACCGCCAGCAACAGCAGCATAAAACCGCTCAGCGCCAACGCACAGGCAAAAGTAACCGCCTGGGTATTGGTTAATTTTCCTTTGGGCAGGGGGCGCATATAAGTGCGTGCCATCTGCGCGTCAATCTTCTGATCCAACACATGATTAAATGCGGCGGCGGCGGCTGAGACCAAACCAATGCCCGTACTAGCCAGCAACATCAATACTAATGACGGCGGTGAAGGAGTCGCCAACATCATTCCCACCCAGGCAGTCAGCACAAGTAATGCAACCACTTTAGGTTTGGTCAGCTGATAATAATCACGACAAATCGCTAGTAAATCGGCACGCACAAATATTGGAGCAACAGTATTTTTTATAATCGCCATACAAAACTCCTACTGCAATAAATTATTTCACTATTCATTATTGATCACTATTTATGTTTTGCTGGCTGCGAAAATTCTTCTTCCACAAAAAACGCTCCAAGCGGCGCGGTTACTCGCCGCAAAAACATTTGTCGAACAAAAACGACTAATAGCATTAATAAATTTGCTGCCACTACATTGTGTGCAACTGCATTTAACAGAGGTAATTGCGCAACTATATTGACCAACCCTAAAGTAAACTGCAGCAATAATAAACATGCGATGGCAAGCGTAAGCTTTTTCATAAAATACGTCTGCGCCCTGCGCCAACAGCAAAAAATAAAACCACCTAACGCCAGCAGGGTAACTATGGCGCCCATGCGATGCAGAACATGAATGCTCATGCGCGCTTCATAAGATAATACGCCGTACTCATAGGTCTCATGACCGAGTGGCACATGCAGGGCAGACTGCAGAGAGAATCGCTCCACCCATCCCGCCTCACAAAATGGCAATTGGTAGCAAACAGCAGCGGCATAATTACTTGCCGTCCAGCCTCCCAAGGCAATTTGCCCAATTAATATCACCAGCACCAAATAGGCAAAAGGTAGCAAAGGTGAGAGCTTCGGCTCGCTCCGTATATTCGATAACGGCAGTTTCTGTCCGGCCTGCTGCCGCCAATAGATTTCCATCCGCAATAACGCCAATAAACTCAACAGAGTAAAACCGCCGAGCAAATGCGCGAGCACGACCAGCGGCAGTAAATTGAGGGTCACCGTCCACATTCCTAATGCTGCCTGAAAAATAACGACTGCTAAAATAAACGCTGTAAGTAAACGAAAGCGTTTTATAAATTGACTGGTAATAAAAATTGTCAATACCGCCAGACCTAACAAGCCTGCTATATAGCGGTGCAACATTTCGTTGTGCGCCTTGTGTGGTTCTATTTGCGTGCCGGGAAATTGTTGTTGCAGCTCAGCAACATGTCCATCATGCAAAGGGGCAGTGAGTTTTCCATAACAACCCGGCCAATCGGGGCAACCTAACCCGGCATCAGTTAGGCGTGTATAGGCGCCTAGCGTAATCACCAGTAGTGTTAGAAGCAGCGTAAAGTTAACCAGCCCGGTGAATCGACTCATACGCCGTTCCTATCGTAATTCATCAACCGTAACAAGTCCGTGCGAATATCTTTTGCGACATTTTTCATCTGCTCGCCGTCACCGCTCACGGGATAACGCAAAAGTACCAGACCGCGCTGATTAACAATAACGATCTGATTATCCAATTCAATTTGCGGCTGAGTATCAACTAGCGCATTAATCGCCGGGAATTGGTTGAGCTCAGGCACTGCTTTTGCAGATAAAAATAATGGTTCTATATTAAGTTGCTTGCGCCCCAAACCGGTATAAAGCTGCTGCATAGCATGCAATGCCTGATCGCACTCATGATTACAATTCGAGGTGCGCACATACACCAAACGCCAGTGCGGTGCCATGGGTGACGCAGCTGGAAGCAGTTGAATTTCATGCTCAAGCCACTCACCTTTATTAACACTGGTTTGACTGAACAGGCCCATTTCCAAACTGGCTTTAGCGGCCACCAGTGGCACCAATGCACAACCGATAAATAATGCAAAAAATTTGCGACTAGTCATGAAGTAACTCCTTACGTGCACTGGCAGCCAGCGCGATTACAATCACGGCGAGTGCCAATAAACCCCACTGCAATGCGTAGGCCCTGTGGCGCTCCGGTGGCAAAATAACGGGGCGATAATGGACAAGAAAGGGCGAGTCTTTTTGTTGATAGATAACACCGGAATGCAGCGGCCGCTGCAAATAATTGGAAAACGCCAAGGTATCAAGCTGCTGAATCCTCATTGGCCAACTGCCTTCGTCTTCAACATTGGCCCCTAATAACAAACCTTTAATGCGTGTGCGATAAATTCCTTGTACACGCAATTCAGCGGGAATATCCACAGCAGGTAACTGATCGCGCGCCAGTGGTGCCGCCAGCCACCCCAAATTCACCAGCACGACCGCAGGTGATTCTTTTTGAATGCTATTATCGACTTGATTTCTATCCATAATTTCTTCAACGGCAATTATCACGTCATAACCAAAGCGGCCATTCACAATTTGGTTGTCCCACAACCAAATATTCGGCGACAACCAACGTGCGTTAAAATCCAACTGCACACCGTCAATCGCGTTGGCGTGTATTTGAGAGAGCTGCGCACTGCCTATTGCACCTTGTTGTTGCCAGTCTGCAATACGTGCCAGTGTTTGGGATTTTTCGGTGGCACGCGACAATTGCCAGAAACATAAGCCCAACAAGAGCCCGACTACCAATAAATTGACCAACACCCATGGCCAGCGAACTACCCAATAGCGATTGAACGCTATAATGGTCATACACTCACTCCTGCTAAGGTGTTTCCATGTTGCTAAAAATTATTCTTGTTACGTTATTGGCGATTGTTATCTTCAGTTTATTTCAGGCGCTTTTTGCTATGCTGAAAAACGATGAAACAGCACCTAAGATGTCAAAATTTCTGGGNNCCACATCAACAAAGTGCCAATACCATGCCGCCGCTTGAAAACCAAAATGACGCTCAGGTGTGAAGTGGTTTTTTAACAAGATACGCAAGAAAATAACGATCAGAAAAATCGTACCTAAAGTAACGTGCAGACCATGAAAGCCGGTTAGCAGAAAGAAGGTATTACCGTAAAGCCCGGAATCCAGCCGCAAACCTAAATCCTGATAGGCGTGAATATATTCATAACCCTGCAGATATAAAAACACTACCCCCAGAATAATCGTAAGCATCATAAAAAAACCTAACTGCGCCGGTTTTTTCTCTTCGACTCCGATGTGTGCGAACTGTAAAGTGACGGACGACACCAGTAATATCAGCGTGTTATACAAGGGTATGCCATCCCATGGCATAGCTTGAGTCTCTGTCCCGCCTGGCGTTTTAGTCAACGGCCAGATAGCTTCAAAAGAGGGCCAGAGAATTTCTCCAGTCATTACATTATTGCCCGCACCATCCAGCCAAGGCACCGAGATAACGCGCGCATAAAACAGCGCACCGAAAAATGCCATGAAAAACATAACTTCGGAAAAAATAAACCAACTCATGCCCTGGCGGAACGACCGATCCATTTGCGCGCTATAAAGCCCACCCATGGATTCAGTGATAACATTTTTAAACCACCCAAATAGCATATAAAACAGCAATGCTAAACCGGCTACCAGCAAATATAAACCAACACCATGCTGATCTTTAGCTATGGCATTAATCCAGAGCGCAGAACCATAACCAATACAAAATAACGCAACCGCACCTACAATTGGCCACACACTTTGATCTGGAACATAATATCGTTGATGGCTGTCACTCATGGTTATTCCTCCATTCGCACAGGCTGTTTATCGGCTTGCCGTCTGCGGCGTATTTCTATACAGACGATAAGATAAAGTGATAGTCGTAAAATGACGCGGCAATTCAGGATCAACATAAAACTGCACCGGCATTGCTTTTCGCTCATGAGCATCCAATGGTTGCTCGACAAAACAAAAACACTCAATTTTTTTAAAGTAACGCGCCGCCTCACCAGGTGATACTGAGGGTACAGCACGCCCAATCATCGCTTCGTCGGTATGATTTTCCACAAAAAAATTCATTACCGTTACCTGCCCTGGGTGCAATTGAATTTTCTGCATCTCCGGAGCAAAATCCCACGGCATAGCGGGATCCCGATTAGCCAAAAACTCCACCGTAATTGTTCTACTCGCGTCCACTCGCTTGAAAGCAGTAGCGGCTGTTGCTGCGGTTTTTCCATTTATTCCGGTTAGCTCACAAAACACATCATAAAGCGGTACCAATGCGAATCCGAACGCAAACATCGCGAGGCAAATCAACACCAGATTGCGCATTATTACCTTGTGAGAAATCATGCCTTAACTCCAACAATGGAATAACGCCTACTTCACCTGTGGTGGTGTTTGAAATGTGTGGTATGGCGCGGGCGACGGGATTTCCCATTCCAATCCCTGTGCACCTTCCCATACTTGCGCGCTGGCTTTCACGCCTTTGCCGCGCATACAACGCACTACCATCCACACAAAAATCAATTGCGATAAACCAAACAACAATCCACCAATACTGATAAACGCATTCATATCAGCAAACTGCAGCGCGTAATCCGGAATTCGACGCGGCATACCAGCGAGGCCGACAAAATGCATGGGGAAAAACAACATGTTGACCGATATTAATGAACACCAAAAATGAAATTGACCAATGCGCTCGCTATACATCACGCCGGTCCATTTTGGAATCCAATAATAAACGCCTGAAATAATGCCAAACACAGCGCCAGTCACCAGCACATAATGAAAATGTGCCACTACAAAATAAGTGTCGTGATATTGAAAGTCAGCGGGAATTATCGCGAGCATCAACCCAGAGAGACCACCAATGGTAAACAACACAATGAATGCCAATGCAAACATCATCGGCACCTCAAAAGTCATTGAACCGCGCCACATAGTCGCTACCCAATTAAATACTTTTACACCTGTGGGTACCGCGATCAACATGGTGGTGTACATAAAAAATAATTCGGCCGCAACCGGCATACCGGTGGTAAACATATGATGCGCCCACACGATAAAAGAGAGAAACGCAATGCTCGCCGTAGCGATCACCATGGATTCATAACCAAATAAAGGTTTACGTGCAAAGGTGGGAATAATGCTGGAGACAATACCAAAGGCGGGCAAAATCATGATGTAAACTTCAGGGTGCCCGAAGAACCAAAAAATATGCTGGAACATCACCGGATCACCGCCTCCTGCCGCATCAAAAAAACTGGTGCCAAAATATTTATCGGTTAGCACCATAGTTACCACACCGGCCAACACTGGCATAACTGCGATCAGCAAAAACGCCGTGATCAACCACGTCCAGACAAACAGCGGCAACTTCATCCAGGTCATACCCGGTGCGCGCAAATTAAAGATGGTGACGATGACATTCATCGCGCCCATGATTGACGAGATGCCAAGCAAGTGTACCGAGAACACAAAAAAGGCGGTGCTGTCAGTGCTGTAAGTAGTCGAGAGCGGAGCATAAAAAGTCCAGCCCGCTGCAGGTGCGCCGCCCTCCATAAAAAATGTGGAGAGAAGAATTAAAAACGCAAATGGCAATATCCAAAAACTCCAGTTGTTCATACGCGGCAGGGCCATATCCGGTGCGCCAATCATCAGCGGCACCATCCAGTTAGCGAGACCGACAAACGCGGGCATCACCGCTCCAAACACCATAACCAAACCATGGACAGTTGTTAGCTGATTAAAAAAATGTGGGTCGAGATACTGTAAGCCAGGTTGAAATAATTCGGCGCGAATTCCCATCGCCAAAATCCCGCCAATAAACAGCATTAACAACGAGAACAATAAATAGAGCGAACCTATATCTTTGTGATTCGTGGTGTAAAGCCAACGTGTGATGCCTTTCGGTTTGTGATCATGATCATCGTGATGATCTACCACATCCACCGCATGGGAAGTATCGGTGCTCATTATTATTCTCCCTCTTTAATGGCGGCGACATCGGCAGCTTGCACCAGTTCACCAGTATTGTTNNTGAGCGGGAATATCGGTAGTCGCCATGAGGCTGCCTTTCAGCGCAGGGATTGCACCAGCGAGCCCCTCGCCCGACACCTGATGGCAAGCAGCGCAATGTGTTTCATAGGTTTTTTGTCCAAGGGTCATCAGCTCTTGCATATCCATCATGCCGCGCGCAACCTCCTCCGCTTTTAACTGCGCTTGCAATGCAAGTTGCTCGGCAACCCAAGCGTCAAAATCTTTCGGGCTGCGCACATCCACAACTACTGGCATAAACGCGTGATCTTTACCGCACAGCTCTGCACACTGGCCGCGATAAATGCCGGGGGTATCGACCTTGGTCCAGGTTTCATTGATAAAGCCAGGGTTAGCATCTTTTTTGATAGCGAAGTCATGTACCCACCAGGAGTGGATAACATCATCGGAGGTGACGAGGAAGCGAATTTTTTTGCCCGTAGGTAAAACCAATGGCTTATCCACATCGCGCAAATACATATCATTTTTTGCAGCGAGATTATTAATTTCGTCGCGCGGGGTCGCCAGCAACGAATAAAATTCGATAGGGTGCTCAAGATATTTGTAATGCCATTTCCACTGAGAGCCGGTAACCAACACAGTGAGATCCGCTTCTGATGCATCCTCCATCGCAATCAATGTCTTGCTCGCCGGAACAGCCATTGCAACCAGAATCAACACAGGAATGGCAGTCCAGATTATTTCAACTTTCAAACTGCCATGGAATTGTTCAGGCTGAACACCTTTGGATTTGCGGTGATACAGGATGGACCAAAACATTAGCCCAAAAACAATAAAGGCGATGGCGCAGCAAATATAAAAAATAATCATATGCAAGTCATAGACTTGATGACTGATATCAGTGACGCCGCGGGGCATATTGTATTTCGGATCTTGCGCCAGCACCCAATTGGCCCGCATGAAAAAATAGAGCGCAACCAAGTACTGCAATTTATTATTGATTAAAAACGAATAGCATTTCACTGCACGACTCCTTCTTGTAGCTTATGGCTTTTTTTGTAGCTTATGGCTTTTTTGGAAATCGTAAATGAACAGGCGAACGAGCTTATCCCACATTCGGAGCAGGAATTTAAAATGTCTCATAACAACTATTCATAAAACTGCATAGGGCTGTATACAGAAAACCCATACAACCACTTTATGCACTGGAAATACATCGAGCATCACTCGATGAGAAGGATCAGGTGAAAATCCGGGGTTACCCCGGTGCAAAGGTGCGACCTGACAACAGAAACAGCCAACTGGCTAAAAAGCGGGGTTCACTACTGAAAAGCACTTATATCATTCGCTTCTCAAATACCCAAGTCCTTGATAACTCAAAGACACACAGCCAGAACACAGGACGTACCTCAAAAAAACCGGACACCTCAATTCCAACAATTGTTAGGATTTTCGTATTCCCAGAACGCGGCTAAGCTTAAAAAAGACTGAGAATGCAAAGCTACCCAACGGATTAACTATAAACCCATAGAATTAAAACGCAAGCTAATGAGTCAAAACAAAAAAATGGCACTAAGCTGACAGCTTTATATAACAAAAAACGCCAAAGAGTTTAAGCTTTGGCGCTTTCTTGTAAATCTATTCAACCGGGCAAAAAATTAGAAGCGAATGCTGGCTCCCAACGTTAAACTGTCCTCGTGTTCACCATCAACGTATCCCAGCTCAACACCGATATTGTCGGTAAAATAATTGCGCGCGCGGATAAAATAATCTGTTGCGTCTTCACCTCGGTTTAAGCCTTCATTTTCAAATGTGGAGTGGGTGAAACCGCCCCCCACACTTAAATGGCGATCAATATAATAATCAACGGCGCCACTCCAAGCTTCTGCAGGGAAATATTCATCGGAATTCTCATAACTGGCTTCAATATTCAGTGCCTGCTCGCCAGTCAATGCAACAACGTATTTGCCATTGATATTCCACTTCTCGGAAATATCACTATCTTCCACAAATTCTGACCAAATCAATAAGCCGTCGATCGGGGTTATGCCGGCTTTGACGAACCATTCGGAATCCCATGAGCGACCGAACGTAATTGCACTTGCTCCATTGGTAGTATCGGCCGAATATTTCGTTTGATATTTATCCTCCCTAACTCCAGCCCCCAGATAAAACAGCGAATTCGGCACATAAAAATCTATACCTACTGATCTCTCATACACGTCAGCGTGAAACCCATCATCTTTCCATTGTTGGACGGCAGCTGTCACATAAATGTTGCTCGCTTTTTCGAGAAAGGCCGCTTCCGCTAAAGGGTGCCCACTGGTATCTACAGGAGAAATATAATACTTCCCCTCCACTGCGGCGGCATAAATATCATCTGCACCCGCATCAGAATCAATGTCAGCATAAGAGGCAGAAATTTCACTTTGATAGGTTGCAGCAAGTGCAAAAGGGACAGTTAAAAAACCGGCAGCAGCAATAATTGCGGGTAATAATTTGATTTTCATAATCGATCCTCTGATATAAACAACAGCATCAGTAGTGATGCTCGATGTCATACTAGAGAGAGAAAATTGAATTGAACCTGAACGATACAGAGTGTTACAAATTGCGATTATTAATCAGACAGGGCGATCACATATCGATCTGAAATGGAGTTACGCGAGACAATTACATGCAAACCAGCGCTCATCCTCCAATCTCAGGGCAGTGAGTGCACCGCCCCAAACGCAACCGGTATCGAGTGCGTATATATTCCCTTCATCTGTACGTCCCTCTAACGCGGCCCAATGTCCAAACAAAACTTTTTGTTGCGCAGTTTTGCGTTCAGAAAAAGAAAACCAGGGGGCGAAACCAATAGGTGCTGTATCAGCACTTTCTTTGGTTTGCAATTCCAGCTCACCATCAGCAGTACAAAAACGCATACGTGTAAAATAATTGGTGATTAATCGTAGGCGATCAACCCCAGCAAGATTATTGTCCCAGCGACTGGGTAGATTACCGTACATGCCCGCGAGAAAGTTTTCGATTCTATCGGTTTGCAACACACTTTCCACTTCGTGTGCATGTGCCAAAGCTTCGCTCAAATCCCACTGCGGTGGAATGCCCGCATGCACCATAGTGAAATTAAGTGCAGGATCGTGATGTACCAATTTTTGTTGGCGCAGCCAATAAACCAGATCAGCGCAATCTGGCGCGCTCAACAATTCATCCAAGGTATCGTTTTTGCCGATCTTACGCAGGCCATAATAAACCGCAATGAAATGCAGATCGTGATTGCCTAATACAATGGTGAGTGAATCGCGCATCCGGTATAAAAATCGTATCGTCTCTAACGTATCCGGGCCGCGATTAATTAAATCGCCTGCAAGCCAAAGCCTATCGTTGAGCGGATTAAATTCGATTTTTTTTAACAGGCATTGCAACGGTTCAAAGCAGCCTTGAATATCGCCAATTGCATAGGTTGCCATATTAATTCCTGTCCAATTTTTCGAGAATATTTTGATACAAGTTAATGTACGGCGTGCGGCGGCACTAATGCAAAGGTCGGGATAGGCGCATCAAACATAGCACCCTGATCCGTGCGCATATGATACGTACCTTCCATAATTCCCGTTTCCGTCTCAAGAATAACACCGCTGGTGTAAGTGTAACTTTCACCAGGCTTGAGATGCGGCTGTTCGCCAACCACCCCCAAACCCTGCACTTCTTGCAGCTTTTCATTGGCATCGATAATGCGCCAATGGCGACTGACTAGCTGTGCCGGCACATTGCTGTTGTTCGCAATAGTAATGGTATAGCTATACACATAACGATGTTCCATGGGTACAGATTGCGCTTCAATGTACTGGGTTAATACAAGAACTTGGATGCCTGACATTTTATTCTGCCTCGGTTAGCAACTTGCTATTGAGCGAAAGTTCACCAAGCAAATTACTCATTGCTACATATTCAGGCAAACTGATTTCTTCTGGGCGCAATTGCAAATTTACCGGCAGGGTTTCCATTTGCTCAGCAGTCAGCAATTGTTTGAGTGAATTGCGCAAGGTTTTGCGTCGCTGTTGGAAAGCGACGTTTACCAAGGTTTCCAAACTTTTTATATTGTTGGCGACATACGGCAAGATGGCGTGTGGTGTTAAACGCACAATGGCCGAATCCACTTTGGGCGCAGGATCAAATGACGTTGGCGGCACGTCGAACAAATCTTCTACCGCGCAATAATACTGCACCATGATACTCAGGCGACCATAGGCGCTATCGCCCGCCTGCGCCGCCATACGCTTTACCACTTCTTTCTGCAACATAAAATGCATATCCTGCACTCGGTTCGCATAGGTGAGCAGATGAAAAATTAGCGGTGTAGATATGTTGTAAGGCAAGTTACCGACGATGCGCAACGGCTGACTATTTTTAATTAATTGTGCAAAATCAAATTGCAGCGCATCAGCCTGAAATAATTGAAAGTTAGGGTGATGTTCAAACTTAACTTTTAACCATGGTACCAAATCGCGATCCAATTCGATCACACTTAGGTTGTCACAACTATCAGCGAGCAATTGCGTAATTGCTCCTTTACCCGGCCCGATCTCGACAATCAGGTCTTCTTTTTTGGGATGAACTGAACGGACTATGTCACGGATGATGCCATGATCAATCAAAAAGTTTTGCCCAAAACGTTTGCGCGCTTTGTGTTGTGATTCCGCTTGTGACTCCCGTTGAAAAGTAGGGTTCGACATTTTTTTCATGAAAATTTTCCAATAATTAGCGCGCGTGTTTTGCTTGAACCATCGCCAGTGCGTAACTTAATGCCGTGCGTAAGCTGCCCAAATCGGCTTTGCCAGTACCCGCCAAATCCAATGCTGTACCGTGATCAACTGAGGTGCGGATAATCGGCAAACCAAGCGTAATGTTCACCGCTTGGCCAAAACCTTTGTATTTTAAAACTGGCAGCCCCTGATCGTGATACATCGCGAGCACGGCGTCTGCATGATCCAAATATTTTGGCGTAAACAATGTATCTGCTGGCAATGGGCCAATTAAATTCATTCCACGTGCGCGCAATTTTTTAAGCACTGGCTCGATCACCTCAATTTCCTCGCGTCCGAGATGCCCACCTTCACCGGCGTGTGGATTTAAACCACAAACCAAAATTCGCGGTTGGGCAATACCAAATTGCGCTTGCATATCGCGATGCAGAATTTCAGTGACTAGTGTTAGCTCATCTTCAGTGATAGCGGCAGCAACATCTTTCAGCGGCAAGTGAGTAGTAGCGAGGGCCACACGCAAACCTTCGGTGGCAAGCATCATTACCACTTTTTCTGTATGAGTTTTTTCAGCGAGATATTCAGTGTGCCCACTAAAGGCAATACCCGCGTCATTGATAATACTTTTTTGCACGGGCCCAGTGACCAGCGCCGCAAAATGCCCAGCAACACAGCCTTCGATGGCAGCATCCAGAGTGCGTAAAATATACGGAGCATTGTTAACATTCAGTTTGCCCGGCACCGCAGCTTCAGCGAGTACAACAGGCAAAATCGCCAACTCACCCGCTGCACTTGGGCGCGGTGTATCGTGTAAATTAATATCGCGCAGCTGTATATTAAATCCAAGCTGTTGCGCACGCGTTTGCAATAAGTGCGGATCGGCAATGGCAACTATTTCATGCGCCTGCGCTTGTTGCGCGAGTGTGACAATAAGATCCGGGCCTATGCCTGCCGATTCACCGGGCGTAAGCGCAATTCGATAGCAGGGAGTCATAATCGTCTGAGCCTGAAAAATATATATATTAAAAACACTGGATTCAAAATGCACAACGGCTAAAAACAAATCGCACCATGCTTAAGTGCAATCTATTTTTAGCCGCCGGCAAAAAGAGCGCGCGGGCTTAGAGTTTAATTTCGACGTAAGCTTCTTCTCGAATTTGTGTCAGCCAGAGCTGGAACTCTTCTTCAAAGCGACGTGAACGCAATACGTTGGCGGCTTGATTGCGCTTCATTTTATCGCTCATATCTTCTTTGCGACGCTCGATTACCTGCAAAATATGCCAGCCAAATTGGCTTTTGAAAGGACGCGTAATGCCGCCAATGGCCGTATTTCCCATAGCCTCTTCGAATTCCGGTACAAACATGCCAGGTGTAGACCAACCCAGATCACCACCACTCAACATAGAGCCGGTGTCTTCGGAATTCGCGCGAGCGAGCTTGCCAAAATCTTCACCTTTTTCAATACGGGCTTTCAAGCCAAGCAATTTTGTACGGGCTTGGGCGTCATCCATAATTTCCGACGTTTTTATCAAAATATGGCGCGCATGGGTCTGCTCAACTAATTGCTCACCACCACCACGCTGTTCAATATTTTTGAGGATATGAAAACCGGCACCACTGCGGAAAGGTTTAGAGACTTGACCCACCCCCAAACTGGCCATTTGATTGCCAAACAGTTCAGGTAATTGGGCGAGCTTACGCCAGCCAATATCGCCACCTTGCAAGGCGGCCTGATCATTTGAATAGCTAATCGCCATCTGAGAGAAATCGCTGCCAGACTGCAATTTTTGGTAGATATCATTAGCCTGCTTCTCAGCGGCAGCAATGGCGTCGGCATCGGCACTACTGGAGACTGCAATTAAAATATGGCCGATATGAAAATCCGGCGAGGTAGCGAATTTTCCGTCACTGGATGCGAGAAAGTTATTGATATCCTGATCAGTCACTTTGATACGGCTATTTACCACGCCCTGCTGCAAATGGCTGATAGTTAATTCATTCCGCATTTGTTTACGCAAGCCGTCAAGTGTTAGCCCTTGGGTTTTCAGATCCGCTTCAAGCTGTGCCAAGGTGATTTGATTTTTTTGCAGCACACGATCAATCGCCTGATCAATTTCTGCTTCTTCTACTTTGATTTCGTAACGCTCAGCCAGGCCTAACTCAATGCGCTCGACAATTAATTGTTCAAGAATTTGTTTATTGAGCACATCCTCTGGCGGCAATTGTTGGTATTGGCCTTTCAAACGCTCCAATACAGATGATTTGCGGTCATTCAATTCACTTTCCAGCACCACATCTTTATCAACAATCGCCACTACGCGATCCAGTGATACGGCATTGCTTTGGGCCAAGCCGAATTGGCTGATCGTCAACATCAAACCGCCTAGCAATAATGTCCAACCCGCGTGCAATGAATGTGGCTTGTTTTGGTTCTTACTCATAATTCAATCACTGTTTTATTGTAGAGATGCTTCACGCTCACCGTAGCCAAACATGGCTTTGTCGAGCAGGTTACTAATACGTTGACTCAAACTACCGAAACCGCGCAATTGCACTTCGATAAATACGCCGCGGTCATAATCATCGCTGCTGAGGTTTTCCATAAAGTCGGGACTAAAGTCGAAGTCCACCCATTGACGAGCAAGTAAGCGGACGCGGTAGCAACAGTCGGTGTATTCGAGCCCGGCAAAGGTGTCGAGTTCCGCATTGTACGTAAAATCGTAGTTAGCACGAGCGATTACCGCCCATTGGCTAGAAACCGGCCAGAGTGTAGTCACATCAACCTGATTTAAGGTTTCACCAATATTTGGGGTGGTTTCCAATGGGCTAAGCGATACTGGATCGCGGCTGTAGCGATAGCCCACATTCAAAATCCGGTATTGCTCATCCATGTAGTTCAAGCTGGTACTGACAGTATTCACTTGCTCTCGTTGATGATCGTAGAGTACATCACTGCTAATCCGTAGATGATCGCCCAGCAGAGCACTCGCTTGTCCTGCAACTGCCGAACTGGTGCGGGTATTAGCATAGTCGTCGTCATCATTGAGGATGCTGACTTCACGGTCTTCAAAATAGCTGATCTGACCAATACTCAGGCGCAGGCGCTCAACCCCTGTATCAGTTTCCACAAAACGACTGGTCAAACCCAACGCCAAATGATTAGTGTCATCGATACGGTCGCCACCGGAGAAGCGTGAATCACGAAACAACTGCTGGTAGGTGAAAATCAGATCCGAGGTATCAAAATTGACATAGCTAGCATCGGACGTAAGTGCGTAGAGCGAATCCTGATTCTCATAATCACGGTAGAGATAAAATGCACGCGGCTCCAGCGTCTGGGTAAAGGCATCACCAAACAATACTTTGTCTCGTTCGAAATACAAGCCCATATCGAGCGAGCCTTGGGGGGCAGAAAATTGCTGGCTACTGTCGACATCATTGCGCAGATTAGTCGCTTCCAATTCATAACCCAAGGTTTTCACACCCACTCCCGGTTTTACATAACCCGCAGTAAATTCTTTATCCCACGTCATCTTGTAATTGGTGCGCAGGCGCTCACCAACAATCAGGTTGGCTTCATCCCCTTCGAAGAAGCGATTCATCCCAAAGTGGGTATATTCATTATCCAGTTCGATCAGCCAGTCATTGAAGCGGTATTGACCATCGGCATACAAACGCGGCAATTCGCGATAAGGCAATTGGGAGCTGGTAAGCAATCGAAACTCTTCTGCTTTGGCGCCAAGCTGCCAGTGCTCGCCATTGTAACCAGCAGCAGCGCGCTGTCGGATATAAGCTTGGCGGTTCAAATCAACGGCACTACCGTCTACATCGCGGATGTAATCAGTGTCACTAATATCGGTGTAATCAATTTCAGTAGACCAAGGCTGATTGCGCCCACCGGTTTGCAGCAAGCTGTATTGCCAGCGATCTTTGCCACGATAGTTTTCATTGATTTCATCGTCGGCGCGGCCTGTATCACCGCTGCGATCATTATTGAGCGCACTGCCGCTGAGTTCGGTATCAAAAAATGTAGATTTGTGGCGCAGTTCGGTCGCGAGCATATAGCCGTGCTCGGCGAGATAACGCGGGGTGAAAGTCGCATCGTAATTGGGAGCGATGTTCCAATAAAACGGCGCCGAGAATTCGTCGATACCACCATCCGAGTCAGGACTAAGTGAGGGAAACAAAAAACCCGTCAGGCGATCAGGACCTATTGGAAAACGGAAATAAGGAGCGTAGACAATCGGCACATCTTTAATATGCAAGCGCATATGTTTGGCCGTGCCGTAGTGTTTGTCGTTGTACAGGGTGATATTGGAGCCCTGAATCGACCAGGTATTGTCGCCTGGCTCGCAGCTGGTAAAGGTACCCTGATCCAAGCTGATTATTGAGTCGCCAATCTTTTGCAGGTTTTCGGCACGGCCACGCACGCGGGTTTCGTAAAGCACAAAGCGAGCGTTATCCAAACGGGCATTGCCGGTATTGGTATCGACATAGGCTTTGTCAGCACGCAGCAACAACCCTGGCTCGCGCACCTGAATATCGCCATCCAGCTCTGCTTCGCGCGTGGTTTTATCAAAGGTAAACGTATCAGCGCGAAAGGAGCGGCGCCCCTGGGTCAGACGCACATCATCGCGCATGATAAATTTGGTCTGCTTCTCTGATTCGGAATAGTCGGCAGTGCCAAAGATATTGGCTTTTTCCGGATCCATTTCCGATTCAACATCGTCGCGCGGCGGTGCTACATAAGCACCACAGCAGGCGGTGGGCACCTGTGCTTTCTGCTCTGGAGTCAGCTCCTCCAAGGGCACCCAATCCAATTCACGCAACCGCTCATTAGGATCTTTTTTTACTATGGGTGCAGCATCATCGGCCCAGGATAAGGGCGCAGACAATAACAAAATCCCCGCGCACTGGGCTGCTACACACAGAGCGAGACGGGAGCGAAGGAATTTATTGCGCAGATACTGTTTAGAGTGATTCTGGGTTGAAGCCATTAACCGCGGTCTCAAATAGGCGCGCCATGCATATGCCGCCGAAAAATTGAGGCGATTCTACTGTAAACCGTCTGTACTGGGAATGAATTGGGGGAAATCACCCGACTGAGGTAGAATCCGACCATAAGGGCATCCACATCAAATGTCCGATTAATAATTAACCCGAGCCCAGAATCTGCATGAACACCCACAATACTATGGCTGTCTCACCCGCAATTAAACCGGTGACCGACACCAGGAAGTTAGCGCTCACCAACTGGATAACAGGATACTCACCATTGGAGCAGCATCCGATAGAACTTCACAGTTTGGGTGGTGATGCCGGGTTTCGCCGCTACTTTCGCTTTCAAACCCCCTCGCAATGGCTGGCAGTAGATGCACCTCCAGAGACTGAAGACACAACCCAATTTCTCGCCATCGCCCGCCTCATCGAACAACAAGGCGTGCGCAGTCCGCACATTGCCGCCGCCGATGCTGACCAAGGCTTTTTGCTGGTCGAAGATATGGGCGATCGACTGTTCTTTCATGAAGCCAAAGCCGATAACGCCGACCACCTTTATCAACGCGCAATAAGCACCCTGTTACAACTCCAAAAAAGCCCGGATGATACCGCACTTATCCCGCGTTATGACCGTGCACTCTTGCGCCGCGAACTGGAAATCTTCAGCGAATGGTTTGCGGACAAATTGCTCGGGCATTCACTCAGCACCGCAGAGCTGGATCTGCTCAACGCATTGTTCAACCGCCTTGAAGACAATGCTCTCGCACAACCACAAACCTTTGTGCATCGCGATTATCACTCGCGCAATCTTTTGCTGCTCAATGACGGCTCACTCGGTGTCATCGATTTCCAAGGCGCACTCTGGGGCGGTGTTACCTACGATCTGGTGTCGCTATTGCGCGACTGCTATCTGCGCTGGCCAGCAGAAAAAGTAAAAGGTTGGGCATTGGATTATCGCCAGCAGGCAATTAGTGCAAGCATTATTCCCGCCGTCAGCGAAACGGAATTTCTGCGCTGGTTTGATTGGTTCGGTTTGCAGCGCCATATAAAGGTGCTCGGTATTTTTGCGCGTTTGAATTTACGCGACGGAAAAACCAGCTACTTAACCGATTTGCCGCTAGTGATTCGTTACACACTCGAAGTCGCGGATCAATATTCTGAATTAAAGACTTTCGCCGATTGGTTCAAGCAGACGTTATTACCGCTTGCACAACAGCAACCATGGTATCGGGACTATCAAACGGCAGGAAATCAAACGGCGGGCGCTCAATGAAAGCCATGATCCTCGCTGCCGGGCTCGGCAATCGCATGCGGCCCCTTACCAATCACACGCCCAAACCCCTTCTCTGCGCAGGAGGCAAACCGCTAATCGAATATCATTTGGAAAATATGCGGCGCGCTGGAATTCGCGATGTGATTATCAACCTCGCTTATCTTGGTGAAAAAATTCAAGCGCACTTGGGTGATGGTCAACAATTTGGATTGAATATTATTTATTCCATGGAACCCGAACCACTGGAAACTGGCGGCGCCATTTTGCATGCGCTGGATTTACTCGGCGAAGAACCTTTTTTATTGGTCAATGGCGATGTCTGGTGTGATCTGGAGTTTGCGCAGTTTATCCGGCAGCCCTTTGTTGAAAATACACCGGCAGAAAATCAGCTGGGGCATTTACTATTAGTACCCAACCCTGAATTTCATCCTCAGGGTGATTTTGCGCTTGCTAGCAACGGGCTATTACTTGATGATCCCGAAAAAACATATTCACAGCGCTTTACATTTGGCGGCATCAGCTTACTCAAACCAGAATTAATCGCTAACTACCCGGAAAAGCGCCAAGCATTTCCGCTGGTAGAAGTTTTACGCGGCGCGATAAGCAATCGGCAATTGACGGGACAAGTACACCATGGACACTGGAGCGATATAGGAACACCAGTGCGATTACACCTGTTGGAAGATTATTTATCTGCTTAGTAAAAAAATACTCACCAAAAAANNTCTGTATAACCACACTAAAGGACGCATCATGTTAAAAGCCGATTTCAGCTCACCCAGCCCAATCAGCCTGAGCAAAATTATTCCCGCAATCGTTGTACTTTTTCTTATCACCGTGCTTTACGGTAGCTGGTACACAGTCGATCAGGGCGAGCGCGGCGTGCATTTACGCAACGGTAAAATTATCGGCACTGCCGCTCCCGGCCTAGGCTTTAAAATCCCACTGATTGATACAGTCGTAAAAATCTCTACCCAAACTCACACCGCAAGTTATCAAGAGTTGCAGGCCTACAGCCGCGACCAGCAACCTGCCACCATTCGCGCCTCGGTAACCTTTAGCGTTCCCGCCGATAGAGTGGAAGAGGTTTATGAGAACTTCAAAAGTATTGATTCAATGATGGCCCGTCTTGTCGATCGCCAAGTGCCCACACAAGTTGAGAATATTTTCGGAAAATATACGGCGATCTCAGTGGTGCAGGAGCGCATTAAATTCGGTATCGATGTCACCGATGCCATCACCAAATCCATTAACGGTCCGGTTGTGATTAACTCGGTGCAGATTGAAAATATCGACTTTAGTGCTGCCTATGAAAAATCGGTCGAAGACCGTATGCGTGCAGAAGTTGAAGTGCAAACGCAGAAACAAAATCTGGAAAAAGAGCGGGTGAGCGCTGACATTGCCGTAACCAAAGCACAGGCCGAAGCTGACTCACAGCTGGCACGCGCCAAAGCAGAAGCCGAGAGCATTCGCATCAAGGGCGATGCCGAAGCATCCGCAATCAAAAGCCGCGCTGAAGCACTGGCGCAAAATCAAAATTTGATCGAATTAACCAAAGCAGAAAAATGGGATGGGCAACTACCCAAAACCATGCTACCTAATGGCACACTGCCATTTTTTAATACCAATAAATAAATATCACCTCAACAGATACAAAAAGGGCGCCTTTCCCGGCGCCCTTATTACATCCAAAAGCTTTTCATCCTAACCAATCAATTCATCGCCAGCAGTTGCATCGCACCCAAATCATTGACCTCCAATACCAACTGAATATCGTTGTCGGATGTATCTACTACTTTACCGTTGAGCAGCAATGCCGTTTTTATCGGATAAACGCCCTGCGGCAGACCCTCCGGCAAAGTGAACGAAAACTCGTTTTGATAGCGGCCGCCGCGTTTGGTTTTTTCATTCACCGGCTTGGTGAAATTTTTCAACTCTTTGGTGTTGTCTTCATTGTCGTAAATTACAATACTTTCCTCGATCAGCGCCTTTTTTTGTTTGGTGCCCGGCACTACAACTATATCGGACTGAATAATGACTTCTTTACCTGGCTCAACGACATTGCCTGGTAAAGTTTTGGTAGTGTATTCCGTCGCCATAGGTTCAGTTGGCAACGTACTATTTTGGGTTTTGTATTCCTCGGCAACTTGCTCCTCTTTAGCGATTCGCTCCGAACGATGCTTTATGATCATTTTAGTTAGCACCGTAACTGCCACGGCAACCGCAGCCACGCGCGCTGCTGCTTTAAGGCGCTCGCGATTTTTACAACCTTGATCGTCACTTTTACATTTATGGGATCGATCAATATTGTCTTTCAAGTCACTTAAACTAAACGCCTGTGCTGGATTGACCAGCAAGCAAGACAACAACAAAATCATCACTTTGGTTTTCATAATTGCCGCACCTTGACTATTTATCTGCCGAATGTTTATTTGATGGTAAAACCTGTCTCTTTCAACTTGCGCTGGGTTTCCAGTGCGAGCGTTTTTAGCTCTTTTGCTTTTTTATTGCTCGCATCCAGATCCAGTGCCGACTCTGCTTTGGCGATAGCGCAGGAATAATTCTTTTTACCCATACAGACATTTGCCTCGGCAAGCAATTTATCCAATTTTGCGCCTAACGATTTGGATTGCTGCAGCGCCAAATTTGCCGACTGCTTAATTTCTACCGCCTGCGCATTTGCGGGATCAACAATCAGGACATTAGCCGACATCGCCAGAGCACAGTCATAATCGCGTTTTAACAGACAAGTTTGCGCAGCATCCAGCTCTTTCGCAATCGACTGCTGCTGTTCCGCTATCACCAATTGCTGCTGCTGTTCGATATTATTGATTTTTTCCGTCAGCAATTGACTCGCAGGATGATCAGCATTGAGTTCACGCGCACGTGTGGCAAAAAGTTGCGCGCAACTCAAATCCTGCTGCATTAGGCAGGCTTCTGCTTCTTGTACTAGCGCATTCATTTTTTCTTCATCAGCGCGCTCGGCTTTGGCCAACTGCGCCGCTTGTAATAATTGACCAGCAACCTGATTACCAGGTTCGAGATTGGTGGCCACCAAACTCTGCTCTATCGCACAATCAAAATCGCTGAGCGCAAAACATTGTTGTGCTGCAGCAATTTTTTCGGCAATCGTCTGCTGCAACTGCTGCTGCGCCTGATGTTCACTGTAACCGAACCAAACTGCGCCTGCGAGCGATACCAACGCCAAACCAATCGCCGTCATAAGCATCAACGGGCTGCGCTTGGGAAATAACTCATCAGCGAATTGCGTGATGTTTTGGGTGCGCACGGCTTTGGTAAGCGCAAGCGCACGGCTTAACGCTCTCCACTCGCGCGCGCTGAGCTTATCCAGACGTTTGGGTACCAGTTTTTGCTGCTGCGCCTCCAACGCAGAGCGATTATTATAAGGATGACGCCCCGCCAGCATTTCATAAATCACACAGGCGAGTGCGTAAACATCATCGCTAAAACCGAGCGGTTCATCTTTTACCATCTCGATAGTGGCATAAGCGGGTGTCAGCGCACCCAATTGGCCCGCATCAAACTTATGCTTTTGCACTTCTTTGGAGGCGGCACGAGCGATGCCAAAATCCAGCACTTTAGCACTGCCATCGGTGTTAACAAACACATTACCAGGCTTGAAGTCCGCATGAATTAATTGCCGCTGATGTGCATAGGCCAACGCAGCGCAGAGATCTTTTGCTATTTGCCAGACCTGCTCTTTTGGCAACCCCCTGTTACGTTGCGCATTAATCATTTGATCCAGTGGCTGTCCTTCAAGCAGCTCCATTGTCATAAACAGAGTATCGCCCTCGCGGTCAAAATCGTGCACGGTCACGATATTGGGGTGAGCAAGCGTTTGGGATTTTGCGGTTTCCTGCTGCAGGGTGACAAACGCATCGGGATGATCTTTAAAATCCTGATTAAGAATTTTGGTTGCAATGTAAGGGTTCGGGTCTTCGGCTTCGACTTTACGCAGGTCCTTAGTCTTATAGACAGTACCCATACCACCGTGCCCCAATACATCTTCCAATAAAAAGCGCTTTTTCAGTAGGGTGCCTTTGCCACTTTGGGATTGCTTTACCAGTTCGCGCGCCTGTGCAAAACCGTCTGAGTGATTATGGGGGGCGCTGTACTGGGTAAATTGAGTTGCGCTGGGTGTATCAACCTGAGCGGCGCGGGAGCCTGAACCAGTAGGCAGGATTCGCGTTTCCTTAGCCTCAGCCGCAACACGCATACGGGTCTTGGTAGAATCTTCGTTGTCGGCCACGCAAAAATCCTCTGAGTTTTTGGCGTATTTATAAGCATGAATACTAACACGACAGCCGGTTTTGCTGCATGCCACGCTAGTCTGTAGCCCTCTGGAGAAAAGGGATTGAGCAAAATAAGTTGGCTTTTCGCAAAAGTACCAACTCAAGTAAAAGATACCTGTTTCTTCGGTTGACAAAAAAATCGAACACGGCATAATGTCGCGTCCTTGAATCCCGACCCCTTTTCGACAGTTTTGTCCAGAATTTATCTATAGGAGCACTAAGGTGGCAAATACACCCCAAGCCAAAAAACGCGCGCGTCAAAATGAAAAAGCTCGCAAGCACAACGCAAGCATGCGCTCTATGGGGCGTACTTACCTCAAGAAAGTGCTGAGCGCCATCGCAACTGGCGACAAAGCTGCTGCGCAAGCTGCTTATGTTTCAGCTGTGGCAGTGATCGACCGTATCGCTGACAAAGGCATGATTCACAAGAACAAGGCGGCTCGTCACAAGAGCCGCTTGAACGCTAAAATCAAGGCATTGGCAGCAGCCTAATCGCCCATTTGGTTTCAAGCGTAAAAAAGACCGGCTTATGCCGGTTTTTTTATGCCAGCAATTTAGCCAAAACAAGGCCATAGGCACCACAAAGCATAATCTTAGCTCTATACACTGTCACAAAAACAGATTATCTTCGGCAGCAACTTTTATTCGGAACCCTTTTCCGATACCACAACAAAAGAGCTGGGCTTGGGGCGGCATCAACAGTAAGCAACCTACAACAAGGACGCGGTTGTTAGCGGTTAGCGCCTAACCCTGAAGTGCACATACTAATAATGGAGATACTCTATGCTGCCGCGTGACCACTACCTGAAACAAACTTTTCAGGATGCTGTTAACTTTCCCGATGGATTTGAAAAAGGTGGCCTCTCGGATATACAGGCACGCCTGATACGCAAACAGGGCGTATTGGTCAACGCCCTCTCAGTGGACGAAGTCTCTGACCCAACTGCAGATGATCTGCACATTCTCAAAGTGATCGCAAACCAGAGTGCGCCCAAAAGCCCCATTGAACAAGCTTGGGTTAAATATCTCTCTATTGTAAAAGCGCGTCAGGCATCTGCCCCAAGCAAAAGCAAAGCTAAGGCGACTAAAGCTAAAGCTACTGAACCCGTTAGCACAGAGGAACCTGAGACTCTTGAGTCAGCAACAAAACCCGCCAAGGCAAAAGCCCCCAAGAAAACGGCAAAAACAGATTAATCTCGCACTTACCGCAAGGCACACAATAAAAAAGCGCATTTGTTCTGATGCGCTTTTTTATTGTGTGAAAATGATAGATCAAGCAATTTAATATGGGATCAATACCTGCACAAAATACTGATGCCCTGCTTGAATATTTTCAATGCAATTGCCGCTGAGCGACTCACCATCACAGCGAATCTCGGTCGCGCCTACATTTGCACGCTTAATGGAAACATGAAACTCAGCTCCACGGAATTTTCTTACAGCTGATGCACTTGGCCAATCTGATGGCAATTGCGGTGCGATGCACAAGCCTTTTTCACCGCCCTGCAACCCGAACACACCTTCAACCAGACAGCGATAAACCCAGGACACAGTCCCCGTATTAAACAGTTGAGACGAGCGCCCCGCCGTGCGCGGATACTGATGATAGGCGCCACGATAATAATTGGGGATATACACCGGCAATTGTCCGCGCTGTAGATAGTCCGCTTCAGTTGGACCGGGAATCATTTGGCGCAACAGTTTATAGGCGCGATCTTTTTCGGCGATGGTAAATAAACTGTAGATATAAAATATCGCCGCATGATTATAGACCGAGCCATTTTCCGCAGAGCCGGGATGCTTTTGAGTGACGCGACCAACATCATCGCGCATTGCGGTGTAAGCAGGTGCGAGCATGGTGACGCCATAGGGCGTCTCTAATTGTTGTTCGACCGCAGCGATCATTTTTTTGCGCTGCTCTGCGCTCGCCGCACCACCTAAGATCGCCCAACTCTGTGGATTTAAAAAGATGCGTCCCTCTTTATCTTTGCTGATGCCAAACACCACATCATCGTCGGTAATTCCGCGTCCAAACCATTCGCCATCCCACAGATATTTATTCACAGCGGCATTCACTTCTTTCGCGCCTGCAAGAAATTCTTGCTGCAAATCCGTTAAGGATTTTTTCGCGCAAACATCTGCCCATAAATTCAACGCATAAGCCGTTGCCACCGACAACCAACCGGAGACACCTTTACCTTTGTAACCCACCATGTTCATCGGATCACACCAATCGCCCTGCGCAATGAAGCTCAAGCCACGATAATCGCGCGCCTGCAACAGCCAACGCATGGCATTGGAAATGCGATCAAAAACGGAAAGCGTTTTGCCATCGTACCCCGCCACCATTTCTTGCAAAATGGCGTAGTCATTAGTTTCATCAAGATAGGTTTTTAAGCATACCGGGAGCCACACACAGTGATCGGTATGTGGGATCTGGTTGATGTATTTCAGCTCCGCACCTTCCGCCAATAATATACCGTCCGGCATAGCGCCCGACTCTTCCTGCTGACCTAGTGCATGCAAAAACGCTGCGCGAGTAACTTCGGGCTTGATAAAGGTCATACCCATATTATCTTGCAGATAATTACGCGTTTGCGGGTCGGTAGTTAACCGATTCACATCGCCATGGTAAAACACCTGGCGCGGCAACCAATTATTTACAAAATTATTCAGCTCAGCGTCCGGAGTTTCTATTTGCAAACAACCTCTACCAGTGGCGATGTAGGCCGCGTAATCCGCCTGCGCTTTAGCAAAACCCGCCGCACTTAAATAGGTATCGCGCAGCTTTGCGATTTCAGCATCATCAAATGCTGGGCCAAAAATAAAACGGTAATCTTGCTGAGCCTGATCCGGCATTTCCAAACGGTACTGCACTATCGCCGCAGGCGTTTCGTAGCGCGCATCACCACATAAAAGCCGGTCAGCTTGCAACGCCGTTGGATTATGCAATCCACCTTCACCCTCAAAGGTTTCCTGTTTGGTTTCCCACGCAACCGGATTAACCTCATGCAGAAAAAATGTTTTGTCTTTGAAATTTTTATTTTTAAAGTAATCGGCGACCTTTTGATAAGGGGTAACACAGGTGGCAACAATACCACCCAAGTCAGCCCGGTATTCCGCCGACTGATTCATCCAGGACATATAACCGACAGGAAAGTAGGAATAGACACTCAGTTTGCGTGCGCGCCCGGAATTGTTAATCACACGCAATTGCCACAACTCAACCACATCTTTTACCGGCAGGGATAGCATCAGTTCAGCGCGAATGCCATCGCACTCAATCGCCCATTGCAAATCACTTTTGCCAACAGAAAAGGAATAATCTTCGTAAGCTGCACGCACCGGCTCATAAGGCGCAGAAAAAATCCTACCTGTTTCTTCATCTTTGATATAAAAAAAACGACCCGGATGGTGAGCATAGTAGGGCTGCTCCGGCTGCATAAATGTTTTTGCTTCCAGATTCGGTGCATAGGCGTATTTAGCCGGTTCTGGCTGCATAAATTGCGCGACTGCGTAACCACGACAGGTTACCTGAATCATCATCTGCTGATTCCATAAAAATCCGGCAGCGCGCGGCATAGCAGTAGGTGTTAACAAATCATAGCGTTCGCCAGCCTGGCTGGGATTCAGTAGCGCGTTAGTCATGAAGATGTCCTGTCGAAAACAAATTATTACGAGGGCAAAAAATAAAAAGCGCCGCAACGCGGCGCTGGGTTAAAGCGGTAACACTTACGAGTGACGAGCCTCAAGATCCTGTTGAATAGTTTCCACTTTTGCATCAGTCAGATTGTAAAAAATCAGCGATAGGGCAGTCAGTAAGGCGAACAATCCAGGCACCAGAGTTTGCATATACACAATACTATCGAGCGAAGCGCCGTCCTGCATTTGACCTGCTTGATAGCCCATCACCGCCAGCACCGACAGCATCAATGCCGAACCAATTGCGCTACCAATTTTTTGCGAGAAAGTCGTTGCCGCAAATGTCATACCCGTTGCACGGCGACCATTTTTCCACTCGTTAAAGTCAGCAACATCCGCATACATTGCCCACGTAATCGGCGGTTTAAAGCCCAGCGCGATACTGATCAGAATATTCAGCACAAACATCCAAATAATTTCTTTGGGCAACTCTGCGCTGTCGTGCACAGCCCCATCTCCACTAGTGCGCATCACACTGATCACTTGGCCTTTAGCATCGACCAAATTCAAACTCGGGCCGGTTTCTGCCAACGGAACACGCTCTTTAATAATCCAGAAAATTTTGTCGTGACGCAGCCATTGATAGGTATCACCATCAGCATGCGGCTGGCCAAGTAATTTTCCCGCATCGAGTTGAACTTCATTCGACGCTATATCCAACACACCGTTGCTGTGGGGCTTGGGCACAAAGGTAAATGCAATCGACAAAACCGCTACCACGCACAACAAGGACATCATCAATTTGCGCTTATCAATATATTTGGTGACCGTTGACGCAAACATCGCACCGACCATCAGCCCCGCCATTTGCAAACCTATGTAGTTTCCGAGCAAATCGGGACGCTCAACAAAATAACGGAAATAATAGGCCGCTGAACTTCCACGCAATGTCATGGTAATCATAAAAACCAGAGCCAATACAAATAACACCAGCCATGGGCGACAGGTGAAAAGATCCTTAAGATCACTCAATGGATTGGTTTTTTCCTGGGCTAAAGACGGCTGGATTCGTTCACGCGTAGTCAAAAAAGTCACTACAAACAAACAGCTGGCAATGATCGAGTAGATAACCATCGTCATTTGCCAACCGCGGGCGCTGTAACGATCGCCATTGCCAAAATACTCCGCCAATTCCGGTGTGGCCGCACCCACAAAAATACTCGCGAAGTAAGCAAAAAAGAACCGCGTACTGTTGAGTTTATTACGCTCTTGCGTGTTAGCAGTTAACACCGCAGAAAGCGAGTTGTAAGGCATATTCAACACGGTGTAACAGAGCATTAATAAACAGTAAGACGCGTAAGCCCAGATCAACTTGCCCGTCTCATCCAGATCCGGAGTGCTCATGGTTAAAATGCCCGCCCCCATCATCGGGAGTGCGCCCCAAAGTAAATACGGCCGGAATTTACCCCAGCGAGTATTAGTACGGTCGGCGATTCCCCCCATGATAGGGTCGGTGATAGCATCGATAACTTTAGTGACGGTAATCATGGTCGCCGCTGCCGCCGCACCTATACCAAATACGTCGGTGTAAAAAAATACCAGATAGGAGCCGATAATTGCCCAGTAGAAATTGAACCCGGCATCACCCAATCCGTAACCGATGCGTTCGCGCCAAGTTAATTTGGCCAAACGATCACTATTGCGACTAATCAAAACAAAACCTCATTATGGAATTATTATGCAAATAAACAGGGCTACAGGCGGCTGGTCGAAGCCCGCTTCTTAATTTCATATCCCAAATCGACTTTCTTGGATTCAATCGGCTTGTCATTCAACACCCGGATAATCATCTCGGATGCCTTGACCCCCATCTCGTAACGACCGGCCGAAACACTGGTTAAGGACGGATTCACGTAGGCTGCGGCTTCGATATCATTAAATCCACATATCGCCATATCTTGCGGAACACGAATGTTCATGCGCTGCGCCTCAAACAATGCGCCGAGAGCCAAGTCGTCGTTCACGCAAAACACTGCATCAACAACACCGCTGGTTGACGCCATCAAACTTTTAAATAATTCCCCGCCCACACCAATTGATGAAGGCTCGGGGGTGGTGACGATATAACTTTTTTCAAACTTACCCGCTTGCTCAAGCGCTAATTTGTAACCCTGCATACGCTGTTGCACACGGGGGTCCATGCGCGCGCCGATAAAACCAATGCGCTCGTAACCCTGCCCCAATAAATGCTTGACCACATCAAACCCGGCACGACCATGAGCAAACCCGACATTCATATCGATAGGATCGGCGAGCAGCTCCATGATTTGTACGATCGGGATACGGGCTTTGTGCAGAAAGTTTTGGCAGGCTTTGGTCTGATCGCCGCCAGTGATGATCAATCCCTCTGGGGATTGGCTCAGTAGCGTACGCACCATTTTTTCCTCTTCGAGCGGGGAATAGTGGGTATCTACCAATAGCACTTTGTATCCAGCCGCACCCATCACGTCATAAATTCCACGCAACACCTCGTTAAATACGATGTTACTCAATGATGGAATGGCAACGCCTATCACCTTGGATTTGGAGGAGGCGAGAGAGCTAGCATGCTGATTGGGTATGTAACCGAGTGCATCAATGGCTTTTTGTACCTGAATACGCAGGGATTCAGATACTTTTTCGGGCTGGTTTATTACCCGGGATACGGTGATTGCACTAACACCCGATGCATCGGCCACATCAACCAGGGTTATTTTCTTATCTGAACTTCTTTTTTTTGCTGTTTTCATAGGCAATATCTGCACTTTGCTATTATTTTTTGCTACCATAGCACAAGCACAATGATTGCGCTATCATCAGCATGCCCCAATGCTGCTGGTCATAAGATGTATACGAGACTATTGCAGATGGCCCACTCAATCGCGTTATCTAATCCTGACTCCGGCGCCAATTTAGTTATTCTTATGGGCGTTTCCGGAAGCGGTAAATCATCGCTTGCCAAAGCACTCGCCGACCATTATGGCTATGAGTACCTAGATGGTGACGACTTCCACAGTCAGGAGGCGCGCGACCGCATGGCACAAGGCAAACCGCTGACCGATGCCATGCGCCTGCCCTGGGTCATCCGTATGCGTGAATATTTCCGCACCGCTGCTCACAACCATCAACATTCCACCCTGGCATTTTCCGGTTTAAAGCGCGCACACCGCGACGAACTGCGCAAAGCCGGGCTCAAAACCCTTTTTCTGTTTCTGCACAGTGATCGGGATACCATTCAAACCCGCGTCAATAAACGCGCAGGTCACTTTATGGCGCCCAGTTTGGTCGATAGTCAGTTCGACAGCCTGGAAGAGCCCCTCAATGAACCAGATGTATTCAAAATTGATGTGCACGCACCCTTTGAGCAAGTACTCGCTCAGGCGATTGGCTTAATCGACCGCGAACTTCATCAACAGGTAGATGCACTACTCGCTTGATCTTCATCAACGGCACCAGCGAGAATATGAACTCTTGCGCCGGAACCTGATCAAACAAGCAGGTTCATTAATGGAGAACAGACATGCCCCGCCCAAAACCTTTATTGACCTTCGCACTTTTAGCTATCGTGGTAGGACTTTCTGCCTGCGCTGGAAAAACACAATTTCGTAGCGCTTGCGATCAAGAAATCGATGCAGCATGGAGCGAGCTCTCCATCGCCAAAGCCGATGGCTTCAGCGGAACCATCAGCTACACAAAAGCATTCGGCTTAATTACGTCCGCGCGAACTATGCAAACCGTCGAGAATTTTGATAACTGCTACAACCAAGCTAAAGACGCGCGCTTTTATATCCGCGAGTCGCGCAAAGGCCAATAATTTCGCGCCGGCAAATATTCATTTGGCGATGAAAAAGTATGTATTAAAACCAGAATGATATTTAATGGCGAACTAACGCAGAAATTTCACTAAGCACTAACAAAAAAACAGCACCGGCAAGGCGCTGTTTTTTTGGCATCCCACTGCGGAATCAATCCAGTTGTAATGCGCTACGAATTTTTTCCCAGCTAATATATTTAAAATTCTGTGGTGCCTCTGGCATCACTTTATGGCCATCTTGCACTACCAACATGCCTTCACCGAAAACACCTCCGAGATTGGCATGGGTGACTTCAAGACCATCTGTTTCCGAAACACCATCAATACCGCGTTCCGCATCCAGATCAATGCGTATTACACCGCGTGTTTTATAGGGTGCAGTTGCTTCAAGAATGACGTAACTATTATTGCCCTGGCTGGACACCACAAGGTAATTTTTATTTTTACCCTGATAAATGCCCATGCCTTCCACATCTGCAACTAACAAATCACCTGCACGCAAAACCAATTCAACCTGTGTTCCTGCGTTTGGCTCAGCGCCAATAGTCCACACAGCTTCATCTTCTTCACCGACAAACAAGCGCTGGTTTTTATCGTCAGCCACACAACCTTCCGGCTGGCTCTTCACAAAAAAACTGCGTACTTTTTTACCTTGCCATACCCATGCATTCTTGTTCGTTTGATCTGCAACGACGGTTAATTGAATTTGCTGGAACTCGCCGCTTTTTGCATTAGGGATTGCATATGTAGCACCATTGGAGTTTTGATACAGACAAAATCCGTAAATTTCCTCAAGATCCGTAGCGACACTACCGGAAAAAGCTAATTTACCGCTTTTTGGATCAATAGTGTAAATCGCTAAACTGTTGTCATCACGATTGGTGGCCACTGCGATATCGATAACTTTCTTACCGAACGGCACACCATAGCGGACATCAACATTATTCAACTTGCCGGTATTGAAATGCTGTACTTCACGCCCCTGCATATCGTAAACAAATAATCCCTGTTGTTTATTAGTACCGATCACGAGGCTTTTTTGTGGACGTTTTTTATTTACCCAGATTGCGGGGTCATCAGCAGCATCGCCAAAACGCGCCATAACATCTGTTTGTACATCCGGCGTAACGCTCACTATGCTGTGGTTTGGTTTTTTTTGCGGCGCAATATTCCAAGGCAATGACAGATAATGATTCCCTGTTTTTTCATCACCGACTATCAGCTTGAGTGAGTTCTTGTCTGCAACACCATCTGCCACAACAACCGCTTTGACAACTTCTGGCTCATCGGTATTGGGAAGATCAATTAACTGCTGTTGTTTGAATTGACTTTCACGGGTGCTGTAGAGCGCGAGTTGTTTTTCTTCAGCAATTGCAGCAACCAATCCTTGCGGCACTACCGCAAGCGATTCCACACTGCCCGGTAATTTCCCAAATGGCTTTTGCAAATCCACTGCTGCACGGCCAGGAGCAGATTCTTCTGATGCGCCCTGCGCCCAAATGCCAATACCCTCTTCCGCGATAAACAGTAAATCTTGCTCATCATCGACTGCGCAGGACTTACTGTTAGGTGCGATCGGTAAACGGCGCAGTAATTTAGCAGCGGCTTTCCCATTAACATCAACAACTAACCAGTGCTCCGCTGTGCCGCGCTCATCTAATAAATACAGCGAGAGATGATTGCAACCTGTACGGCTCAAACACAAATTTTCAATTTTAAATTCAGGTGTAGGTACACGCAGCAATTCGCGCAATTTTCCCGTTGCCGGATCAAGTGCAACCAAACCCGGTTGCTGCTCCGGTAAAAATACCGTTGCCGCCACCAATTCACTGGTTTTTATTTTTCCGGATTGAAGCTTCACTGGGTAACGCCAATCCAACAGTTCTGCTGGTTGATCAAGTTGCGCGAGCGATTTACCGCTGGCATCGCGCCAGTGAATGACATCGCCCAGAGCGAGATACGTTAATTGCTGTTGATGGTGAATGGGTAGCGGTGCAAGTGTTGCCGATTTTAAAGACGCGGGCAGATTAACTTCAGCCACAGCAGACAAACAAAAACCTGTAAATAAACAGGCGATTAAAGAGTTACGCAGACGGATCATAATCAAAACCTTTTTTATAGGATGACTCCAGCAGGAGCCATCCAGACTACAAAAGCATACTTAATCAAAACTTAAAACTGCATAAACGTAATACCTAGTTTGTAAGTCGCACCGTAGCTTTCGTATTGCGCGTTGTATTTTGTATCTTTAACGTAGGAGTAATAAACTTCATCGGTCAAGTTCAATGCTTCAAAATGCAACTTGATAGATTCGGTCAAATAGTAACGCACTGAGAAATCCAGCTGCATTTGATCGTCAACATAAGCATCGTAATCCGCGTCCATCGGCTCCAATACTTCCAGCAAATAATTGGATTTATAGTTTGCCGATAAACGCATACTGATTGAATCAGATTCATAACCAATCATAAAGTTAGCCGAGGTATCCGATTGGCTGGGCATAGGAATGTCGCGCGCAACAAACTCGCCATCGTCGTAACCGCCAATTTCTGCAGTCGAATCTACGAAGGTGGCGTTACCTCCAATCAGCAAACCGTCCCAAGGCGAGCGCAAACTGGTGAACTGTTTGGATGCTGCTAATTCAATCCCCAATATATCGGCTTTATTGCCATTCACAAAGGTTACTGCCTTATCAAAATCCTGATAGCCAACAGTGCCACCCAAATCGGTTTGATAAACAAAGTTGTCGATAGATTTATAAAACGCAAATGCTGAGATAACGCTGGCTACGCCGGGATAATGCTCAATACCCAAATCGATATTGCTGGATTCAAGCGATTTTAAATTGGGGTTGCCAAATTCCGCTTCTACATCACCATCGTCTTCTTCAATCAAACGGCCAGGTGATAGCTGCGCAAAACCGGGGCGCACCACTGAATTAGTCCAGGCCGCCCGCAGTTGGGTTTTATCGTTGATGCTGTAGCGAACATGCAATGCCGGTAAAAAATAATCATCGGAGTTTTCAAAGGACTGCGCACTCAACACATCAGCATCGCTATCGTAAGAATTTCCCTGCGCGGTAAAGTCGGTATTTTCATAACGCACACCGGTCAGGATGCGCAGGTCATTAATATCAACGCGCCCCATCACATAAGCAGCGCTGGTATCTTCAGTGACATCGTAGTCACCAATGCTACTTTCAACTTCATCTTCTTCTGCAGCTTCGATTGCCGCTTTCACCTGGGCTGAATTAATAGTGCCACCAAACTGCCCGAATTGATAATCCACTTCGCTACCCGAAAATGTGGTGAGCGAAGTATCGCCAATAAAATCTTCGGCAATCCAGATATCAACATTGTTATCTTTTGTCCGCTCGGTGTGTTTTACCCCAAATTTAACTTGCGCAGGATTTCTGCCTAAATCCAGATCGCGGGTAAAATCCATATTGATCGCCGTGCTCTCATCATTGGTATTGGTGCTACCCAATTCCACTTCATCCAATTTATAGCTGGCTGATTGATAATATTCAGCCGGAGCAGCAATCAATATCTTGCCGGTATTTGTATAAGAAAGATCAAATACTTCATCTGCGATAACATCGTCGTCAATTTTAAATACGGCACCGGCGACATTTTGCGGTTCATCTTCGCTGGACTTGCTGTAAGCAACACGATAATCCAGTGTCCATTTATCCAAACGGGTTTGACCACCGAGAGAAGTAGACAGAATTTTTTGGGTTTCAGTGCGGTCTTTCAATTCGCGCTGCACTTCGGCAGTGCCAACTTCGCCTTCGGCTAGTGCGTTTTCAAACTCAATCACATTCGCCAAACGAATTTCCGAATCGGTATATTCGCTGTAAAGATTGCGCCAGTATAAATCTGTGTCGTCACTTGGCTTGTAATCCAGATTCAAGGTTACGCCTGAACGCTCGCGAGTAATGCGGTAATCACGCTGTTCCAACTCTTCAAGGCGCGCCTCGCCATCTTCAAAATCCCAGGCACCACCGGTTTCAACATTATCGGAACCAAATTCGCGTTTAAAGGAACTCACACCAAACGCAACACCTACATTATTTTCATCGCCACCAAGACTAAATTGATTGCTCGCAGTTGCCGCTATTTTAGGGCTGGTCTCTTCAGTATTTTCATCGTAACTGCCTTCTGCAGTGAGTTGATAAAAGAAACCATCGCGGTCAAATGCAGAGAGGCTTTGCACATCAATGCTGCCGCCGAGTGAATTGGCATCCATATCCGGCGTTAAACTTTTAGTAACGGTTAAGTTTTCCAGCAAGTCTGAGGGAATTACATCCAGCGCTACCGCGCGGCGATCCGCATCCGGCCCCGGCACGCCCACACCATTAATGGTTACTGCGTTGTAATCCGGACCCATGCCGCGCACGCGCACATAACGACCTTCGCCTTGATCGCGCTCAATCGATAAACCGGGTAACCGCTGCAGAGATTCAGAGACGTTAGTATCAGGAAATTGGCCGATCGCATCAGCCGATACGGCAGTGAGAATATTATCCGCACTGCGCTGTTTGTTAAGTGCTTTATTAATTCCAGCAGCCTGACCAATTACAATGACATTTTCGACCATACCGGACACGCCGGTTAATTGAAAATTTTCGCGTGTAGTTTGTTGATCCTGCACCACAATTGCCCGCGTCATGTCATCGGCGCCGATGTAGCTGGTTACCAGTGTGTAGTTACCGGGCTTCACATCCAAAAATACAAACCGTCCGTCGCGTTGGCTCACTGCTTCGCGATTTAATTCCGCAATGCGAATTTTTGCCCCCTGCAAAGCAATCCCTTTTTCGGTCGCTTTAATCTGTCCTTCAATACGGCCATCGGCGAGAGAACTACCGGCAAGACCAGCAACGACGACTGCCATCGCAGTCTTAACAAAATTTCTATTTCTATTTTTGGATACCGATATCATTTTTTTCACAGTGTGTTCCCCAATTCTTTTAAAAGACTAAAAGGTAAAAAAGCTAAAAGGCTTTAGACGACGCCAAACTAGGGGGAATAAATGACACTTCTGTGACGAGCGAGCATTGCTACCAACAAATACGCTGAGCTGATTTGCCTCCCTGAAACTAAACGAGTGATTTTATCGCCAACAACAGAAATTCATAAAACTGTCACATTGATCTGTTATCGGTGCAGCACTTTTATCCCAATCGGCAGCAACTTCTCATGTTAAAACACCATAAATGGAAACTGTTTTTTGTCGGAATGGGCGCGAATTTTGCGCTCATCGCAAGCCTTGCAGTGGCCGATGTAAAAGCATTAACCGAAGTAAACTGGTTGGATGTACTCAGTGAAGGCGGAGCAGCTGTACTCGCATTGGTGTGGTTGGGATTAATTCTACATAGCCGCCCCGCCGGACGCGTGACGCAATATTTAAGCTTGGGTTTAAGTGGTATTTTTCTGGCTGGCTTTCAGGATTTGCTCGACGAATTTATTCGCTTTCCTGATACCGCGCGCTGGGATCATTGGATAGAGTCTGGTTGTATGCCGGTTGGTTTGGTATTGCTTACACTCGGCATTTATCACTGGCACAAAGAGCAGCTCAGCATCAACGAGCAATTGCGTAAACGTGAACGTCTTTTTCGTGAGCATCGCAGCCTAGATCTCACTACCAATTTGAGTGGCGCTGATTATTTGCGCAAGCAATTACTTCAGGCACTGCCGGAACATCGCAACGCGGAAAAATCATTGGCGTTATTATTTATTGATGTGGATAACTTTNNGTCGTGCTATCAATCGTCGCTATGGCCATCAACAGGGCGACCATTTATTGCAGTCACTGAGCGAGCTGATCTTATTAAACATTCGTCGCGGGGATGTGTTGTGTCGTTATGCTGGTGATCGCTTTGCACTGATATTACCCAACACTGGACGCGCACTGGCAGAAAATATTGCCGGTGAAATTTCCGCTGCGGTGCAGCACTTTGCTTACAAACCTCATAGCCAGGATGAAAGTCTGTTTCATTCGGTGAGCATAGGTATTGCATTAACCGGTAACGCCCCTACAGCACAAGACTCAGTTGAAACGCTAATCGAGCGCGCCAATCTGGCATTGCTGCACGCCAAAGAAAAACATCGTACTAGTTTGCACCGCGCAGCTTGATAAACACCATGACCAATACAACTAACGAATCCATTACAGAGACAGGCGCTTATTATAAGCCAGTGCCTTACTTTGAAATTGATACGCCGTTTATCGCTGCCCATGAGTGGCCACTCCCACTTATTGATATGGCACTCAGCCGTGGCGTTGAAGAGTATAAATTACTGCGCAATACAGGAATTTTTCGCGAAGACATTGTTAGCAAAAATATTCAGCTATCGCCGCAACAGTGCTTCCAGCTAATCAACAATATACAAAAACATGTACACAGCAATGAGCTGAGCTTTTTATTGGGACATCAATTTTTTTCTGTGCCGGATACCACTGTAACCACGGCGCTGACTAAGGCCGCTAACTTACAGACAGCAATTGATACCTTAATTGAATACCAGTCACAGCTTATGCCCCTGCTTAATCTGCGTGTGTGTTATGAACAAGATCGATTGGTAATTTACTGGCAGGATGCCTGCGGAGCTGATACCGCCATGCCCTTTTTACTCGAACTGATGTCCACCGCCTTCAGTTCACTATCACGCTGGCAGAGCGGAGAAAACTTACCTTGGCAATTTTATTTTACCCACAGCAAACCCCATTACATTGAACAATATGAAGTTCATCTAAACAATAAAGTGCAATTTTCCAGTCAAGCAAATGCCATGGCGATTACGCGCGACTATTTACACAACCCATGGAAAAATAGTCGCGCAGGGACATTAATCCATGCATTACCAGCTACCGATGCACACCACCAATCGCTTCCTTTTCAACGGGGATTTTTAAGCGAGCTATATCACTACCTGCACCATAATATCCAGCACAATCCAAACCTCGAACAAACCGCAGATGCCTTCGGCATGAGCAGCGCCAGTCTCAAACGCAAACTGAAAAAACACCGCAGCCATTTTCAGGAACAATACGACTTGGTGCGCAAAGATCTCGCGCTCTATTGGCTGCATCAAGCGGGCTGGAGTAAGGAGCAAGTCGCGCGGAAATTACATTTTTACGATGTCGCCAATTTGCGCCGGGCATTTAAAAAATGGACGGGGGGCCTATCCGGCAACCGCTAACCCCCACCTATTCCGCAACGACAAAACCTCCCCCCATAAATGGCAAATTCCACTATTCGGTCTATTATCCAAGTAGTAGTTGAAATGCCCTCTAATCTTAATGTGATTGCTGGTCGAGATAGCCCAGCGCATCACCACTTACAAATCCTTGCAAAAAAGATCCTTACAATGACAGACCAAAAACAATGTCGCCCCACGGGCTGTGAAGAGTGCACCAACGGCGAAGGCCTGGACTTTGACTTCACCATGGCATTTCAACCCATAGTGAATGCGCGCACACGTACAATTTATGCGCACGAAGCACTCGTGCGTGGATTAAATAATGAAGGGGCGGGAAAAATCTTCGAGCACGTGAATGATGGCAATCGCTACCGCTTTGATCAGGCCTGCCGCACCACCGCCATCAAGCTAGCCGCTGAATTGGGCATGCAATCGCTGCTCAGTATTAACTTTATGCCCAACGCCGTTTACCGCCCTGAACTCTGTATACGCACCACTCTGGCCGCCGCAGAAAAATACGGCTTTCCCATCGAGCAAATTATTTTTGAAATTACTGAAAGTGAAAAAGTAGATGACCTTGCACACCTGCGCGATATTGTTGACTACTATCGCCAGCGCGGCTTTAAAACAGCGATCGATGATTTTGGTGCGGGTTATGCTGGTCTGAATCTGCTCGCTGAAATTCAAACCGATATCATGAAATTGGATATGGCCTTGCTACGCGACATTGATAAGCGCCGCTCAAGCCAAATTATTGTGCGCGGCATAGTACAGGTATGTACGGAACTCGGAATGACCGTTGTGGCAGAAGGCATAGAAACCTACGAAGAATTCGCCGTACTGCAGGGTATGGGCATTGAGTTATTCCAGGGCTATTACTTTGCAAGACCTTCGTTTCAATCGCTGGCATCCGTAACGGAAGACTGTTTTTTGACAAGATAGAATCCCGCCCGGCTGTATTTCTATCGCGCATTAATTCTCTCGCGTTAACCAACAACAGCCAATGATGCTCAACAGTTTATTTTATACTGGCTCCCCCTGGCCATTACCCGATGTATGGCCGCATATTCCTTTTTCAATGTGGTATTCATGAGTCAGATAGAAACCCTTACACCGGCCGGCGCGGTAGTTGGCGACATTCCGCAAGCGCACACAACCATCGAATTTGATGCGACCAAAACGATTTTACCGGTGGTGGGCGCGGTGAGTTTTGTGCATCTGCTTAATGATTTAATCCAGGCGATTTTGCCCTCAATCTACCCGATGCTGAAAACCAACTACGAGTTGAGTTTCACCCAGATAGGTATGATCACCCTCGCCTTTCAAATGACCGCGTCGCTCTTGCAACCGGCGATTGGGCTGTATACCGATAAAAATCCTAAACCCTATTTGTTGCCAACCGGAATGCTGTTTACCTTGTGCGGTTTGGTGATGCTGGCGCTAGCCGATAGTTTCACCTGGCTGCTAATTGCATCGGCCATGATTGGTTTGGGTTCATCAACCTTCCACCCGGAAGCATCCCGCGTTGCGCGCATGGCATCGGGCGGGCGCTTTGGTTTTGCGCAGTCCTTTTTTCAAGTCGGTGGCAATGCGGGATCTGCATTCGGCCCACTGTTAGCCGCTGCGATTATTATTCCACAAGGGCAAGGGGCGATTGGCTGGTTCACACTGTTTGCGATTCTCGGTATTTCTGTATTGTTTGGCGTAAGCCGCTGGACAATTCGTTCGCGCGCATCACTTAAAAATGTAAAAAAACATCCGCACTTTGCGCACTTAACCCGTAAGCAAATTATCGGGGCACTCACCGTATTGGCGCTGCTAGTATTTTCCAAATACATTTACATGGCAGCCTTTACTAACTACTACACCTTTTACTTGATTGAAAAATTTTCAACCTCAGTCGCCAATGCGCAATTGTTTTTATTTTTGTTTTTAGCTGCCGTTGCAGTAGGGACATTTGCGGGTGGGCCAATTGGCGATAAGGTGGGGCGCAAAGCAGTAATCTGGATTTCCATTCTCGGCGCCGCACCTTTCACATTGCTATTTCCCTACTGCAATTTGTTTTGGACGGCGGCGCTGTCGGTCTTTATCGGCCTGATTTTATCATCGGCATTTTCAGCGATTGTGGTGCTTGCACAGGAATTAGTGCCCAGTAAAATCGGCATGATCTCCGGTGTATTTTTTGGGTTGATGTTTGGGATTAGCGGAATTGCAGCGGCGGGTTTGGGCGCATTAGCTGATGCGACATCGATTGAAAATATGTTTAATTACTGCGCGTTTTTACCATTGCTGGGAATCATCACCATTTTATTGCCTGCGATGAAACGGGATTAAATGTTTACAACAAATATAACTGCCCGGGCTGGCTTGAGTCGCCTATTATGAGCTTTGTTCAGTACTCTTATTGAACCTTCCATTTTTCAAAAAGAATATTGCCTGATTAATAGCTTTCACGTCCTTCATAATAAACGGGTGACTTACCGGAATCGTGATGTGATCGGCCATACCTTCAAGCTTGGTATTTTCAACGGAAACTTTTCCATCGTCAGGATTAGGCAGCATAGTAGATAGAATTAAGTTAATGCTTCTTGTTCCGGCAATTATACCTACCTCAAATTCAGCTCGCCCCAAATTAAAGGGTACTGATTCTACATCGGTTCCCAGTTGCATTCCTGCTGGCCCATTTATTAATTTGTAACCAGGAACGTTCTTCAGTTTATCTGTCGCTTGGCTTCCTTTATTTGGAGGGCCAAGCATCACAGTTCTTCCAAGATTTTGAATAGAATTGGTGCTTAAATATTGCCTCAAGACTATTCCACCTAATGAATGAGTAATGAAATTAATTTTTTCATCAGGCTTGCATTTACTCAAGGCAGCTGGAATCTCCTCCGCAGCGAGAACCTGAATACTATTTTTTCTGGAGGCGTAATCATGATTTACTACAGAATATCCTTCGCTGGATAAGGAGCTTTCCATTTCCTTCATTGAATCACTGCTACGTGCTAGCCCATGAAGCAAGATTACACATTCACTTGCGTGAATATGCGAATTAGACATGATTAAAAAACAAAATATTATCTTACGCATAGAATATCGATAAGTAATTATTGGCTATCGCTCAATAAAAGTTCATATTTAATTAAAAACCGCCGCATTGAACCAAGCGCCGGAACTTCGCAAATCAGCCAATACAGGACTTTGCGAACTCTCAGCAGGTACAAAACAAAACGAGTTGCCCCAAATAAGGCTAAACTCAGACGCTGCTTGTTAAGCTTTTTGCCGCGGCTTATTTGGATTTTTCAGGTTTTCCGTTTTTATCGAGCAAGATAAGTATTTCTTTCGCTACCAACGCAGCAGACGGCAAGAACATCGTCGAGACAATACGATTGTCAATAATGACATCATGCTTGTCTGGAATATTGTCTTTGTTCACTATGATCGCCCCTTTTTCTTTAAGTCTATCTTCTACTAGAAAAGGCAGTAGGCTACCTTGTTTTGCCCAGTCCTTTTCTTTTTCTGTGGAGTTGGGGAAACCTGCGATGCGCCTACCCTTTACAAGGGGCTGACCATTGGAAAGCGTTGCGTTCGCAAAGGCACCAGCACCATGGCCAGAGCTTCCAATGACTCCGCCATTCTCGTAGATTTTCACGATGATGGCGAGCAAGTCTTTATTAGAAGCCACATCAAAGAGATTCCCGTAACCACCGCCGATAAACACGGCAACGTACTCACCTGGATTCACCTTCTTAGGCGCTAAGGAGTTGTTGGCTTTACTCAAGAAACCTTCATATTTGATGGTATAGCTGCTAATCCCCAACGGGTCCCTCATAAACGGTACGGCACCACCCAGCGGAGAAGCAAAGTCCACCTCGTAACCGTACGAAACAAATACGTGGTATGGCGGTGCGTACTCCCAAAGATCGTTTCTGGCATCGTGCTTCTCCGGATCTCCCATATCCGCCACGTTTGAAGCAATAATAAGAACTTTCTTTGCATTGCCAGCATGAGCTGGCTTGCTGGATACAGCAGTTTGAGAAAACGCTAACGAGGAGAGTAATAATAAAGCGACAGTTACAATAGATAATCTTAACGGCATATGCTTTCCAATTTGGCTGGTTAATATCCTGATTTAACTCATAACTTATCAAGCTACGACTAACTTTTTACACACCTGACATTCAATGTTTTAGTGGCCGCCTCCAAAATTGTTCGGCAGCAATATCTTCACGCAAAGCCCACCACCTTTCCGGTTTTCAAGGGAAATATGTCCGCCGTGAGCATCCACTATTTCGCGGCAGAGAGACAAACCTATTCCACTACCGGATTGTTTGGTGGTATAAAAGGGCAGCAACGCGTTTTCCATAATGTTGGCAGACATACCTGTGCCTCGATCCAAAACCTGTAGCACACTGCATTGACTATTTTGCTCCAGAGTCAAACATATTTGATCTGTGGCTGAGCCGGATTCGTGAGCGTTTTTTAGCAAATTGGTAACCACTTGCTGGATCTGCACCGGGTCGAAATAACCCGGACTGGTGGGCACATTTCCGTCAAAAGAAAACTCCAAGGCTATGGACAGTTTTTTTACAAATTCTGACCAATCAACTACTTTCTTTTCAGGCATTGGCAATTTGGCAATTCGCGCATAACCATCGATGAAGTGTTTAAGATGTTGGGCACGCTCACCGATAGTTTCGAACACCACGCTCAACTGATCATATTTTTTCTGTTCAACCAATAGCTGCCCGGAATGCGCCATTGAAGAGATAGGGGCTAACGAATTATTAAGTTCATGGGTAATAGTGCGAATTACTTTTTTCCATATCATCGCTTCCTGGCGATGAAGTTCGAAGGTCATTCGTTTGAGCAGCAACACCTCATGCTTGCGCGCGTTAAGAATAAAACGCCCGGTTGTAATATGATAAAGCTCATCACCCGAGCTCTCCTTCACTCTGAATAAACCATCTTTTCGTTGGGCGATAATTTCCCTCAACACGTCGGACGTTGCCTTTATAGCATCGGAAAAGTACATGCCATTAATGGGTTTACCGGCGTTGATAATGTCTTTTGCAAATCCATTTGAATAAATAACCCTATCTTCTTGATCGATGAGCACAACACCCATGTTGGAATGTTGAATAACCATATCCAGAAGTAATTCGCGTTGATAAACGTGCTGACGTTCATTGCGCAATTTTTCAGAAAGCTGATTAAAAACGCTGATGATTTCGTTTAACTCGTCCTTCCCTGTATTCGCGATGCTTACGCTAAAGTCGTTGTCCATCAGGTTCAGCATGCCGTTGTGGATAGCGGCAATTTTGATATTTTGATTCTGCGTCAATTTACGCACCAGCCAGATCGAAACCGCCAGCGAGATTGGCAGAGCGACAGTCAGCGCTGCCAAGAACTCATCGATTAATATCGAAAATAGAACAAGAATGCCCAAACCAAGGGTGACCGATAGCGCAACTATCGCGCAGAGTTTTCCTTCGAGGGAGAATTTTCTATTGGTTGTATTCAATCTTATATTTTTCCAATCGACGATAGAGAGCTTGACGTGAAAACCCTAACTGACGCGCTGCCTGAGCAACAACACCCTGATTTTGTCTGAGTACCATTTCGATGACTTCACGCGAGGGTTCTGCGATCACAGGCTTGTAACTGTCAATTATGGTTTCATCTATGGGTAAACCAAAGTCCTTGAGCTGAAGCTTTCCTTCCTCGTTTAATATCAGTGCGCGTTGGCAAGCGTTTTCCAATTCACGTACGTTCCCCGGCCAAGGATAACAATGTAGTGTTTGTAACACAGAATGTTCCAGCTGCGCTTGCCCTCGAAGAAAATGGTGTATAAGCGGCAATATATCCTCCTTACGCTCTTCCAAAGGCGGAACTTTTAATTCAAATACATTAAGACGATAAAACAAATCTTCCCGAAACTCACCATTTTTAATGGCGCGCTCAAGATTGGTGTTGGTCGCGCTGATAACGCGCACGTTGCAATGACGAGTTTCGCTTGAACCCAGCCGTTCAAATTCCCCGGATTGTAAAACCCGCAACAATTTTGCCTGACCGGTTGCTGATAGATTGCCCAACTCATCGAGAAATAAGGTACCGCCATCCGCCGCTTCAAAACGACCAATACGTCTTTTCGTGATTCCGGTATAGGCTCCAGCTTCAGCACCAAACAACTCAGCCTCTATTAATTCTTGTGGCAATGCGCCGACATTAATGCACACAAAAGGTCCGGTGTTGACTCGCGAATTTGCCTGAATAATTTGCGCAATTTTTTCCTTGCCTGAACCATTGGGGCCAGTGATAAGCACCGGCACACTCGAACGGGCAATTTTCACAGCAAGGCTGACTAATGCATGCATTGAAGCGCTTTGGTAAATAAGGCCACACAGATTCGCTACGTCTACCAAGCGTGCTTTTTCAGTGAGCAATGTTTGCGCTTGTAATCGTTGCTGATGTTGCAAGTCCTCCAGTTCCAATAAATTTTTAATCGTCGTCACTAATTTAATATCATCCCAAGGCTTGGCAATATAATCAGCCGCACCACTTTTAACCAACTCTATAGCGGTTTCGAGTTGAGTCCATGCGGTGATTAAAATGATGGGGATATCAGGTCGCACTTGCCTGAGTTTGTAGAAAAGCGCTTTGCCTTCCTGACCTGACGTAGTGTCCTCGGAAAAATTCATATCCTGTACAACCAACGCGATGTTGCCATCTTCTTCCAAGCGCTTGGTTGCCGCTTGTGGTGTCAGCGCAATTTCTGCGGCAATATCGTGCACATCAAGCAGCAAATGAAGCGCTTTTCCCACAGCGGGATTGTCATCAACAATCAGAATTTTTTGAGCGGATTCTTTTGGCATAGATCTCACATGCATTTAAACGTTGGATACTGCTTCAACAGGCGAAATTTGTGCAGCTTTTCGAACTGGTGAGTAGGCAGCCAGGATAGTCACCAGCAGCAAAAAAAGCGCTGTTATCAATACATACTCTACTGGAAGAATTTCCATGCTGTGAGTTCGTGCCATGTAGCTGCTATTTACATAAGCGATGATAGTGCCAACAACCGCAGAGAACACTACCAACACGACATTTTCCAGCATGAAATAACGCATGACTCCTGCTTTTGTCGAACCGAGCGCGCGCCGGATACCAATTTGTTTACGGCGCTGGTTTACCCAGAATGTAGTGAGTCCAAAAATCCCCAAGGCATTCACAAAAATCAGCAGGAATATGACGAAAGACAGAATTTTGATCATTGCATAATCGCTGGTGTAGGATTCACGCTTTATTTGCTCCATTGATTTTTCATCCCCAACCAAACGGGTACTATCGATTGAGCGTAGCTTTTCAAGCAGGAAATGCATTATGGCGTCCCGTTGCCCGCTTTCGGTTCGAACAAGATAGTTTATAGCGTCATCCTTAACAATCACAGGAAGAATGGTAACGCTAGTCGCGTACTCGGAGTCCGGCCAAGGGCCCATCAATCGTTCAATAATTCCGACGATGGTCAGTTGTAAACCTCCCATGTAGACCGTTTTACCTACAGCAGATTCCTCAGGAAACATCTTGTCAGCAATATCTTTTGTAATAATGGCCACCGTTTGTTTGGGCGCATTCTCTCGCGCAAAAAAAATGACTTCATTGGCATTAAAATTTCGTCCTTCTAGCAATGCCAGTCCGAGCGCGGGCACGCCATGTTCGGTCATCTCATAAATCGCAGTGGGGAAATCTGTTAGCCTATCTTCCGGACTTTTGTAGAGTGATGTAGAAGATCCACCACCGGATACAGGTATGCTAGAAATAGGTGTAGCATCGATAACACCCGGCGTTGCGCGAATGATGTCCATATCCCTTTTCGCGATTTGCTCCATATCTGCATCAGGTGAATTTTCTCTCATCCATATCTTGAACATTTCTTCTTCGATCATTCCGCTCGGCCGTTCAATTTTTGCTATTCGCTCGCTGACTACAAATAATGCCGTGCTGACAACAGCAATGGTGAGTGAAAGCTGAATAACAATAAGCAAAGGTCCGGTTTTATTTCGCCACAAACTTTTAATAATGGGTATGACATCTAACATAAAATTATCCTGGAACGGGCTTGTTGCCCATTTTTATTGATTGGTGTTATCGGGTTTTTAAATATTGGGCGGGTGCCGCATGACTAATTCGCCAAGCGGGTAGAAAGCCACTGAACAGGGTGGCCACCAAGGCGAGTAAAATTGCAGCCGCAACCGTAAACCCGTTAAAAACAGCAACGTTTTCGTAGTTGCTATAGAGCGCGCGGACAGCAGCTAGTCCGCCCAGTGACAGGAGCAAGCCGAGCAAAGCTCCAGCAGCGCCAACGATAAATGCTTCTGTTAGGTGTTGGAAAAATATCGAATGACGAGTCGCGCCGAGAGCCCGTCTAATACCCGCTTCAGGTGCTTTGCGCAGAAATTTTGCGAGCATCAATACTGTGCTATTGACCAGGCAAATCATAAGAAACACGAAGGAAAGCATTAACAATTGTTTATTGTCTTTGGAGACCACATTATTAATGTTTAGCCACTCTTGCGGATTATTCAGTTGATATCCAGGTGATCGTTTGAATCGGCCCTGCTCTTTTTGCATGGAAATATAGTTTTCCAAAAACTGCGTAAACTCTTGCCGTTTTTCAGCTGAATTCAGGCTGACCCAAGCTTGTATCCATACATCTTCACCTTGTAAAAAATCTTCATGAGTTTTAATTTCTTTATCGGACCAACCCTGGGTATTTCCCCAGCTTTGGTAGGGTTTAGCTGCAGAAAAAAAGAATGGGAAGTAGGCATCCGCTGCTGCTTCAAACGGGAGATTATTCAGGTCGTAAACATTAGGTACCAGCTGCCATCTCTCGCTGACCACACCCACTACCGTAAATATTTCACCATCCAGCAAGATCGCTTGGCCCAAACTGTTCGCACCCTTAAAGAACTTATTGTTCATGCCCTCACTTATCACTACCACGTGTTCGGGGCTTTCATCCGCGTTTTTGCTCCAAGGGCCGCCGTAAATAAATTGCACATCGAACATGCTGAAAAAATCACGTGTGGTCATACGGGTTGCGTAGGCGGAAGGCAGCTCGGCAGATTCAGGATGTTGAATGGTCACGCCAGCCTTGCGCATGACAACGACTTCATCGGCAACATTAGCGTCATGCAGCGCCTTGGCATCCTGATAGGTAACCTGTGGGGGAATAGCATTGAGAGCAAAATACTCTCTATCAGGGTCCCATGCATTAAGTTGTACCGCGAATATCCGCTGATTTTTATGTTTCAGCGGATTACTGGAAACCACCGAGTGCATGGTTAGAATTGTCAGGTTTGCAGCAATCCCCGTTGCAATGGCAAGCACCATCAGCAGCGACAAAGTCGGAGTTTTACGCAAACTATGCAACGACAGTCGCAGATAATATTTCCACATTTTTCGCTCCAGACTAAATAGTTTTAGCAGCTAAGTTTTTTGCGCTATTCGAATTTTTTGCGGTGCCATCCGAATTGTCTGCGGTATGCGAATCAATATGGGATTCATAGATTTTAAAATCGGTTACCTGTCCGTCCACGATTTGTATATTGCGATGTGCGCGTCGTGCCAGATCCGGATCGTGAGTCACCATTACAATGGTCATTCCATTTTTGTTGATGTCTTCGAGCATATCCATGACTTGCCTCGCCATCAGTGAATCAAGATTACCGGTTGGCTCGTCCGCCAATAGAAATTTTGGTTCGCCTGCAAGTGCGCGTGCAATTGCAACCCGTTGCTGTTGGCCGCCCGATAATTGTGACGGAAGATGACGCGCACGCGCGGTCAGGCCGACCATGTCCAGTGCGTTATTGATACGCTTTTTTCTTTCCGATGAGGAAAACCCACGGTAGCGAAGTGGAACATCAACATTGTCAAAAATATTGAGATCAGAAATAAGATTAAAACCTTGGAAAATAAATCCGATTTTTTCGTTTCGCAATTTTGATCTGATGTTGTCGCTTAATCGGCTAACATCTTTTCCGTCTAAAAGGTATTGCCCCTCTTCAAACGTTTCCAATAATCCGGCGATGTTGAGAAAAGTCGTTTTGCCGGAACCTGATGGTCCGGTTACCGCGACAAATTCACCTTCCTTAACCTCAAGATTAAAATCGCGTAGAGCATGGGTTTCAATCATGGCGGTTCGGTATATTTTTTTTACGGATTGCATTTTCAACATTTGATGGTCTCCTGAAATTAATCTGTTATCAAAATTTGTTCGTCGGTGGCGGAGGTCGTAAGTGAGGAAATGATGATGCTGTCGCCTTCGTGCAAACCCTCTAAAATTTCAACATGCTTCAGACTTGAACCGCCGAGTACCACAGGTACACGCAGTGCTTTATTATTTTGCAGTTTGTAGACATGCCCACGAAAACCATCGAAGAATGAGCCACGATTAACGATTAGGGCATTGGGTTTGTTTTCTAAAATAATTTTGGCTGTTAAACGTTGGCTCTGACGAAGATTTTCAGGCAATACATCAGCGAAACGAATGCGTGCACTAACACCCCCATTAACCACCTCAGGCGATATGGCGGTGACCACGCCTGGATAACTTGATCCACCCAAGGTAATTTCTGCTTCCATGAGTGGCGCTATGTCATCCGCAAATCCTTCTGGCACTACCGCCTCTACTTCAAATGCACTCAAATCGACAACTGTAATCAAGGCCTGGTTAGCAGCGACAGCCTGCTTGTTTACCACCTGAACATTGCCGACCATTCCAGAAACAGGTGACTTAATCGTTAATTCATGCACACGCCGTTGCAAGGCATCTACCAGAAGCTGCTGGCTTTTGAGCTGCAATTTCAACGATTCGATATCAAAACCCAAGGACTCTTTAGCGAGTTCGCCATTTTGTTTGGCTTGTGTCAGCTCCAGCTTGGCACGTTCCAGATCATCTTCGGCTTTTTCGTAATCCAGCTGTCTGATAAGTTTTTTGCCGATGGCTTCATCCGCACGTAGCTTTTCTCGCATCATGGCTTTTTCGCTGACTTGCGCCATGGCAATGATTTGTTCCAACTCTAATTTGCGTCGCTTTGATTCAATTTTTTGTCGGCCAAGATCGGCTTCAATACGTGTGAGGTTGGCCGTTTCTCGCGCTAGCAACTCATTTAAAGCCGGACTAACGATGGTAGCGAGAATCTGGTCACGCCCCACCGCATCACCCGCTTTAACGGCCAAATCAATGTATCCCTGCTCGGAGCTAAACAAGGTGGGACTATTGGCTGCAACAATCCGACCTTGGGACACCACTTCACGTACCAGCGTGCCGCGTTCCACTGTCGCAACGCGGATCGCGGATCGCTCAATTACCTGCCCAGACATAGACACATCGGCCACATAAATAAAAGCAGACACAGCAACGCCGATTAACAATGCCACTACACCGACAACAACAACGCGTCGTCTGGTCTTGCGATTCGTTTGACCCAGCATTAAATCCTGGGCAGAGGTATCGGCAATTTTCATATTCATGCAATATCACTCGGGAACTTTTGCTTTAACAGTACAAAGCCCGTACCAAGTGCGCTGAGAATATTTAAGCCGATGTTTTTTAAGAAATTATTTATTTACATAATGATTTTGTGTTATCGAAGAGTGTCCGAAGAAAGTGTCCGCAGCTGTCAATTTGGAGTGAGCGGACAGATATAGAAGAAGGCAGGCACTTCGATCACACCACCCGCCATTCCGCAGGCAGCGACTCCGCCAAATAATCCATAAACGCGCGCACTTTCGGCGTTAATTGGTGGCGGTCACGCACACAGGCATAAATATCCAGCGGTTCAATTTCCGCGTTAAAACCGGTGCATTCGTCGCAGGTAAATAATTCCTTCAATTCACCTCTGCGCAAATAATCATTCGCGACAAACGCAGCCAAACGGGTGATGCCACCTCCGGCAACAGCAAGACGCGCAAGCACATCGATATCGTCACTGATAATCGCCGCGCGCACTTCAGCTTCAAAACGCAAACCGTTTTCGATAAAGCCCCAGCGCAAAAATCGCCCATCCACTGCTAAACGAAATACCAAACAATCGTGCTCGCGCAAATCCGCCGGGGTTGATGGCCGCCCCGCGCGCGCAATGTATGCAGGCGATGCGCAAAAAATTGTCGGCACAGTCGCAATCTTGCGTGCGACCATTCCATCATCCAACTGTTGTTTGATGCGGATGCTGACATCCA
>DQHS01000070.1 GCA_003524365.1 Cellvibrio sp. | reverse complement strand
CGTTGAGGTCGGCGCGGATGAAGACCCGCTTGCCGCGCAGGTCGAGATCCGCCATGCGCTTGAAGCGCATGACGCTACTTGGCGTTCATCATCGCCACCGCCGCGTCCAGCATGCGGTTGGAAAAGCCCCACTCGTTGTCGTACCAAGCCAACACTTTTACCCACTTGCCATACACTTTAGTTTGCAGTGAGTCGTAGTTAGAAGAGTGTGGGTTGTGGTTGAAATCGATCGAAACCAGAGGCTCATCAACAAATGCCAATACACCTGGCATTTCCGTTTCAGCCGCTTTTTTCATCGCTGCGTTAATTGCTTCAACACTTACGTCTTTTTCTACCAATACGTTCAGATCAACCAGAGAAACGTTGATGGTCGGAACACGCACAGAAATACCATCCATTTTGCCTTTCAATTCCGGCAATACCAAACCAACTGCTTTTGCAGCGCCAGTGGTGGTAGGGATCATTGATTGGGTAGCAGAGCGCGCGCGATAAATATCTTTGTGGAACACGTCGGACAACACCTGATCATTGGTGTATGAGTGAATCGTGGTCATAGAACCTTGCACGATAGTGAAATTATCGTTCAACACTTTAGCGATTGGAGCCAAGCAGTTAGTGGTGCAAGATGCGTTAGAAATAATGGTGTCAGTGGCTTTCAATACTTTGTCGTTTACACCGAATACAACGGTTGCATCAACATCGGTACCTGGAGCAGAAATGATGACTTTCTTGGCGCCAGCAGACAAATGCAAACCTGCTTTTTCTTTGCTGGTGAAGATGCCGGTACATTCGTACACAACATCAACATTCAATTCACCCCAGGGCAATTTGGCCGGATCGCGTTCGGCGGTAATGCGGATAGCATCGCCGTTGACGAACATGGTGTCGCCTTCAAATTTCACAGTACCGTTAAATTGACCATGAACCGAATCGTATTTGGTCAGATGGGCGTTGAGATGTGCATCACCCAAGTCATTAATACCTACGATCTGGATTTGATCGCGCTTGCCTGATTCATACAACGCACGCAGCACATTGCGACCGATACGACCGTAACCGTTAATTGCCACTCTAATCATTACATTCTCCTGAATAATCTGTTCATTGATTTTTTGCTGTAGGGGCGCTGCTTGCCGCGCNNGCGCAGCAAGCGGCGCCCCTACGTTTAACTGCGCGGTAAGCTGGCTGCTTCACGAGCGAGGCGCTCGATTTCATCCCAGCGCCCGGCTTTCATCAATTCTTTTGGTGCCATCCAGGTACCGCCAACACAATGCACGTTGGGCAGAGCCAGATAGCTTGGTGCTTTAGCCAGATCAATACCGCCGGTTGGGCAAAAGGTAATCTGCGGCAATGGACCGCCAATCGATTTCAGCATAGGGACACCACCCGCTGCTTCAGCCGGGAAAAACTTCTGATGGGTAAAACCTTGTACATACAGGTTCATCGCTTCGGTTGGCGTCGCAACTCCAGCAAGCAGGGGAACCGNNGGCTTTAGCCGCTTCAATCAGCGCTGGCGTTGTGCCTGGACTCACCAAAAAGGTCGAGCCAGCTTTCACTGCTTTTTCCAAATCTGCTGGGGTGATAATAGTACCAGCACCGATCACCGCATCTTCAGGCAATGCTTCTACCATCGCCGTGATAGCATCCAGCGCGCAGGGAGTGCGCAGAGTAATTTCCAGCACTTTCAAGCCACCGTTGTAGAGTGCCCATGCCAAAGGCACGGCATCTTCAATGCGATCCACTACCATAACCGGTACGACTGGCGCCACTCTGACAATTTGATCGATAGTTAAAGCCACTGTATGTTCCTCGTTGTTCAAAAAGTTCGAAAAAAATAACCTGCTTGAAAACAACCTACAGCAGATCAGTTCGGAATTCGGTAAAAATCAAGGCGCCCAATAAACCACAACGGGCACTTTTTGTTGTTGCAAGACTGCGCGAATCGGCATTTCTTTTACATCAGTGCCCGCTTGGGCGGCGCGCAACACAGCTAACTTTTCATCGCCGGTAAGTAACAACACCAAACTTTTGGAACGCAGCAAACCAGCAAGGGTTAAGGTCATACGCTCGGTAATTGCACCGGTGACTTCGCTTTGTATTGCGGTAATCGCGGCACACAGCTGATCAGATTCCGGATTTAATGCCTCACCCAACCCCGGTGCATGGGGGAACAGCGATGCAGTATGGCCATCAGAACCCATGCCCAGAATAGTGACATCAAAAGGTTGCGCCAATTGTTGATAAGCGCTTTCGCAATCATCCAAACCTTCGGCAGCGGTTTCCGCTGAATTTTTCATACCGACCAGATTGGCCACTGCGGCTTTATTCTGGATCAGGTGTTTTACAGTAAAAGCTTCGTTGCTTTTATCGTGTGCAAATTCCACCCAGCGTTCGTCAACCAAAGCGACGTAGACTGATTCCCAATCCAGATCGGAATTGCTCAATGCTTTATAAAGTGGCTCAGGGGTACTTCCACCTGAAACCATAAAAGTCGCTTCACCTCGATCTTCAATCGCCTCACGTAACGCTGACTCACATTCCGCTTGCAGCGCAGCAATCATCTCTGCACGGCTATCAAACAAACGCTCAGTTACCATTCCTGATCTGCTCCAGACAAGACTTCGTCAATCGAGAACCAGCGACGACGATCACTCGCCATCAATTGGGCAGAGGCTTGTGGACCCCAGCTTCCGGCCATGTAGCCGTGTGGTTTGTTCTCCGGGCGCTGCCAAGCCTCGGCAATCGGGTCGATCCATGCCCAAGCCGCATCGACTTCGGCACGATGGATAAACAGGCTCGCATCTCCGGCCGCAGCATCAAGCATCAAGCGCTTGTAGGCATCTGAGTAGAAGTCTTTGTATGTGTCAGCAAAATTCAAGTTGAGCACGACGGGACGTAAATGAGTCTCGTGTTTCTCCAAATCTTTGGACACCATGATGATCTTGATACTTTCTTCCGGTTGCAGACGGATGATCAAACGGTTAGGCGTGGCCATACCAGCTGATTCGGGATAAACACGATGTGCAACATCTTTGTACTGGATAACGATTTCCGCAAAACGCTGCTTCATACGCTTGCCGGTACGCAGGTAGAAAGGCACATTTGCCCAGCGGGAGTTGTCGATATACGCGCGAATCGCGACGAAGGTTTCGGTGTTGCTTGTTTGACCTAATTCATCCAGATAACCCGGAACCAACTTACCCCCCATCTCACCGGCAACGTACTGGCCACGCACGGTGTTGTACTTCACCGTATTGCCATTGAGTGGACGTAAACTCTCCAACACTTTCAGCTTCTCCGCACGAATGCGTTCAGCAGTCATCTTGTTTGGTGACTCCATCGCCACCAGGCAGAGCAATTGCAGGATGTGGTTTTGCACCATATCACGCAGTGCACCGGCGCCGTCATAGAAACTGGCACGACCTTCAAGACCAACCGTTTCAGAAATGCTGATCTGAACGTGATCGATAGATTTGGCGTCCCACAGATGCTCAAACATACCGTTGGCAAAACGCAGCGCCAACAGGTTCTGTACAGTTTCTTTACCAAGGTAATGGTCAATACGGAAGATGGCATCTTCGTCGAAGTATTCGGCGATCTGGCTGTTGATCTCTTCTGCCGTTTTAGCGTCGTATCCCAGCGGTTTTTCGACTACTACGCGCGATGTCGCGGTAATCAAACCCGTTTCGTGCAAATGTTTGCAGCAGATACTGAATACTGACGGAGGAGTAGAGAGATAGAACACGCGTTGACTATTGCCGCCGCTATTGAGTAATTGCGCCAAGGCGTCCCAATGCTCGTCTTTAGTGCCTATATCAACAAAAACCGGGAACAGGCATTTGGCAAATGCATCCCAGGCGGTAGCATCGAACTCATCGGCATTAAGGTGTTTTTCTGCTGCATCGCGCACCTTGTCTTTATATTCGGCAACCATTTGGGTGTTACGGCAGGTCGGAATAATGCGTGAACCTGCAGCGAGAGAACCTTCGCGATGAGCGCGATAAAGACCGGGAATCAACTTGCGCAGTGCCAAATCGCCAGCGCCACCAAAGATGACAAAATCAAATGCTTCAAGCATGAGGGATAATCCTGTTTGTGAATCTTGAAAGTGGATTTACTTTTTTAAAAACGAAGACCCCGAACACAGGTTCGGGGTCCGGGATTTAACAGGCCATCACCAGTTAAATACAGTAGCTCCCTCTTCAGCTAATCCAACAGTGGCCCGCAGGGGTGCAAATAATTCGCGCCCCATGCCATAGTGAACAGCTGATAAGTCACACTGGGCAGGTTGGCGAGCACTCAGCTCCTCCTCACTAACCAGCAATTGTAATGTGCCGGATTCCGCATCCAGCTCAATCATGTCGCCATCGCGGATAAGACTGATGGGGCCGTTATCCAAGGCTTCAGGCGTCATGTGAATCGCGGCCGGAATCTTACCAGAGGCGCCAGACATACGGCCATCGGTCAAGAGTGCGACTTTAAAACCACGATCCTGTAACACACCCAAAGGTGGAGTCAGTTTATGCAACTCGGGCATGCCGCAGGCTTTTGGCCCCTGGAAGCGCACCACCGCAATAAAATCTTTTTCCAGATCGCCACGCTTGAAAGCAGACTGCAGCTCTTCTTGGCTGTGGAACACGATCGCAGGCGCAACAACTTTGCGGTGATCCGGTTTAACAGCCGAAATCTTGATCACTGAGCGACCAATATTGCCTTTCAGCAACTTCATGCCGCCTTCAGGAGCGAAAGGCTTGGCAACTGGGCGCAGCACGGAATCGTCAAGGCTTTCCATCACTGATTCGCGCCAAACCACTTCGCCATTTTCCAAAAATGGCTCCTGTGTGTAAGCCGCCAGACCTGTTCCACCCATGACGGTTTTTACATCGTCATGCAGCAGGCCGGCTTTGCGGAGTTCGCGCATCAGGAAGCCCATACCACCGACCGCCTGGAAGCGATTTACGTCGGCCAAGNNGTGACGGGATCGTCGCGAGTGATGCGCGCCAGTTGATGTACGGAAGCACGAGTTAAGGCTTCACGCAACGGAGTGTAGGGGTTGATGAAGGTGCTACCAGGCAAGTGGACGCCCATGATTTCCATCAACATTTGGTTGGTAT
>DQHS01000272.1 GCA_003524365.1 Cellvibrio sp. | reverse complement strand
TGGGCCACGCCGGCGCCATCATCTCTGGTGGTAAAGGTACAGCTGATGACAAATTCCGTGCTCTGGAAGACGCTGGTGTTAAAACTGTTAAGAGCTTGGCCGATATCGGTAAAGCACTGAAAGAAATCACTGGTTGGTAATTCCAATTAGTGAGTTGAAAAAGGCGATCTTCGGATCGCCTTTTTTATTGTAGTCAGTGTTGCGGGCTTGTTAGCTTTTGAATTTTTTTGGTTTTAGGGCATGCTAACCTGCTTTGGTTGTGCTATTCCTTATGTAATTTATTTCAGCAATTTTTTGGCATATTTAAAGGATATTGATGAGGTGCCCAATGAGTTACGTCAAGCAAACAACAAGTTCTATCCAAGAGAAAGACACTGCAAAACCCCAGGCTATCTCCGATTTTTTCACCGATAGCCGTGCCAGTACTACGGCAAATATCCAGCTGCAACACTTTATGGCTGCAAGCCCTGCGCAGAAAAAATTGGCTGAAACCGCGCAGCATCTAGAAAACAAAACAGGGTTGCCTGACCAACTAAAAACGGGTATTGAATCCCTATCTGGTATGAGTATGGATCATGTCAATGTTAACTATAACTCTGCCAGACCAGCGCAACTGAATGCGCAAGCCTATGCCCAAGGCAGCGAAATCCATGTGGCGCCTGGGCAGGAAAAACATTTGCCTCATGAAGCATGGCATGTTGTACAGCAGGCTCAAGGCAGGGTTAAGCCCACAATACAGATGAAGGCTGGAGTGGCAATTAATGATGATCAGGGCTTGGAGGAAGAGGCAGACTTAATGGGTGATAAAGCGCTTTCGTTGGATTCTGATGCGGCGCAATTCAAAACAAGTGTCAGCTCACGAATTCCGTCTGGAGTAAGCCAGCGGATGGTGGCTGTTGCCGGAGGCCAGAATACTTTTAATAAAAAAGATTTTACCCAATTGGCGCATCTGGATTGGGCAATGAAAATCAGTGGTGGGCCATTAGTTGACCTTGATGGAAGTATAGGTGCCGTAGGTCAGGCAGAAGACCTGCATTTGGTCCAACATGGTGGGGAGGGAAAAATGGTTCACCAGATAAAAGATACTCCCCAATGGATATCTATTGGGGCTGCTGAAATTGCTCAATTGTTCATCGCACACTTGCCCGCAAATTATGTAGGTACTATCAGAGTTTCTTCATGTTATTCAGGCACGTTAACCGATATTTCCGATAAGGATTCCTCTCTGGTTGGACAGATAAAAGCATTGATTCAATCATCACAACGTGCAGATTTACATAAAGTCACTATTGTTGGATGGAATGGCCCCACGATTACCAATATCAATTTAAATTCAGATTCAGGTACTGGGGCAGAAACAGTTAATGACAAATATGTAGACTTGGCGGGCGAACTTCAGGATCAATTGTTGGGTGGTAAGTACAAAGCGTTAAAAACCCGTTGGGAACAAAATGTTGGTAAGGATGTGCGCTCTTTAGATGTATTAGGCGCTGCTGCTGCCAATGAGTTTTCGGCTTTTTACCAGGAGTTCACAACTCAATGCAAAGAAAATGGTTTGCTTTTGGATTATGTTGAGTCATTAGTTATTGCATAAATCTACAAAACACATTTTTATTGGATGTTGCATGCGTGCTATACCCCTTATATTGCTGAGCTTGGCGTGACTACTAAGCTTAAACCAATCAATTCAGGTGTTGAATTTCATGCTCGAAATCACCGAATACACCAAATTTCTGATTGGGTTGCTTGCCATTGTTGACCCACTTGGCGCCATTCCCGTTTTTATCGCACTTACCGTCCACCAGAATAAAGACCAACAGCATAAAACAGCGCGGCTCACGGTAGTTTCAGTGTTCTTTGCATTGATGGTTGCTCTGTTGTTTGGTGAATGGATTTTATGGGCATTCGGTATCAGCATCGATGCATTTCGCTGTGCTGGCGGTGTAATCCTGCTGTTGATGGGCTTGGGNNTGTTTTAAATTCCTACCTTGGTTTAGCGAACACTTGAGCAAACGCAGTATTGTTATGTCTACCAGAGTGATGGGTTTGCTACTAGTGGCGATTGCGGTGGAGTTTATTGCAGGCGGAATCAAAGGGCTATTTCCACAATTGGGTTCCTGAGTGATTCGTTCAGAGGCCCCGTGTAGATAAAAAGTGTTAATCGCCTATAACTAATCGGGTATGACACTTATTATCGCGATAAGCACATATCAATAATAGCTTCTAAAAATAGTGCCAATCTGGTTTCAGTAAACATTTTAGTCGGTAAATATCTTTCGGTCGCAAAAACCCATAACAATAGTATCTGTACCAGATACCTATAATTAGAGAGTGGCTATGCGCATCATCAACCTGTTTTTGATCAGCTTCATTTTTTTCTGCTGCAATTTCACTAAGGCAATAGCAGCTGCACCTACACCCGAGCAAGCCCAACACACCATGAAAGTTGCCAGCCAATTTATGTTGGATAAGGTGAGTTATCGCGGCGGTTTTGTCTGGTCTTATCTGCCCGATTTTTCGCGTCAATGGGGTGAGCTTGAAGCGCGCCGCTCCATGATCTGGATGCAACCACCGGGCACTGCGAGCATGGGACATTTGTTTCTTGATGCCTATCACGCCACAGGAGATGAGTTTTATTACGCCGCGGCAGAACGTGTGGCCGGAGCTATTATTTACGCCCAGCANNGAGTGGTATGCGACTATCGGCAAAAATGCTTGGCGCCTTGAAGAATTCCACCACTATTACGGCAACGCAACTTTTGATGATGTAGGAACAGCAGAAGCTGCAAAATTTTTGTTGCGCTTGTATGTTGAAAAGCTCGATCCAAAATATCGCCCTGCACTCGATAAAACCATCGATTTTATGTTGGCGAGTCAATATCCCATCGGCGGTTGGCCACAACGCTTTCCATTGATGCATGATCACCCTAATAAAGATCATGGTGACTATTCTTCTTACATTACTTTCAATGACGATGTTGCCTCAGAGAATATTGATTTTCTGTTGATGTGTTATCAAGTGCTGGGTGAAGCGCGAGTGCGCGAACCGGTTATTCGCGCAATGAATAGTTTTTTGGTGACGCAAATGGGGCAGCCGCAGCCGGGTTGGGCATTGCAGTACACACCTGAATTAATTCCAGCGGGTGCTCGCTCCTATGAGCCCAAGTCTTTACATACACCGACAACAGCGGAAAATATTCAGCAGTTAATTAAATTTTATCGCATGACTGGCGAAACAAAATTTCTTGCACGAATTCCAGAAGCATTAGCATGGTTAGAGAGTCTAACTTTACCCACTAAACCGGAATATGAAGGGCGTAGCCATCCATCGTTTATTGAGTTGGGTACTAATAAAGCATTATTTACCCACAGGCGCGGTGCCAATGTGCGCAACGGGCAATATTATGTCGATTACACGCCGGGCAATATGCTGGCGCATTACAAATCGGCTAGCCGGATCAATGTTGTAGAATTGCGCGCTGCCTATCAGGAGGTGCTAGCCTTAAAGCCAAAGGAGGCTAGTGTGAATTCGCCATTGAAAGTGATGGAGAATGCCGCGCTTCCCCGCTATTTCACACTTGGTAAGGTCAGTGTTTCCGATTTAAATTTTCGTGCTCAAAAAACAACAGAGGCGAAAAACCTTACCGCNNGTCCTGATTGCGGGCCTCAATCAGCAAGGTTATTGGCCAACCCCGCTTTATTACACTACCAATCTCTACAAAGGGTTTCCGCCATTAACCAAAGCCGATAACGATTATGCTGCTACTATGGTCGGCGGTGAATGGGACACTTCACCTTATCCGGTAGATAATCCAGTTATGGGGATCTCTACCGGCGCTTACATCAAAAATATGGGTACTCTTATCCAATATCTGCAGCAACAATCAGGACAATAATTGCTTGAGTCCAGTTTAATTTTTGTCCTTAATGACACAATGCTTTATTTTTCACACAAAATGTGGAAAANNTATATTAATGTGACCACTCGCGCATAGCTGGCTCCACTATCTTTTTGCGAGAAAACCGTTAATCACACAGGGCGGAACTATTTTGAATAATCCAGAACAATCTACTTCGTGGTCTGCACGTAAATCAGCTGATCTCTACGGCATCGATGAATGGAGCAGTGGATATTTTGGCGTTTCGCCGCAAGGTGATGTTGTTGTACGCGCGCCGACATCTGATGGTGAAGCTAATGTATCGCTGATGGAAATTGTCGATGGATTACAGCAGCGTGGTTTACAGATGCCAGTGTTATTGCGTCTCGAAAATATTGTCGATTCGCGCATCAGTATGCTTAACGATTCATTTGCACACGCGATTGAATCGAGTGGGTATCGCGGTCACTATCGCGGTGCATTTCCGATTAAGGTCAATCAACAAAAGCATGTAATTGCAGAAATCGCCCGCTTTGGTGAACGTTATAATCACGGCCTTGAAGCGGGAAGCAAAGCGGAATTGATGATTGCATTAGCGACGATTACCAATCGCGAAAGCGTTATTATTTGCAATGGCTATAAAGATGCCGAATTTATTTCACTCGGTTTGCAGGCACGCAAGTTAGGATTTAAATGTTTTTTTGTATTGGAAACATTGACTGAATTGCAGTTTGTGATTGAGCGCACTCGCGCACTCGGTATAGAGCCATTAATTGGCGTGCGTTTAAAACTGTCTACAAAAGTAGAGGGCCATTGGAGTGCAGACAGTGGTGATCGCAGTTTATTTGGTTTAAATACCAACGAACTGGTCACCGTGATAGATACACTGCGTGATGCCAATTTATTGCATTGTTTTCAGTTGCTGCATTTTCATTTGGGTTCACAAATTCCCAATATTCGTAGCATTCGCTCTGGTGTATTGGAAGCATGCCGCTATTACATTGAATTGATGGGCGAGGGTGCACCCCTAGGTTATCTTGATTTAGGTGGTGGTTTGGCAATTGATTATGATGGCACCTGTAGTACCAATGGTCATAGCCGAAATTATTCAGTGCAAGAATACTGTATTGATGTGGTGGAATCGATTCAGGAAAGTTTGGATGCCCACGGAATTGCACATCCCACAATTGTTACTGAATCGGGTCGTGCAACAGTTGCTCATACGGCGGTGCTGTTATTTAATATTCTTGATGTAACTCACTTTGAACCTACGGAATTACCTGCGGAATTGCCGGTCGATTGCCATGAAATGATTGTTAATTTGTGGCACACACTGAATGTTATTTCCGTTGCTAATCTGCAAGAGTCCTACAACGATGTCATTTACTATCGCGATAAAGTTCGCGATTTGTTTAACGCAGGCGGCATAAAACTGCGTCATCTTGTGTTAGGTGAAAATATTTATTGGGCAGGTCTGCAAAAAATTGCGTCATTGTTACCACAACTAAAACGTATTCCGGCAGAGCTGGAAAGTTTGCCGCAGTTACTGGCCGATATTTATTATGGCAATTTCAGTGTGTTCCAATCCTTGCCTGATTCATGGGCAATCGGGCAAGTGTTTCCGGTGATGCCGATTCATCGGTTAAATGAAGAACCTACCCGGCAAGCCATCATTGCCGATCTAACCTGTGACTGCGATGGCAAGCTGCAAAAGTTTGCCAGCCCTGAAGGGGAATCTTCCACGCTTGCGTTGCATCCCATTAAAAATGGTGAGGAGTATTACCTCGGCGTATTTTTGGTTGGCGCTTATCAGGAAACACTGGGTGATTTACACAATTTATTTGGTGATACCAATGTTGCTAGTGTCCGCATTAATGGTGATAGCAGCATTGATTTTGTTCATGAATTGCACGGTGATAGTATCGCCGACGTCCTGAGTTATGTTGAGTACAAACCCACTGAGCTTTATGAACAGTTCCGTCAAACTGCAGAGCAAGCAGTGCGGGAGGGTATAATCAGCATCGCCGATCGCCAGCAAATGCTTGCTGCTTATTCTGAAAGTTTGCGCGGCTATACCTATTTTGAAAAATAATTACCGTTCATATTTTTACAATCCCAAGCTGTTTTTGGGAGTGATCTATTTATTGGTCAGTTTTAGGTTGGGTATTACCCAGCAGATTTGATGTAATAGCTTGGGGTTACAGTTAATGGCAAAAGTGTTAATTATCGGTGCGGGTGGCGTGAGTGGTGTTGTTGTACATAAATGCGCGCAGTTACCTGACGTGTTTTCAGAAATTGTATTGGCTAGCCGGACGGAATCCAAATGCAAAGCGATTGCAGCACAATTAAATCGCCCGATTAAAACTGCGCAGGTAGATGCGGACAATGTCCCTCAACTGGTTGCCCTGATCAACGCTGAAAAGCCTGATCTGGTAATCAATGTGGCATTACCTTATCAAGATTTGACCATTATGGACGCCTGTTTGGAAGCAGGCGTGGATTATCTTGATACCGCGAATTACGAGCCATTGGATACGGCGAAATTTGAATACTCCTGGCAGTGGGCGTATCAGGATAAATTTAAAACAGCGGGCCTAACAGCATTACTCGGTTCCGGTTTTGATCCCGGTGTTACCAATGTGTATACCGCCTATCTGAAGAAGCATTACTTCGATGAAATTCATTACCTGGACATTATCGATTGCAACGCCGGTGATCACGGCTTGCCGTTTGCGACCAACTTTAATCCGGAAATCAATATCCGCGAAGTGACCGCTAATGGCCGCTACTGGGAAAATGGAGCTTGGGTAGATACTCCACCGCTGTCAATAAATCAGGTGTTTGATTTTCCTGCTGAAATCGGCCCCAAAAAAATCTACATGATGTACCACGAAGAGCTTGAGTCGCTGGTGAAATATTTTCCAGAAATTAAACGTGCGCGTTTCTGGATGACTTTCTCTGACAATTATTTAAAGCATCTCGAAGTTTTGGGTAATGTCGGCATGACTGGCATTGAGCCAGTGATGTTTGAAGGGCGTGAAATAGTCCCGCTGCAATTTTTAAAGGCGCTGTTGCCTGATCCAGCGAGCCTCGGCCCATTAACCAAAGGTAAAACCTGCATAGGTTGTTTTGCGCAGGGTGTTAAAGATGGCAAGCCGGTTGCGATGTTTGTGTACAACGTGTGTGATCATCAAGAGTGTTACCGCGAGGTAAAATCCCAGGCGATTTCTTACACCACAGGCGTACCAGCAATGATTGGGGCAAAAATGATTCTGGAAGGTAAATGGAAGAAACCGGGCGTGTGGAATATGGAGCAATATGATCCAGATCCATTTATGGAAGACCTGAATAAATACGGTTTACCTTGGCAAGTTGTTGAGGTCGATCCCAGCGCGATTGAAGGCTGAGTGATGCAAAAACGCGAATATTTCACGCACTTTAATCCTGCTTCGGTTCCATCGCCTTGTTTTGTAATTGATAAAGCGGCGATAGAAGATAATTTAAAAATTCTCAATCGTGTCCAATGCGAAAGTGGGGCGAAAGTCCTGGGCGCACTTAAAGCATTTTCTTGCTGGAGTCTTGCGCCTTTATTTCGCCAATATCTCTCGGGCGTTTGTGCAAGCGGGTTGCATGAGGCGCGATTAGGGCGTGAAGAATTCGGTGATGAGGTTCATTGTTATTCAGCGGCTTATAAGGAATCCGATCTTATCGAGATTCTAAAAGTTGCTGATCATGTGTTATTCAATTCATTTTCCCAGTGGTCGCGCTTCAAATCGCTTGCTTTAAGTGCACAGCAAAAACGCCCCGAATTACAATTTGGTATTCGTATAAATCCTGAACATTCGGAAGGCGAAACTGCGCTTTACGACCCCTGCGCCCCTTGCTCACGTATGGGCGTGACTATTGCGCAATTTGAACAGGCATTGANNCCATTGCAACGCACTTTGGCGGTGGTGGAAGAAAAATTCGGTCAATATTTTTCGCAAATTAAATGGATTAATTTCGGTGGTGGCCATCATATCAGCCGCGAAGATTATCAAGTCGATGAGCTCATTGAGCTGATTAAATCCTTCCGATCGCGTCACCAATTGCAAGTGTATCTTGAACCGGGCGAAGCGGTTGCACTGCGCAGTGGTGTGCTAGTTGCTGAAGTATTAGACATTACCTGGAATGGTATTGCGCAGGCTGTTTTGGATACGTCCGCCACTTGCCATATGCCCGACGTATTGGAAATGCCTTATCGCGCTGATGTGCTCGGCGCTGGAATGCCACAAGAGTTTGCGCAAACTTATCGATTAGGTGGAATGACCTGTTTAGCGGGCGACGTGATTGGCGATTATAGTTTCCGCGAGCCTTTAGCTATCGGCCAACGTATAATATTTGACGATATGGCTCACTACACCATGGTAAAAACCACTACGTTTAATGGCATTAATTTACCCGCTATTGCGATTTGGGATTCGCGCACCGATGAGTTAAACCTTATCCGTGAATTTGGATACGATGATTTTAAACATCGCCTTTCCTGANNCGCCAGGTTTTCTCTATGCATAAAAAATCCGCCCACATAGGTCTCGTTAATCCAAAAAGTCCTGCCAATGTCGGCATGGTGATGCGCGCGGCTGGCTGCTACGAAGCCACTACGGTTTTTTATAGCGGTGTGCGTTTTGAGCGCGCGCAAAAATTTGCGACAGATACTAAAGATGCAGGCCGTAAAATTGCGTTGGTGGGCGTGGAAAATTTATTAGATGACATTCCAGATAATGCCACCTTGGTCGCTATCGAATTGATCGAGGGCGCGACTCCGCTAATGGATTTTGTCCATCCTGACAATGCCTATTATATTTTTGGCCCCGAAGATGGTTCGATTAAAAAAGAATTGTTAGATCACTGCCAGCATGTGGTTTATATTCCTACCATAGGCTGCATGAATCTCGCTGCAACTGTTCATGTCGTGCTGTATGACCGCATGGCAAAATCGGGTAGGGCGGTTATTGATGAGCGTCCGATTGCTGAGAATCGTGATGTGAATAATAAAATCAAGATTTAGCGGTTATTATTTCTTCTTTAATTAAGTAGGTTTCGCCCGTGTTTTCCTGATGTGTTTTTGGTGAACCTTCTTTCTGTTGATTTACATTCGGGCATTCACCGTGGCTCTCTAGCCAATATGGTGTGTTTCCCGCCAGTGCTACAGATCCCGATACAATTGCGCTTGTGGTTGCGACTAAAGTTGAAGTGAGTAGTGCTCCTGTAAGCTCTGATTTACAGCTTTTACTAAAGCAATCTATATCGTCGAATATTTGCATTTGTTCCATGGTTAGTACAACTTTTTGCGTAGAGACCATGCATTTTTCATTATAGCTTGCCACTTTTTTAGGGGTGACTACGCAAGCACCAACTGTGCTGCTCAGCAGGATTAATACTAATCGACTGGTTAGATGGGTAAAGTCCTTCATGTAAGGTTCCTGGCGTTATTGGCAAATACATTAAATGTTGACTTGTTTGTACCAATACTGCCCTAGCATGATCAAACAAATTGTAACAATCAGTATCCGCAATACTTTAGGGTTCACTTTAAAAAGGTAGTGGGATCCCATCCATGCACCGAGCATCTGGCCGATGATCATGGTGAATCCAGCGAGCCACATTATTTGACCTGCAAAGATAAATACAATTAATGAAGCGATATTGGTGGCAAAGTTGAGAGGCTTTGCAATTGCAGTGGCGTTGATTAATTCCAATCCGCGCAAGCTGACTCCCGCAACTGCTAAAAAAGATCCTGTGCCGGGGCCGAACATGCCATCGTATACGCCTATAGCAGGTACAGCTGTTTTTCGATAAAGCCCGGCTGACATTCTTGGTTCAGTTGATTCAAGTTTTAAATAGGGCGCCGTAATAAAGTAGGCGGCGATGATAATCAGCACTAGTGGGATCATAAACCCTAGCACTTTTGCATCAATAAATTGCACTATCACCGTGCCAAGGACTGATCCGAGAAAAGCGGCGATCATCATGGGGCGCAGCTCTTGCCAGTGAATTTTTTTACGCTTAAATAATAAAAAGCTCGAGGTTCCTGAACCAAAACTACTCTGCAATTTATTGGTTCCCAGGGCAGCAAGTGGCGGTACGCCAGATACAACCAGTGCGGGAATGGTTATTAAACCACCGCCGCCAGCGAGCGTATCCATAAAGCCTGCAACGGCAGCGGCGAAAAATAAAAATAACAGTGTTTCTACGGCAAAATCCATTGTGTGTTTTTCTCGTTCAATCGGTTACAGTCGCTTGTTACAAGCCGCCGCGGGTTAACTTTTCAGGGTTTAGTAATTGTTCCAGCTCATCACGGCTTAAATCAGTTTCTTCCAATGCAACATCGATAATCGCGCGGCCATCTTTATAGGCTTTTTTGGCAATTGCAGCGGCTTTTTCGTAACCAATAATGGGGTTTAGTGCGGTTACCAGAATCGGATTTTGTGCGAGTGTTTTTTTCAGATTAGCGTGATTGACGGTAAAAGTGGAAATAGTTTTATCAGCTAATTCGTTGCTTGCATTACTGAGCAATTCAATTGATTGCAACAAGTTGTAAGCAATCAATGGCAGCATAACGTTCAACTGAAAGTTTCCGGATTGCCCTGCGATTCCGATACTGACATCGTTCCCCATCACTTGCGCGCACACCATGGTTACGGCTTCAGGAATAACCGGATTGACTTTGCCTGGCATAATCGATGAGCCAGGTTGCAGCGGTTTTAAACTAATCTCTGCTAAACCGGCGAGTGGACCGGAATTCATCCAACGCAAATCGTTGGCGATTTTCATCAAGCTTACAGCGAGTGTTTTTAATTGGCCGGAGATGGCAACGGAAGTATCTTGCGCGCTCATCAACGCAAAAAAATTATCTGCGGGCGTAAAGAGTAGGCCCGTTGTTTCACTTAAATGCCCGGCAAATTTTTCGGCAAATTCAGCATGGGCATTAATGCCTGTACCCACCGCCGTGCCGCCTTGAGCCAAACACAGCAATTGTGGCAGTGCCATCTGCAAGCGCACGTAATTGCTTTCAATCTGGCTTGCCCAGCCATTAATTTCTTGTCCAAATGTCACGGGCATTGCATCCATCAAATGGGTGCGGCCGGTTTTGACTACGTTGGCCAGCGCTTCGCCTTTGCCGAGTAAGCAGGTGTGTAACTCTTCCAATGCGGGAAACAGTTGCTGCTTGAGTGCGAGAGCGGCACTGACATGGATGGCACTGGGGATTGTATCGTTGCTGCTCTGGCTCATGTTGACGTGGTCATTGGCGTGCACTTTTTGCCCAGCCAGTTCGCTGGCGATATGGGCGATCACCTCGTTCACATTCATGTTGGTGCTGGTACCCGAGCCGGTTTGAAACACATCCACGGGGAACTGATCCACGTAATGCCCTGCGACTATGCTGTCGCAGGCTGTACAGATCGCCCAAGCGATATCTTCATCTAACAGACCTAATTCGCGATTGGTGAGGGCGGCGGCTTTTTTGATATGCACTACGGCGTGGATAAAACGCGGGGGCAGGGTAAGGCTGCTGATGGCGAAGTTGTCGAGCGCGCGTTGGGTTTGCGCGCCATAGAGTGCGGCTTTGGGAACTTGTACGTCGCCCATACTGTCGTGTTCGGTACGGAACTCGCTCATGTCGGTCTCCTTGGGTTATAAGCGTGCTGCTGACACAGGTTGTCAGGTGCGGGGATTAGGCTGTGTGGTTTGTAAGTCTAGCCAGTATTTACTGTGACTTGCCATGCGTAAGATAGTTTATCGCTGAAATGGACTCCGGCATTCTCTTCAGATTAGTTACAATCCCTTTTTTATTCAGTATTGAGTTCTTATGTCCAAGCAATTTGTTGTAAATAGTGAATTCTCGCCAGCAGGCGATCAGCCCACCGCCATTGCAGGTCTTGTACAAGGCATAGAATCAGGGCTGGCGCACCAGACGCTGTTGGGTGTGACGGGTTCGGGTAAGACATTCACCATCGCCAACGTGATCGCGCAGGTGCAGCGCCCCACGCTAATCATGGCGCATAACAAAACGCTGGCGGCACAACTCTACGGTGAATTCAAAGAATTTTTCCCCAATAACGCGGTGGAATATTTTGTCTCTTACTATGACTACTATCAGCCCGAAGCCTATGTCCCTTCGTCTGATACTTTCATTGAAAAAGATTCCGCCGTAAATGAACACATCGAGCAAATGCGTTTGTCGGCTACCAAGGCGTTGTTGGAGCGCAAAGACGCCATCATCATCGCATCCGTTTCCGCGATTTATGGTTTGGGTGATCCTGAAGCCTATATGAAAATGTTGCTGCACATCGTACGCGGCGACAAAATTGATCAGCGCCAAATTTTGCGTCGTCTCGCTGAATTGCAATACACACGCAACGATATGGAATTTTCCCGCGCGACTTATCGTGTGCGCGGCGATGTGATTGATATCTATCCCGCTGATTCGGATATTGAAGCGGTGCGCGTGGAATTGTTTGACGATGAAGTTGAACAGATTTCGATTTTCGATCCGCTCACTGGTGAAGTGCTGCAAAAAGTGCCGCGCTTTACTGTCTATCCGAAATCGCATTACGTAACACCGCGCGAACAAATTCTGGCTGCGATTGACAATATTAAAGAAGAGTTGCGCACGCGTTTGGAATACCTGCGCGAAAATAACAAGTTGGTCGAAGCGCAACGCTTGGAGCAGCGCACGCGTTATGATTTGGAAATGATGCAAGAATTAGGTTACTGCAACGGCATCGAAAACTATTCACGCTATTTGTCTGGCCGCAACTCCGGTGAAGCTCCGCCGACCTTATTTGATTATCTACCGCCTGAAGCTTTATTGGTTATCGACGAAAGCCACGTGACCATTCCGCAAATCGGCGCCATGTACAAAGGCGACCGCTCGCGTAAAGAAACGCTAGTCGAATACGGTTTTCGGTTGCCATCGGCATTGGATAATCGCCCGATGCGTTTTGATGAGTGGGAGCGCATCGCACCCCAAATGATTATGGTTTCTGCTACGCCAGGAAAATACGAAAGTGAAAATCAGGGGCAGGTGGTAGAGCAAGTCGTGCGGCCAACCGGTTTGATTGATCCGCAAATTGAAATTCGCCCTGCGACCACACAAGTAGATGATGTGCTCTCTGAAATTCGTTTGCGCGTGGTAAATGGTGATCGCGTATTAATTACTGTGCTTACCAAACGCATGGCAGAAGATCTCACTGAATACCTTGCTGAACACGGCATACGTATCCGGTATTTGCATTCGGATATTGATACGGTGGAGCGTATAGAAATTATTCGCGATTTACGCTTGGGCCAATTTGATGTGCTGGTCGGCATCAACTTGCTGCGTGAAGGTTTGGATATACCAGAGGTATCGCTAGTGGCGATTCTTGATGCGGACAAAGAAGGCTTCTTACGTTCTGATCGCGCACTCATTCAAACCATCGGCCGCGCCGCGCGTAACATTAATGGTAAAGCCATTCTCTATGCCGATCGCATTACCGGCTCAATGCAGCGCGCAATCGAAGAAACTGACCGCCGCCGCGAAAAACAAGTCGCGCA
>DQHS01000153.1:23292-24808 GCA_003524365.1 Cellvibrio sp. | reverse complement strand
GCAAGCGCGCGAATTTGTAATCGATGTGGAACGAAAAACAATTCAATATTATCAGCAGTATTTACAACTCACGCGATTTGAGTTTTGCCTGTTGCAAACACTGGTGGAACAACCGGGGCGAGTATTCAGCCGTGATCAGTTACTGAATGCTGTTGGTGTAACCGCTGATGCTGGCTATGACCGCAGCATTGATGGTCATATCAAAACCTTGCGCGCGAAACTGCGTGCAGTTAACGCCATCGCAGATCCAATCAAAACCCAGCGCGGTTTTGGTTATTGCTATCAGCCGGAAGTGAATTAATGTCACTGAGCTTACGCATTTTTATTATCTACATGCTCTTTGTTGCTCTCTGCAGTTATTTTGTGTTGCGCACCGTNNACACCCAATGCCAGTATTTGGGGAGTCAGTAAATTTGCCGTCAATCACCGGATTTACGTCACCGACAAAAATGGGATTGTATTGCTCGATTCAAAAAATATCGCCGTAGGGCAAAATTACTCGCGGTGGAACGATGTATACCTGACGTTGCAAGGGAAATACGGCGCACGCTCATCCCATGAAATAGCGGGCGATGAAAGCTCCAGCATTATGTACGTGGCGGCGCCGATCAAGAATGGCGATGAGATTATCGGTGTGGTATCGGTTGCCAAACCCAATCGCAGTGTGCAGCCGTTTATTGATCGCACCCAGCGCCGCTTGGGTATTCTGGGTGGCGGATTAATTTTGCTCGGGTTATTGAGCGGGGCAATTTTTTCCTGGTGGTTGAGCCGCGAGTTACGCAAATTGCGTGAATACGCGGTAAATGTCAGCCAGGGTGAACGCGCGATAATTCCTGAAAGCAAAATAGCCAGTGGTGAGTTGCGTCAACTTGCGCAGGCACTCGAATCCATGCGCACGGAATTGGATGGGAAAGCCTACATCGAGCGTTATGTGCAGACACTCGCGCATGAATTAAAAAGCCCACTTGCCGGCATTCGCGCTGCCACAGAGTTATTGCAGTCACCACTACTGCAAACACCGGAAAGCGACGAGCAGCGGCAGCGGTTTATTCATAATATCGACAGTGAAAGCTTGCGCTTGCAGCAGCTTATTGAACGCCTGTTAAATTTAGCATTGGTCGAGCAACAGCAAACCCTGCATGATCCCAAACCAATTGATCTCAATATGCTATTGGATGAATTACTTGATAGCCAAATGGCGCGTATCACACAGCAACAGCTAGAGATTAAAAAAGATTACATTTCTGATGCGATAGTGAACGGNNTGCGCACAGCTAAAGAAAATGATCGGCTGATAATATCCATTACCAATCAGGGTGATCCTATTCCTGATTTCGCATTTGCGCGTTTAACTGAACGGTTTTTCTCTTTACCTCGCCCTGCAACGGGTAAGAAGAGTACTGGCTTGGGATTGAATTTTGTTCAGGAAGTTGTTGTTTTACACAACGGTGGGCTTGAGCTACGCAATACTTCCGATGGAGTGGTTGCAAGTTTACATTTCCCGCAAATCCTATCC
>DQHS01000153.1:17138-23276 GCA_003524365.1 Cellvibrio sp. | reverse complement strand
GGCGTCTATGGAGCAGTTGGATGGAAGTTGGGCAGCAGAAGCGGGTGGTGCGAAGTTGGATATTGTTAAAACTAGCAAAACGGATTGGTATGGTTTTACATATCAGGAGCAGGGCAAGCAGACAGAAGGACGCTTTGTAGTGTCTTATTTTAAACGCAAGCGCGTACTCAATATCGATTTGGCCAGTGTGAAGGTGAATGGTGGTCCCGTTGTCAGGGACTCCAGCCAAGCGTTTCTAATGGTCGATGCGACCGTTGATGATGAACAATTGCTGCTAACACCAGCCGATATGGATAAGTTTGAAAAGCACTTTGCGCCGTATTTTTTTGCCTCACCAATTCAAGTTGAGGGACTTTGCAAAAAAGATAACGAGATTTGCACCTCGACTTTTTCGTCCGGTAACGTGTTGATATCCAAACGCATGAAGAAATTTAATGACGAATTTATTCAAAAGTACCGCACTGTTTTTCCCTACAAAAAGCAGGTGGTTTTCAATTCTGTTAATGCGCCATCCATGCAGTAATTTATTTGCAGTGCCTCGTACCCAACCTTTGGTATGCGGTGGTAGCTGTTGGGTTACGAAGCTCGTTGTACTCGCTTCTAACCCAACCTACACATGGTTTATTTCAAAATGGCTTCGATTTTTGCCAATTCGTCTGCACTAAAGTTCAAGTTGTTTAATGCAGCAACTGAGTCATCGATTTGCGCGGGACGGCTGGCGCCTATCAGGCAGGTGGTAACCGCATCGTTATGCAATGTCCAGGCAATCGCCATTTGCGCCAGTGATTGGCCGCGCGATTCTGCAATTTTATTCAGCGCTTGCACCTTTTGAATTTTTTCCGGGGTGATGTCTTTATCGCCCAGATAAATTTGTTCGCTGCGTGCAGCACGTGAGCCTTCTGGAATACCGTTCAGGTATTTGTTGGTCAGTACACCTTGTGCGAGTGGCGAGAATACAATCGAACCCACACCTTCTTCTTTCAATACATCGGTCAAACCATTCTCAATCCAGCGATCAAACATGTTGTAGCGCGGTTGATGGATCAACAGTGGTGTGCCCAATTCACGCAGAATACGCACGGCTTCTTTGGTTTGCGCCGGTTGGTAATTGGAAATACCAACATAGAGTGCGCGGCCAGAGCGGACGATAAAATCCAGCGCTTGCATGGTTTCTTCCAGCGGCGTTTCCGGGTCCATACAGTGGTGATAAAAAATATCGAAATAATCGAGGCCGGTACGCTTCAAACTTTGGTCGCAACTGCTCACCAAATATTTACGTGAACCGCCGATGCCGTAAGGGCCTGGCCACATATCGTAGCCCGCTTTGCTGGAGATAATTAATTCATCGCGGTAGTGCGCAAAATCCTGCTTGAAAATAGCGCCGAAGGTAGATTCCGCTGAACCAAAATTAGGGCCGTAGTTATTGGCTAGGTCAAAGTGAGTGATACCCAAATCAAATGCGCGTTGCAGCATCGCACGAGCGTTAGCTTGTGAATCTACTGCGCCAAAGTTCTGCCACAAACCCAATGACAAGCGTGGTAAACGTAGCCCGCTTTTGCCACAGCGTTGGAATTTCATGGTCTTGTAACGATCAGGATTAGCGACGTAAAGCGGATTGGGTTCGTGGGTTATCATTTTTTATCCTGGGATTGTGATGAATATCGTGGTGAATACAGGCCGAATTGGAGGCGCGCATTTTACCTGAAAAGCCCTGCAGGCAAGCTTGGGTGAGTGTAAAGAAAGGTAGCTATAAGTATTCTCTGGAGAATTAACTTGTTTGTACTGGCGCCATTAAATGCGCCCATCTGGGCAATAGGGTCACGGTTGACCACCTTTATCCTGGGTCTTGCGCGGATTGGTGGATAATTTTGGTTCATTTTGAGGACGGAGTTTGTGGTACGGATTGGTTTAAATAGCGGATTTATCTGAGGAATGAACTCTGTCGTCTGTAGAAAGCAAAACTCCCTGTCAGCGTTGTTGGCAGGGAGTTCTAATTTTAGTGCTTATCGTGCTTTTTGCCTTTTTCTTTTCCTTTCGATTTTTTGTGGTCGTGGTCATGTTCGCGTTGGTAGCTCTCTTCGTACTCGACCGATCTAATAAAATATACCGGCCGTTCACACGCGTGATATTTGTGGCAATGTTTGCCCCAGTTCTTCGCGTGACCAGGCGGCACATGAAGATGGACGGGTTTGTATTTGGAATAGCTGGAGTCTTTGACGATGACGACAGGTTGCGGATAGTAAACTTCCGGGCGTGAACCATTGCCTAACTCGACACGACCGTAGACGCCAGGCGCTACTTCACTTTCCAGCACTACGTTGATGCCCAAGTCGTCTGCCTGCGCCGGCAGGCCTGCCAACAAGCCAAAACTCATCAATAACGTTGCAATTTGTTTGTTCATAACATCTACCTCTGTTGATTAACACAACCAGAATAGTCTCTTGGCGTTGTGTTTTCAGTGCGCTAGTACATACAGGGCGATTTTTCGCGCCATTGTGTATTTAGCGAGTTGCATAACTGGCGACCAATATCCCCCAGATCACCAGTACACAAATATTGCCCAGCATATAAGCCCGCAGGCGATGAATCACATTGTTGCCGGTCAAGTGAATCCAACTGTGGGCAATGCGTGCCAACACAAAAATCCAGGCGGTAATGATCATCGCCGGAACCTGTATGCCGAGTGCCATGGCAATCGCTCCTGCGGTGTAAAACAGTACCGGCACCTCAAACAGATTGGAGTAATTGCGCGCTGCCTGGGTGATGGCATCCGGCACCTCACCAGTGTTAAGGCGAAACTGGCTGAGCCTGACCTGGCCCGCTTTGACCGCTCTCACGCGTAGACGAAACAGGTAGATGGCTACCGCGCAGGTGAGGATTACCATGGCGAACATTGGATAGAGCATAGGATTAGTCCTTCATCAGTTTGTTATAAGGCGCCTTCACTATAGCCGGATTTTCTGGTGTACAACCAGCCTGAATCGCCGCAGGGGGACATTCGCCGATTCAGGCACTATAATAGCCGCCTTTGCTTGCCAGCCTCCCGGCCAGCATCACTTTCTTAACTTTCCTAGTCAGCCATTACAAGGTAGATCCATGATTATCAAGCCTAAAGTTCGCGGTTTTATTTGTACCAACGCTCATCCGCAAGGTTGTGCGGTTAACGTTCAAGAGCAAATCGCCTTCACTAAAGCCAAGGGACCTGTGGCCGATGCCCCCAAGAAAGTATTGGTGTTGGGCTGTTCTACCGGTTTTGGTTTGTCTTCACGTATTACTGCCGCGTTCGGTGGTGGTGCCGATACCTTGGGCGTCTGCTTTGAAAAAGAACCGAGCGATGCCAAAACCGGTACCGCTGGCTACTACAACACTTCGGCATTTCACGATGCGGCCAAAGCTGCCGGTTTATACGCACACACTATTAATGGCGATGCTTTCTCGGATGCGCTGAAAGATCAGGTAATTACCGAACTGAAGAATTCAATCGGCAAAGTGGATTTGGTGATTTACAGCTTGGCCTCGCCACGCCGCACTGACCCGAAAACCGGCGAAGTTTACAACTCGGTACTCAAGCCTATCGGCAAACAATACGTTTCAAAAAACCTCAATACCGATACGCTGAAAATTGCCGATGTCACCATTGAGCCAGCGTCGGACGAAGAGATCGCCAACACTGTTAAAGTGATGGGCGGCGAAGATTGGGAAATGTGGATCGATGCCCTCAAAGGCGCTGATCTGCTTGCCGACAATTTCCAAACGGTTGCTTACACCTACCTCGGCGACAAGTTGACTTGGCCAATCTATGGCAAAGCGACTATCGGTAAAGCCAAAGAAGATTTGGATCGTGCGGCAAAAACCCTGAGCGCAAAACACGGTGGTAAAGCGCGTGTTGCTGTACTGAAAGCCGTTGTAACTCAGGCGAGCTCTGCAATTCCGGTAATGCCGTTGTATTTGGCGATCCTGTTCAAGGTCATGAAAGAGCAGGGCACTCACGAAGGCTGTATCGAACAAATTCAACGTTTGTTTAAAGAGTGTTTGTACTCTGCCACTCCGCGTTTGGACGATGCTGGTCGCTACCGTGTAGACGAGCTGGAATTGAATCCCTCAGTGCAAACCAAAGTGGAAGCCATTTGGGAACAGGTAACTGAAGAAAACCTGTTTGAGTTAACGGATTTTGCAGGATACAAAACCGAATTCCTGCGCTTGTTCGGCTTCGGTTTGAACGGCGTCGACTACGATGCGGAAACCTCACCGCTGGTGCAGACAAACTTCTAAACCCGTATAAAGAATCCCTCGCTTCTGCGGGGGATTTTTTTATCGACTTTTAAACTTTTATTGGGAGCACAAATGCGCAAACGTATTGCGATTGATATGGACGAAACCATCTGCGACACCCTGGCTCGTCACCTCGATTGGTACAACACCGAGTTCCAACAAAACCTCACCAAAGAAGATTTATACGCAGCTAAAATTTATCACAAGGTTCCCGAGGCGCATCTTNNGAGTGGCTGGTGAAACACTTGCCGTTTTTATCGCCGATGAATTTTATTTTTTGCGGCAAGAAGAATGTGGTGCAAGCGGATTATTTAATCGATGACAGTTCGCGTCATTTCGAGGGATTTGTAGGCCAGGGGATTTTGTTTTCAGCGCCGCACAACATGACGGAAGCTGGAGAGGTAAGGGTGGATAACTGGTTGGATGTGCGCGCCTATTTTTTACGGTAGGTTTTTACGGTAAGTATTTTTTGCGATGGGCGCGCACTTATTAATTCAGTTTATTTAGTGGTTATTCGAGCCTATGAAAAAACCGTTCGGCGCGCGGTAACAAATAATCTTCATAATCGAGCGACATGACGACGCTGCGTGAGCGGCCGACAAACTCGCTGCGCGGTACAAAACCGATCACGCGCGAATCGGCACTGTTATCGCGGTTGTCACCGAGCATTAAGTAGTGGTCTGCAGGAACGGTGACTGGGTTAAAATTTGCGTAGGTTTTAGCGTTTGGATCAATGCGAACTATGTGGTTTTTGCCTGGTAGTTGTTCCAACCAATCACCACCGGCTGCCGCTGTATAGGTAATTGCTTTACCGTTGATATAAAGACGGTTGTCTTGCATAGCAACCGTATCGCCGGGTACGCCAATGACACGTTTAACCAAACGTTTATCGGCGGCTTTGGAATCAAATACGGCAATGTCGCCGCGTGCTGGATCGGCTATTTTGCACAGTGAAATATGGGTGAAGGGGATGCGTAGATCGTAGGCCATTTTGTTCAGGCCAATGCGGTCGCCTTCAATCAGAGTGGGTTTCATTGAGCCGCTGGGTACATCATTCCAATCGGCGATGGCGCTGCGAAAACAAAACATCAGCGCTAAAAATAAGAACAGCGAACGGTTGTCTCGCCAAAAGGATTTTAGTGAACTCTTCATGATGGTATTCCTTCAAAAATATTCATGTGGTTGAACCACGTTGTTGAACCATATTACTAAACCACATTATTGAACTATGATCGATGATAGACAAAAATGGTCTAGGCTATTGACCGGTGTATTTGCACCGGGTTCACTCTGCACCGATTATATCTTTTGGTAGAAGTTATTTATGTCTATGTTCCGTCATCTTCTGGGTGTTGTTATCACCCTCTTGTTTGTCTTGCTGACCTGCGCCGTCATTCTGCCGATACTGATGTTAGCTTTATTAAAGGTAGGCTTACCTTTTGCCCGTTGGCAGGCCTTATGTAATCGCTGGTTGGATTGGTTGGCGAGTTTGTGGATGGATGCGAACGCGCGTCATCAACAATGGTTACTGCCTACTCAGTTAAAAATTGAAGGATTGGAAAATTTGAGTAAACAGGAGTGGTACATGATGGTGGCGAATCATCAATCCTGGGTGGATATTTTATTATTGCTGCGAATTTTCAACGGGCGCATTCCCTACCTGAAATTTTTTCTAAAACAATCTTTGATTTGGGTACCCTTGCTCGGTTTGGCCTGGTGGGCATTGGAGTTCCCCTTTATGCGCCGCCACACTAAAGAACAAATTGCGCGCGACCCGTCATTGCAAGGTAAGGATATAGAGCAAACCCGCAAGGCTTGCGAAAAATTTCGTTACAACCCGGTTACGATTATTAATTTTCTCGAAGG
>DQHS01000153.1:0-17133 GCA_003524365.1 Cellvibrio sp. | reverse complement strand
GAAGACGCTGAATTTCGCGCCGGTTTTCAGCGGTGGGTTAATCAACTCTGGCAGCGTAAAGACGATTTGATCAAGTCAATGAAGTCGACCGGGGTAAATTAAGCTAGGAAAGTCAGCGTGCTAAACGGTATCCTAGTCGCGGAACTTATTTTCAATGACGAAACAAGTCCGTACACAATGATAGGAGGGCCGCATGTTCTACACGCTGAGTGATCTTTTTGCCAAATTAGGTCTACCCAACTCTCCCGCTGCGATTGATGCTTTTATTCAAAAGCATAACCCGCTCCCGCAAGCCGAGCCTTTGGCTAGCGCCCCCTTCTGGACTGCCGAACAAGCGGCATTCCTGCGTGAAGCTCGTCAAGAGCACTCTGATTGGGCCGAAGTTGTGGATGAGCTTAATTGCTTATTGCGCGACTAATTCATTCCCCTCTCTCATGTTGACGACCGGCCCTTGTGCCGGTCGTTTTCATTTGGCACTTGGCATTTCTATGTTAAGGTTCACCCTTCCTAACTTGAGGTATCAGGTCTTCACCATGTTTAAATTGACGCTCCCCCATGTTCTTGCTGCACTTACTATCACTTCTTTTGCCGCTAATGTTTTTGCTGCTGATGACCAAAAACGCCCTTGGGATGTAGAGGTAGATATAGGTGCAATCGCCACTTCAGGTAACACCGAAACCACTAGCCTGCAATTCAAAGTAGATGCCAAGCAAAATCTGGAAAAATGGGAAAATCAATACGTCTTCAACTCGCTTTTCAAAGAAGACGAAGTTGAACAAGACGATGAAACCACCAGCAAAGAAAAAACGGCTGAAAAATATTTTGGCTCTGCCAAATTTGCTTATTTATTAGGCGTTGAGAAATCTTATTTGTTTGGATTTGGTTCTTACACTGATGACAAATTCGGCGCTTATAGCACGTACACCACAGTCGCGTTAGGTTATGGTGATTGGCTCTATTCCGGTTCTACACTCAACTGGTTTGTGGAAGCGGGTCCTGGTTATTTCGAAGGGGAAAAAGTGATCGGGCGCGATGACGATAGTATCCCCGATAGCATTACCAAAGAAAGCGGTGCGATGCTGCGTGCTGCAACTGCGTTGGAATGGAAAATAACCAGCAATGCAGAATTTAAACAAACAATTAGTGTGGAATCAGGTTCAGATAACACTCGTACCCAGAGTGAAACGTCACTGGCAACTTCCATCAATGGCAGTATGAAAATGAAAGTTGGTTTTGCCATTGCCAACGATAGCGATGTGGCACCCGGTAAAGAAAGAACTGATACCACTACCTTTGTGAATTTGGCCTACAATTTTTAATTCTCCGATTATTTGTTGAATCTATGCCAAGCGCCTACAGAAGTGGTCTGCCTTTAGGGGGCTTCTGTTAGGTGCTCGGAGATTGAAACGTTATAATTTGTGAATTCGTATCTTTTTCATTGCAGGGTTTACCTGCCCCACATATCTTTAAATGTTATGGCCTCAACTCATTTTTCGCGCGCGTTGTTAGCTCCCCGTCACTGGTTCACGTGGTTGGGCGTAGGCGTTTGGTTTTTAGTCGCACAATTGCCTTATCGCATGCAGTTGGCGATGGCGCGCGGGCTCAGCCCTCTGCTGCGCAAGAATAAAAAGCGCTTGCATCAAGCGCAAACCAATTTGCGTTTGTGCTTTCCTGATTTGAGCGAAACCGAGCGCGAAATATTGTTGCGGGAAACATTATTTTCAACTGCGATGGCAGTGTTTGAAACCGGCATCGCGTGGTTTTGGCCAAAGTCACGGCTGCGCAAATTATTTACCATCACCGGTGTTGAGCATGTTGAGCAGGCGCGTGCTGAAGGGCAGGGTGCACTGCTGTTGAGTTTGCATTTCACAACTCTGGATATTGGCAGCGCCATGCTCGGCCAATATGTGAATTACGATGGTATGTATCGCCCTCACGCCAATGCAGTGTACGACTACTTACAAAAAACACGACGCGAAGCTTATTGCAAAGGCGGCATGGCATTTAGCCGTGACAATGTGCGTGCTATGGTGAGCCAGCTTCGCAAAGGCCGTATGATTTGGTACGCACCTGATCGGGATTTGGGGGAAAAAATGTCGGTGTTTGTACCGTTTTTCGGGGTACCAACGGCAACCGTTACAGCGACAGGGCAATTTGCTCGAATGGGCCGCGCTAAAATAATTCCTTTTACCCAGCGCCGCTTGGATGATGGTAGTGGCTACGCAGTCACTATTCATCCACCGTTTGAAAATTATCCAACCGGTGATGATATTGCTGATGCACGCCGCGTAAATGAATTTATGGAGAAGGAAATTTTAAAATGCCCTAGCCAATATTTCTGGGCTCAGCCGCGTTTTAAAACTCGCCCCGAAGGCGAGCCTTCGGTTTATTAATACCTTTCTGCCACTCTTGTGTGGCGGACGTCCTGATTGTAATAAAAAATTATATTATGGATACCCGCTTCCGCGGGTATGACGACTGCAACTTTATTTGGTCTTGATGGGTTTGTCGGAATAATGAACTTGCCCGTTATCATCAGTCCAGCGGTAAATAGTCTTTGCCGGTTTTGCATCGTCGGCAGAATTATTCGTTGCTGGTACTGTATTAGCACCTGTGTTTACCTCGTTAATATCCCGTACTTGATAAGTTCCCATTCCATTAGCGGGCGTAGTCTCGCTGCTAAAAATGATTTCAGTCAATTGGTTTAATTTCGGATTCATCATTAGCGGCAATTTGTTGGATGAATTCATTTGTTGCTGAAATTCCGGGTCGCTAATAATCGCAATAACACGTGGGTCATGCTTGATGGTTTGCACTCGGCTCCATGCTTGCACCATTTTTTCTGCCGCTGCCTGTGCACCGGCTTCACTTTTCACATCGGATTGCGACATAAGCGCCTGCACGCTCGGGTTGTTCATTAATTCTTGAAAACCTGGATCGCGCAACAACGCATTGGTATCACCAGTGGTGAGAATGGACTGGATTTTTTCATCCGCCATTAACTCTTTCATTTGCCCGTCATTAGCGACTTGCTGCACATGGGTGAGCATGCTCTGTGGATTTTCCACAAACGCTTTGGTGATTTGCGTAGTGGTTTTATCATCCAACGCTAAATCCACTGCAGTTGCTGCAGCATTACCCATTAGTTTTTTTGCGCTGGCTTCAATAAATGAATCATTACTTTTTGCAAGGTCACGCACATGCGGAACGCTGGTTGCCGGTGGACGATTGGTGTCATTTGTGATTACTGAATTATCTATTTGGGATATATCATCAAGCGACTCTTGTTGCAGTGGCTGTGGTTTAGGCGTTAGCACTAAACCGATTGCGTAGACCACCAGTAATCCGACCAATGCTCCCATCAAAACGCCCACGCTTGCGCCACCAATTCTGGAGCCGACTTGGGTGGCATCTGTTTCAGGAATCAATTTGGCGAGTAAGTTTAGTAGCAAGCTTACTAAAAAACTCACCAGCAAAAAAATGGCGCTGCCCGCGATGAAATAAACAATTAATCCATCCAGCGATGTGTGTTGCATTATGAGTTTTGCAACAGGTTTGGTGAACACAATCGCTGCGGGGTAGGCGACAATCCAGCCAAGTACTCGGGTAATCGAGCCGATAAATCCTTTCTGATAGCCTCGCCAGGTAAAAAAAGCGAGTAATGCAAAAAAGATGATGGTGGTGATGTGCATGTTAAATTCCTTATCGAATGGCGTGATAGGTTAAAAAGTTCAAAATATCGCTAAATGATGAATTTTAATATTAGTGGGCTTTTAAATACTGCTAGATATTTTAATATTTACTGCATTAACACCGTTTCCCACCTTTGTTTCGTCATCCCCCCTTTCTTTTTCAGTATTAATTAAAATATTTGACAGCGCTGTCATTTGGGGGGTATATTGTCCGCACTTGATCCGCTTAGTCAAACGAGTGTGCAGTCTGGTTTGAAGTAGGTGGTTAATAGTCTCTCACCGTCGATGTCTGGTTGATGCATCGACGTCTCCCTGTGCCTTCTGGACTCCAGAAGGCTTTTTTTTTGTCTATCATTCCTCTCTTCGTTTTTTACGGGCTATTCATAATCGGCTGGCTAGGTTATTTGGTGCGTAGCTGGCATAATCGGCACCCCGAATTTTCCGGGTTTGCTCTCTGTTCGCGGAGGATGAGCCCAGTTTGGCACGCCTGATTAGCCCTGCGTCGGATGTGCTGTTTCTGTCAGCTAGAGGATTACCATGAAGCCAGCAGTAAAACCCCGCAATCCCAATTTTTCATCTGGCCCTTGCAGCAAGCGCCCCGGCTACAGCTTGGATCAGTTAGATATTTCTACCTTGGGTCGTTCACATCGTTCCACTATTGGTAAAGCCGCATTGCAACGCGCCTGTGAAGATACCGCTGAGCTGCTTGGTTTGCCGGAAGGCTATCGCGTTGGTGTGGTGCCAGGCTCGGATACCGGTGCAGTAGAGATGGCCATGTGGTCGCTATTAGGCGAGCGCGGTGTGGATATCCTGCAGTGGGAGTCTTTTGGTAAGGGCTGGTTGAGCGATGCAACCAAAGAACTCAAGTTAAACGTTAATGCACACGAAGCGGATTACGGTTTGCTACCTGATTTAGCTAAAGTGAATTTTGATAACGATGTGATCTTCACTTGGAATGGTACTACCTCAGGTGTGAAAGTACCCAATGGGGACTGGATCCCGTCTGATCGCAAAGGTCTGACTATTTGTGATGCTACCTCCGCTGTGTTCGCGATGGATATGCCATGGGAAAAGCTGGATGTGATCACTTACAGCTGGCAGAAAGTATTGGGCGGCGAAGGTGCCCACGGTATGTTGATTCTCAGCCCGCGCGCGGTTGAGCGCTTGGAAACCTACAAACCTTCCTGGCCTATGCCGAAACTGTTCCGCATGACCAGCGGTGGCAAAGTAGTTGAAGGTATTTTTAAAGGCGACACAATCAATACGCCATCTATGTTGGCGGTAGCCGACTATTTGGATGCGCTCGACTGGGTGCGCGCAATCGGCGGTGTAAAAGAGACTATCGCTCGCTCTAATGCGAATTTGGACGTCTTGAAAAAATTTGTTGCGGCCAATGACTGGATTGATTTTCTCGCACAGACGCCTGAAACGCTTTCCAATACCAGCGTGTGCTTCACGCTGAAAGCGACACCTGATCAGGTGAAAGCCATGATCAAACTATTGGATAAAGAAGTGGTTGCTTTTGATATAGGCGCATACCGCGATGCTCCGCCCGGTCTGCGTATTTGGTGCGGGGCGACTGTGGATGCAGTTGATCTCGAAGCTCTGTTGCCTTGGTTGACCTGGGCTTACGAGCAGGCCACGGCAACTTAACCTGATTGATATTTTTTGTGGGGCCGTGTTTATACACGGCCTTTTTTGTTAGTGCACAGAGGATTAAATAACATGTTCAAAATAAAAACATACAACGCCATTTCTGTTAAAGGTTTGAATCGTTTTTCGCGTGAAAAATATGAAGTTGCGAGTGATATTGGGCAGCCAGATGCTTACATTTTGCGAAGCCATAAATTGCACGGTGAAGCATTGCCGGAAAGTGTAAAAGCAGTAGCGCGCGCTGGTGCTGGCACCAACAATGTGCCAGTCGATGAATACACCAAAAAAGGTATTGTGGTATTTAACTCACCTGGTGCAAATGCGAATGCGGTAAAAGAATTGGTGCTTGCAGGTATGTTACTCGGCTCGCGCGGCATACTGTCGGGGATGGAATATGTAAGTACTTTAACGCATATGACCGATGCTGAAGAGATGTCAAAATTGTTAGAGAAGGAAAAGTCCAACTTTGCCGGTTTTGAATTGCAAGGTAAAACCTTGGGTATTGTTGGCTTGGGTGCAATTGGTTCATTGATTGCTGATGCAGCGCTGGCACTGGGAATGAATGTGGTAGGTTTCGATCCAGCCTTATCAGTTGAAGCTGCATGGCGTTTGCCGAGCCAGGTTGGGCGCATGGAGAACTTGCAGTCGTTATTGGCGCGTTCGGATTACATTACCCTGCATGTACCTGCGATTCCCGCTACGAAAAATTTGATCAATGCCGACACCCTCAAAATCACTAAAAAGGGCGCAACCTTACTGAACTTTGCACGCGAAGCCATTGTTGATGCGCACGCTGTGGTTGAAAGTTTGGATGCCGGTCATCTGGGTAAATACATTTGTGATTTCCCGGAGCCGATTTTGCTCAATCGCAAAGATGTTTACGCCATGCCACACATAGGCGCTAGCACCGAAGAAGCTGAAGAAAATTGCGCGATTATGGCGGCAGATCAATTGGTAGATTATCTGGAAAACGGCAATATTAAAAACTCCGTTAACTTTCCAGCTGTATCAATGGATCGTTCTCCCGCGATTGGCTCACGCATCACTTTTTCAAACGAAAACGTGTCCGGTGTATTGGGGCATGTGTTATCAGTGTTGGCCGACCACAAGGTCAATGTGGTGGATATGGTCAACAAAAGTCGTGGTGATGTGGCTTACAATATTATCGATGTTGAGCATGCACCGTCAGCGGCTGTAGTGGATGCACTCACCAAAGTTGAGCATGTGATTGCAGTGCGCGTAATTTAAATCATTTGATTAAGATGATGGGGGGAAGGGCAGATGTACAAGTTAGTATTCTTTGTCCCCGAGTCACATCTCGATCTTGTAAAAACTGCTGTTTTTAAAGCGGGTGCCGGTCGCATTGGTCAGTATGAACAGTGTTGTTGGCAAGTATTAGGGCAGGGCCAGTTTCGCCCGCTCGCTGGTTCTGCCCCTTTTATCGGTGTGCAAGATCAATTAGAAATCTTGCCTGAATACCGCGTTGAAATGGTCTGTGCTGATGAGCTGATTGTTGCAGCCATTTCTGCGTTGCGTGCATCTCATCCCTATGAAGAGCCTGCGTTTGATGTTTGGCGCTTGACTGATTTGGGGGCGCGATAGTTTGAGTCATTCGCTGTTCAATGCGCTCTCGCAACACCTTATTCATGATCCCCTGGATCTTGTTGTGCAGCCACAAGCTGCCGTACTGGTTTTGATTAGTCGCGGTGATAACCCTGCTGTTCTCTATACCAAACGCGCTGCGCATTTGCGCCAACATCCGGGCGAGGTGTGTTTTCCTGGTGGAATGTGGGAGTCTGGCGATGCCGATTTATTTACCACTGCCCAGCGCGAAACCCATGAAGAAATAGGTTTACCTGCAACAGAAATACAGCTGCTGGGGCGGTTGCCCCAATCTCATACTCGTGCGGGAACTCCCGTCACTCCCTTTGTTGCCAGCTTTAATTCGAGCGCTCCTCTGCTCCCTTCTCCCCATGAGCTCGATAGTGTTTTCAGTGTTCCTCTGATGGCTTTTAATGAAGGCATTCAGGTGCGTGAAGATAAATTTGAGCGCGGTGGCCGCGTATTTAGTGTGCCCGTCTATCATTATGAAGGGTATGAGATTTGGGGGTTTACCGCTGCCGTAACAGCCCAATTATTGCGCTTGCTAGCACGAGCCCCATGTTGAGCTGCAGGGTTCATAACTTTCGGTTCTGGAAGTAGTAAAAAAGCGTATCTATTTGACATAAAAGTCATATCTGCCAATATGTAAAACCATAATTAGAGTATCAACCACCGGTGGCTAACCCTTGCGTCTGCCGCCTCCTATTTTTTAGCGGGCTTTTGCCTGGGTGCTTAAGGATGAACAATTATCAAACGCCCTTGCGCGATATAGATTTTACCCTCTTCGAGTTATTTGATTACACAAGCCACTGCCGTGCGATAGGCCATGCCGCTTTGGATCGTGAGTTGACCAGTGCTTTTTTTGTTGAAGCGGCACGTTTTGCGGAAGGCGTGTTGGCGCCGCTTGGTCCGGTTGGCGATCAACAAGGGTGTAAATTAGTTGATGGAAAGGTGATTACCCCGATTGGTTTTAAAGCGGCGTATCAACATTACTGTGATGCGGGCTGGCCGACCCTATCGCGTTCAGTGGCGTATGGTGGACAAGGTTTGCCTCAGTCGCTCGGCGTCATCCTTAGCGAGATCCTCGGTACACCCAATTGGGCTTGGGGAATGTATGCCGGGTTATCCCAAGGGGCCATGCATACCATCGAAACCCACGGCACCGAGCAGCAAAAACAGCAGTATTTGCCCGCGTTAATTTCCGGCCGTTGGACGGGCACTATGTGTCTAACTGAAGCGCAAGCGGGTAGTGACTTGGGGCTGCTTTGCGCCCGCGCGGAGCCGCAACCGGACGGCAGTTACTGTATTACCGGCACCAAGATTTTTATCTCTTCGGGAGATCATGACCTCGCTGAAAATATCGTCCATATAGTGCTCGCGCGCCTGCCGGACGCACCGGCTGGGACGAAAGGTATCTCTCTTTTTGTTGTCCCCAAAATCTTGGTAAAAGAAGATGGCGCACTCGCTGCAGCCAACGGCGTGACCTGTACAGCCCTTGAAGCCAAGATGGGCATACATGGCAACGCGACTTGTGTGTTGCAATTTGAGGGCGCAAAAGGGTGGTTATTGGGCGAGGTGAATAAAGGACTGAATCATATGTTCACCTTTATGAACCTTGCACGTGTCGGTTCGGGCTTACAGGGGCTTGCCCACGCGGAGCTGGGTTATCAACAATCACGCTTGTACGCCCGTGAGCGATTGCAGATGCGCTCCTTGACCGGGGTAAAAAATATCGCAGGCCCGGCGGATCCGATCATTGTTCATCCCGATATCCGCCGTATGTTGCTCACACAAAAGTCGCTGGTGGAAGGGATTCGGATGTTGAGCTACTACGCCAATATCAAAATGGATGTGAGCCAACATTCTACAAACTCTGATGAGTGCCAACAGGCGACCGATCTGCTCAGTTTGCTCACCCCTATTGTTAAAGCCTTTAGTACCGAGGCGGGCTTTGAATCGGCGAATCTCGCTCTTCAGTGTCTTGGCGGGCACGGTTATATCCGCGACTGGGGATTGGAGCAAAATCTGCGCGACTGCCGCATTGCCACCTTGTATGAGGGCACGACCGGTATTCAGTCGCTGGATTTGTTAGGGCGCAAGGTACTGGGTTCGGGTGGCAAAACGCTGGAGCCACTGCTGGATGAAATATCGCAGTTGTGTCACATGTGTGACGACAATGAGCAACTGACGGCGCATGCTGCACAATTGGCTACACTCAGTCAGGAATGGCAGCAATTGAGCATGAATATAGCTCGTCAGGCGCAACATAACCCAGACGAAATTGGTGCAGCTGCGGTGGATTATCTAATGTATTCGGGCTATCTTGTGTTGGCTTTTTTATGGCTCAAAGCGCAAAGAACAGCGCTGCAACAATTAGCATCGCCCGTGGCCGATCCCGGTTTTTATCGCGCCAAGCTTGCGGCTGCAGAATTTTACTTTGCACGCATATTGCCGCGTACCATCAGTCTGGTTAAATCGATGGAGTCTGGCGCAGACAATTTAATGAGCTTGGCCAGCGCTGATTTTTAATGTTGAAAAATAACAAAAGTGGAGAATGTCGAATGTCACTGAATTACAACAGAACCCTTGCTGAGGTTTTTTCTGAATCCTGTAAAAAATTCGCTGACAAAAATGCGTTCACGTGTATGGATCGCACGTTAACCTATGCTGATCTGGATCGATTGTCAGGTCGTTTTGCTGCTTATTTACAGCAGCATACAGCATTAAAACCAGGCGATAGAATTGCGGTGCAATTGCCCAATATTCTGCAGTATCCAGTCGTGATTTTTGGCGCGTTGCGTGCTGGTATGGTTGTTGTTAATACAAATCCACTTTATACCGCGCACGAAATAAAACACCAACTCAATGACTCGGGCGCAAAAGCGTTGGTTGTTTTGGCGAATATCGCAAAAAATGCGGCGGCGATTATCAAGGAAACCTCTGTCGAACAGGTTATCGTTACGGAGCTTGCCGATTTGCATTCACCGCTCAAACGCATACTGTTAAATTTTGCGGTGAAGCACCTGAAAAAAATGGTACCACCTTTCGAATTTTCACAGCAAATTGAATTCAACAAAGCTCTGTCGCTGGACAGTAAACCTTGGCAGCCGGTAATACAAACGCCTGATGATGTTGCCGTGTTGCAATACACCGGTGGTACTACCGGTGTAGCAAAAGGTGCTATGTTGACCCATCGAAATCTGGTGGCGAATATGGCGCAACTCAATGAGCGAATGAAAGATGTTTTTCGCTCAGGCCAAGAACTGTATGTTGCTCCACTGCCGCTCTACCACATCTATTCGTTTACTATTCATTGCACTTCGGCGTTGGCGCTGGGTAATCACAGCTTATTAATTCCTAATCCACGCGATATTCCCGGTTTTGTTAAAACCTTGCAGGGAAAACCCTTCACATTTTTTGTTGGCCTCAATACCTTGTTCAACGCATTGCTGCGCAACCCTGACTTCCAACATCTGGATTTTAGTCATCTGCGCCTCACCTGTTCTGGTGGTATGGCGCTTACAGCAGAAACCACCAAAAATTGGATCGAGTTGACCAAAGCCCCTATTAGTGAAGGCTATGGTCTGACGGAAACTTCACCTGTCGTCTCCAATAATCCGCTCGCCAATGTGCAGTACGGCACTGTAGGTGTGCCTTTAATTGATACTAACTGCAAGGTCATTGATGATGCTGGAAACCGTTTGGCAACGGGGGAGACGGGAGAGCTTTGCGTGCAAGGTCCGCAAGTGATGAAAGGTTACTGGCAGCGCCCCGATGCAACTGCAGAGGTGATGGATGCCGAAGGATTTTTTAAAACTGGCGATATAGCAATCATCCAATCCGATGGCTATATCAAAATTGTTGATCGTAAAAAGGACATGATTAACGTAAGCGGGTTTAAAGTTTTCCCCAATGAAGTAGAAGATGCATTAAGCGGTCACCCGGATATTGTTGAAGTTGCAGTTGTTGGTGTGCCTGATGGCGATGGCAGCGAAACAGTAAAAGCATTTATAGTCACTGCGAATGAACAACTCACTATTGAACAAGTGCGTAAATTTGCCAAAGAAACACTTACCGCTTACAAAGTGCCGCACTTGATTGAGTTCCGCAAAGAGCTACCTAAAACCAATGTAGGAAAAATTTTGCGCCGCGAGCTGCGCGATGAAGAAGTAAAAAAGTAAGCCGCTTATGAGTTTATAGGGGGCGCCGGAACAATATAATTAATCAGGAAATAAATATGGATTCGCTTTTTTCAATAATAACCAGTCCGGCGTTTTGGATTGCATTGGTGCTGCTTTATACACTCAAAAAAGGTATTCATTTTGTACCGCAAAACCGTGGCTATGTGATTTATCGTTTTGGAAAATACACCAAGACACTTAGTTCTGGCTTGAATTTTATTGTTCCCTTTGTCGAATCCGTTGAGGCGGATCGCAACTTAAAAGAACAGACGTTAGTTATCCCGCAACAATCAGCAATCACCAAAGACAACATCGCCATTATGATTGACGGTGTATTGTTCATTAAAGTGATTGATGCTGCTGCTGCGACCAACAACATCACTGATTACAAGCTGGCCTGTACCCAGTTGGCGATGACTTCTATGCGTAATGCCATAGGCTCTATGGAGCTGGACGATTGCTTCCAAAATCGCTCAGCGATCAACGCCAAAATTCAAGAGGCAATGCTACTCGCTACCCAACCCTGGGGTCTGATTGTGCTGCGTTTTGAGCTGCTTGAGATTGCTATTCCGCCATCCATTAAAGAAGACATGGAAAAGCAAATGACAGCAGAGCGGCAAAAGCGCTCAGCAATTTTGACGGCGGAAGGCGAAAAAATTGCGGCTATCACCACTGCTGAAGGTCAAAAACAAGCGCGTGTTCTGGATGCAGAAGGTGCAAAAGCAGAGCAGGTGTTGGCGGCTGAGGCGAGCAAAGAAGCGCAAATTCTGGAGGCTACCGGTAAGGCAGAGGCCATTCGTCTGGTGGCTATTGCGGAAGCTGAGGCACTGACAACCATTGGTAAATCTGCAGCGACAGATGAGGGTCAAAAAGCAATTGCGTTAAATCTGGCGCAGGGTGCAATCGCTGCACATAAAGCTATCGCACATGAGAGTACTGTGGTGCTAACGGATGGCAAAACCAGTGACAATATTGCCAACACAGTTGCGCAAGCCATGGCGGTATCATCGACAATTAATTTGTCGCACTCGCGTAATACCTAAGAGGGATTTGCTATGGCGAGTATTGTTGATTACTTTGTGCAAAATCCTGCGCATCTTTTTTTTACCATTGCTGGCTTGTGTTTGGTAATGGAGCTGGGTGTGCTTGGGATGAGTGGCCCCTTATTATTTGTGTCCATTGGTTCGCTGCTAACCGGTGTGATGATTTCGTTGGGTATTATCAGCGGCTGGCAAATGGCGATTTTGGCGCTCGGGTTATTAACGGCGTTAAGTGCGTTGTTATTGTGGAAACCGTTCAAGCGCTTTCAAAATGAAGCGGTAGCGCCCGACACCAGTAGCGATATGATTGGGCGGATTTTACCCGTTGCACAAATGGTAACGCGTGATCAAGGTTCGGTGAGTTATTCAGGTATTGAATGGCAGGCGCGCCTTGATAAGATCACCGAACCCGTTGCAGCGGGTAGCCGTGTGCGTGTTGTTGCGGTAGATGGCTCTCTGTTACTTGTAATACCGGAATAAATTTAGCCTCACCTAAAAGCACCTATCTATTGGGTGTTTTTTTATTTGGCGAAAAACAATTATCCATGCCAGTGAAGACAATAGCTGCTAGGCTCAAATTATAATTAACAATCAATTGTTGCTTTGTGAAGAGTAATTCGCATCCAAAAGCACTATTACTTCATTAGAACAATTTATGAAAACAGCCTTGGTTCTCTCTGGTGGTGGTGCGCGTGCCGCTTATCAAGTTGGTGTGTTGCAGGCATTGGTTGAAATATTGCCTGACGATATCGAAAATCCCTTCCCGATTATTTGTGGCACATCGGCGGGCGCAATTAATGCGCTCGCAATTGCCGCGCACAAAGGTAATTTCAAGTCTGCTGTGAACTCACTGGCACATGTCTGGAGAAATTTGGACATAGGTCAGGTGTATTTGCATGGCTGGTGGGATCTATTTAAGGGTTTGGGTCTGCTGGGTCTGTCTCTATTCAATGAGGGGATGGGGCGCCGTCGGCCATTATCGCTGCTGGACAATGCGCCGCTATGGAATTTACTGGGTTCAGTTATTCATTTTGAAAATATTGCCCCTGCGATTGCCAGCGGCAAACTTCATGCGGTTAGCATATCGGCAATGGGCTACACCTCTGGTCACTCAGTCAGTTTTTTTCAGGGCCATCCGGATTTGCACAGTTGGTCGCGCCACAGACGCAGTGGCGTAGCGACAGAGCTGCGCTTGGAGCACTTACTGGCATCCTCGGCAATTCCAACGGTATTTCCCGCGGTGCGTATTAATCGCGAGTATTTTGGCGATGGTGCTTTACGGCAATTGGCGCCGATTAGCCCGGCGTTACACCTTGGGGCAGAGTCACTGTTTGTAGTGGGGGTGAGTGGTAATCGCACGGCAGCCAAAGCCAATCGCCGCGTACCCCATCGGCATTCACCCTCTATGGGGCAAATCGTCGGCCACTTATTTAACAGCGCATTTGTGGATGCTTTGGAAGGAGATTTGGAACATATGCAGCGCATGAATGAGCTGCTTAAGCTAATTCCAGAAGATGTGCGCATTCAGCAAGGAATTCCCCTGCGGCCGGTCGACAATATGGTGATTTCACCCAGTTATCCGATTGATGGTATCGCTGGGCGCAATGTGCGCTATCTGCCTAAAAGTTTGCGTTTTTTTATGCGTGCGACAGGTTCTACTGCCAAAGGCGGCGGTGCAACAGCAGCGAGTTATTTATTGTTTTCCCATGAGTTTATTAATGAACTCATGGATTTGGGGCGCGAGGATACTTTGGCGGAGGCGGAGAATATTCGTCGTTTTTTCGCTTTGTAATTTTTCAATATTTGTTTGAGTTCAAAAAACGCCGCTGTAATTATCGCAGCGGCGTTTTTTTTATTGCGCGGACTAAAAACATTATCAAGCGCGACGGCGGAACAGCGGCAGAGGTTGATCAACTGATGCCTGATAGTATTCCTGCAGATCAGTGAGTGATTTTACTGCTTCTTCCAGATTGGCTTCTGGATTGGCAAAGGCAAATGCGTTTACGCCGCAGCGCCGCAAATAGCAGAGTTGATCACGCATAAAATTGCCTACTGCGCGCAATTCGCCGGTAAAACCATAGCGCTCACGTAGCAGGCGCGCTGTTGAAAAAGCGCGGCCATCCATAAAGAGTGGGAAGTTCACTCCGATTACTGCAAAACGATTGGCATCTGCACCAATCACCTCTGCACCTTCGTCGCTATCGAGCCACACGCCGATGTCGGTGCGATTTTGCAATTGATCTTTTTGCGCAAGCCACACTGCAACAGGAATCAGCACTTGGCCAGCAGGCACTTCAACTGCAGCGGCATCGCCTTCTGCCTTGGCAATTAATGTCCAGGTATTGTCAGCAATAACGCCGTCTTTAATTAGCTTTTGCATAGACTTTCTCCTTGAATGGAGCTGCACCTATACGGCGATAGGTATCAATAAATAATTCTTCGGCAGTACGGTTTGCAACATATACATCCACAATTTTTTGGATGACTGCAGGCATATCATTCGCACCGAACGATGGACCAAGTACATCGCCGAGGGACGCGTCGTTGCTGGCGCTACCACCCAATTGCACTTGATAAAATTCTTTGCCGGATTTATCCACGCCGAGAATACCAATGTGACCCACATGGTGATGACCACAAGCATTCATGCAACCGGAAATATTCAGGTCAATATCGCCGAGGTCATACACATAATCCAAATCGTCAAATTGACGTTGGATAGCTTCAGCAATCGGAATGGATTTCGCGTTCGCGAGTGAACAGAAATCGCCACCGGGGCAGCAGATAATATCGGTAATAGTGCCGATGTTAGGTGTTGCGAAACCAGCAGTTTTACATTCTTGCCAGAGTGCAAACAGCTCAGTCTTTTTCACATCGGCCAAGACGATATTTTGTTCGTGCGTGGTGCGCGCTTCGCCGAAGCTGAATTTATCAGCAAGGTTAGCGATAACTTCTAACTGTGCATCGGTGATATCGCCAGGCGCAACGCCCGTCGGTTTTAGCGAAAGAGTGACGGACGCATAGCCTGCGATTTTGTGTTCGCGCACATTGCGTTGCAGCCATTTGCCAAATGCGACGCTATCGGCAGCTTGTGCATCCACAGCAGCTTGCGCACCAGCATTATCGATTGTCTCGTAAGCGGGCGCAGTAAAGAAACCTTTGGCACGTTGGATTTCTTCTTGTGTTAATTTGTTGTAGCCATCTTTTAAATGCTGCCATTCGTCTTCCACTTTTTGTGCGAAGACTTCCGGCGTTAATGCGCGCACCAAAATTTTGATGCGGGCTTTATATTTGTTATCGCGACGGCCAAACAAGTTGTACACGCGAAGAATTGCTTCGAGGTAAGAGAGCAAATCTTCTTCCGGCAGGAAGTCGCGAATCGCCACTCCGATAACCGGGGTGCGACCCAAGCCGCCGCCCACATAGACTTTAAAGCCCACTTCGCCCTTATCGTTAAACACAACTTCAAGGCCGATATCGTGCACTTGCACAGCCGCGCGGTCTTGCGTCGAACCGGTGACGGAGATTTTGAATTTACGCGGCAAGAAGGCAAATTCAGGATGAAAGCTCGACCACTGGCGAATAATTTCGCAGTAAGGGCGCGGATCGATAACTTCGTCCGGCGCGACACCGGCAAATTGGTCAGAGGTGGTATTGCGGATACAGTTACCGCTCGACTGGGTACCGTGCATACCGACTTCTGCCAACTCGGCGAGAATATCCGGTACTTCGGTCAGGTCTGGCCAGTTGTATTGAATGTTCTGACGGGTACTGACGTGGCAGTAGCCTTTGTCGTAATGACGGGCAATATGGGCAAGCTTGCGCAACTGCGCGGAGTTGACCATGCCGTAGGGAACGTTAATGCGCAGCATGGGTGCCAAACGCTGTACGTAAAGGCCGTTTTGCAAGCGCAGCGGCAAGAATTGCTCCGGCGGAAGCTCCCCTGCAAGGAAGCGTTCAGTCTGGTCGCGGAATTGGGCGATGCGCTGGCGCAGGATGCTATGGTCGTAATCGTCGTAGATATACATGGCGCTAGATTACCTATCAAATGTAAAGGCCATCACGGAATGGCGCTGTAGGCTGAAAATCGAGGCGCGCAGGATACAGGAAAAGCCCCGCTCCGGCGAGTTGGGCGGCACGATAACAGCAGGTCGTAGCTATGTGAACAACCCTTTGCGACTAAGTTTGTTCCTGTCAGTTATGACCCGCAAGTTTATTGGGCTGGCGCTGGTATCATGGCGTTATTGATTTTTTGCCTATCTATTATCGGTTTCACTTATGCAAGCGGATATTGACCAATTATTTGTCCTTCCACTCTGTGATAGGGAGATAGAAATATTGCGGGAGGAGCAGGATTTTCTCCTTATCAGCAAGCCCACTCGCTTACTCAGCGTGCCCGGACGTCACCCACAGAATCGCGATTCAGTCATTAGTCGGCTGGAAGTGGATTATCCGGGATGCAGTATTGTCCATCGCCTGGATTTTGATACTTCCGGCGTAATGGTCATTCCGCGCAATAAACCGGCGCTCTCCCATATCAGTAAACAATTCCAGGCGCGTACGGTCAGCAAGCATTACACGGCAGTCGTTGCGGAGTTGATGGCACAAGACGAGGGTGTTATCGATTTGCCTATCGCTTCCGATGAAGGGCCGAAATACAAGATCTGCCATGAAACCGGCAAGCCTTCAGTTACGGAGTACAAGGTAATTGGGCGCGATGAAAAGGCGCGCACCACACGGGTTTTCCTGCATCCCATCACCGGCCGCTCTCATCAACTGCGTTTGCACTTGCAAGCTATCGGGCATCCGATTCTGGGCTGTGAGTTCTACGGTGGAGAATTTGCCAAAGCGGCTGATCGGTTGTTGCTGCATGCGACGGATTTACGGTTTGTTCATCCGGTATCGGGTGAGGACGTTTTTGTTGAGTCGGCGCCAGATTTTTAGATCGCTTAATATTTCCTAAAT
>DQHS01000022.1 GCA_003524365.1 Cellvibrio sp. | reverse complement strand
AGAACTACCTGCGAGACGATCAAGCGCGCATTTTTCTTGTCGTCCGCCGGTATCACATACCAGGGCGCAAGTGCGGTACTGGTATTGCTTAAACACTCGGCATAGGCGCTCATGTAGGTATCCCAATGTTGGCGCTGTTCGACATCAGCGGGAGAGAACTTCCACTGTTTGTCGGCGGTATCAATGCGGTCGAGAAAGCGGCGGCATTGTTCTTCTTTGGAGATATGCAAAAAGAACTTGATGATGCGGGTGCCGTTGCGCACCAGATGTGCCTCCGAATCCACAATCGAGCGATAGCGATCGCGCCAGAAACCTTTGGAGTTAACGTTTTTACACGGCAGGTTTTGCGCCTCCAATAGCTGTGGCTGCACTTTCACAATCAGCACTTCTTCGTAATAAGAGCGGTTGAAAATACCGATTTGACCGCGTTCGGGCAGGGCGCAGTGGCTGCGCCAAAGGAAGTCGTGATCCAGTTCAGTGGCGCTGGGGTGTTTGAAGCTGTGCACCCGACACCCTTGCGGGTTAATACCCGACATCACATGGCGAATCGCGCCGTCTTTGCCAGCGGCATCCATCGCCTGAAAGATTATCAGTAGGGAATAACGGTTGTCGGCATACAGCAGTTCTTGCAGCGTTTTGAGGTTGTCAGTACTGGCGGCTAGCTGTTTACGGTAATCGGCGCTTGAGTCGTAGAGTGGTTCACCCAGCGTGGCTTGTTGGTGTAAATCCAGCTTGGCACTGGGGGCTATGATGTAATCGGCACAGTTGATAGGGGCATTTTTTTTCATTTGGCGCGACTCCTCTGATGCCCTTATGGGCGCTGTCTAGTTTTCCGTCGGCTGGTTCGTGGTGATGTCGGGCGCCGCGTCGGGTAGCGGGTGGGGGGTAGTAGCTTGCGCCTCGTCGCGATTGACCAAGAGTTGCCCGGCTTTAACGCGTAATTCTATGGCGCGGCGGCTGAAGTCGAGCCCTTCCAGCAGCCTTTCCAATGTGGCCACTTCCAGCTTACCGGTGACCGCCGCTTCCAGCAGCTGGCGGCGCGCCTCGCGGTGGGCATTGCGCAGTGCTTCAATTAGTTGTTTAACCTGCACCTCTTCGCCCGACAAATCCGGCTCCAGGCAGCGCTCTACCTGCTCCAGTAATTTACCCAGTGCATTTGCCTCTGGCTCAGCCAACTGGGCTCGCTCCTGTACCAGGCGGCGTAAACCCGGCACCAGTTGGGCTGACTCTTGATAATAACGCGCGGCGTAAAGCGCAGCTGCCAGCTCATTGGCGGTATTGCGCTCCATCGCCTCCGGGCGCACGCCAGTAATGAAGTTGCCGATAGCAACCCCCAATGTCTGTATCGCTTGGGCGCGGCGCGTCAGTTCCGGGGTTGAGCGGGCACCGCCAAGGGCGTCGCGTAGCAAACTGACAAGTATGTCTGATAGGCGCGCTAGCTCCTTGTGCAGCGCTGATACAGCGAGTGTGGGCGTGTTACTGAGTGTGGCGTCCAGATAGCGAGGGCGTCCCATATCCTCTTCGGCACTGCGGAACAATTTCTCCAGTTGGCGCGCCAGTACGCCGGTCAAAGGCAACATGATCGCCACGCCAAGAATATTGAACAGGCTGTGAAACAGCGCCAGCAGCGCGGCCGGGCTGCCCTCCACATTGATCCAATCGCCCAATAGCGCCACTAGTTTGAGCAACAATGGCAAAATTAACAGTGCGATGGTGCCCGCAACCAGATTAAAGACTATGTGACTGAGTGCAAGTCGTTTGGCGGCAGGGGTGGCTCTGATTGTGGCCAGGGCGGCAGTAGATGTTGAGCCCAGATTGGCGCCAATAACAGCGGCGGCAGCACTTTCAAAGTTCATAGCGCCGCCGCTGGCGGCAGTGAGGACAATGGCGATGGAGGCGCTGGAGGATTGTGTGAGCAGGGTGGCCGTAAACCCCACCAGAATCATTCCGGTCAGACTGCCCGCTGTGCTATAGCTGCCAAGTTCAGCGCTGTAGGTCTGTGCCAGGCCGCCAAAAGCATCCTTGAGCAGTGCCAGACCGAGAAAGAACAAAGCAAAGCCGGTCAATGCATCGCCCAGTCCCTTCCATCGAATGGATGAGCTAAACAGGCGCACGCAAACGCCGAGGGTAAGAATGGGCAGCGCCAATGCATCGAGTTGCAAGCCCAAACCAATCAAGCTCACCAGCCATGCCGTGATAGTGGTACCGACGTTGGTGCCGAAAGCGACGCCCATGGCTTGGCGCAGCGTGAGAATTCCGGCATTCACAAAACCGATCGCGGCAATGATGACGGCGGCGGATGACTGCACTACGCCGGTCACCAGAATGCCCACACCGACGCCGCGCCAGGGGGTGGATGTCCAGCTACCGAGTAAGTGTTTGAGGCGGTTGCCTGCGAATAGCATCAGCCCGTCGGTCATCAGGCGCATTGCCAGTAAAAACATGGCAAGGCCGCCGAGGGCGTGGATTACCGTATTCACATCCACAGGCAACTCCTTAAGGGGAGGAAGAGGTGGATCGAGCGGGGGTTAACCCGCTGGCAAGTTGGACACTATCGTAATCATCACACCCGCTGCAATTGCCGAGCCGACCACACCGGCCACGTTAGGGCCCATCGCATGCATCAACAAATAATTTTGCGGGTTGGCTTGTAAGCCGAGTTTGTTGGAGACGCGCGCCGCCATAGGTACGGCGGATACACCGGCTGAGCCAATCAGTGGATTGATTTTGTTTTTGCTAAACACATTCATCAATTTCGCCATCAATACTCCGGCGGCGGTGCCTATACCAAAAGCGATAATGCCGAGTGCGAGAATGCCCAGAGTTTTTGGGTCGAGGAATTTATCGGCCGCGAGTTTGGAGCCGACGGACAAACCCAAAAATATCGTGGTGATATTGATCAGCGCGTTTTGTGCGGTGTCTGACAGACGATCTACCACGCCCGATTCGCGCATCAAATTACCAAAACAAAATGCGCCCAGTAAGGGAGTTGCATCGGGCAGAATTAATCCGACCAACGCCAGCATCACAATTGGGAAGACTATTTTTTCGCGTTTGCTTACGGTGCGTAGTTGCTGCATCACTATGCCGCGTTCTGCTTGAGTGGTGAGCAAGCGCATGATCGGCGGTTGAATCAGTGGCACTAACGCCATGTAGCTGTAGGCGGCAACGGCGATGGCGCCGAGTAGATCCGGAGCCAGTTTGCTCGCAACATAAATCGCAGTAGGGCCATCGGCGCCGCCGATAATACCAATCGCTGCAGCGTCGGCGATGGAAAAATCCAGACCGAAATAACTCAAACCAATCGCGCCCAATACAGTCGCAAAAATGCCGAATTGCGCCGCTGCACCGAGCAATAAGGTTTTAGGATTGGCAAGTAATGGGCCGAAATCGGTCATAGCGCCAACGCCGATAAAAATCACCAGCGGTGCAACACCACTAGCAATAGACACTTTATAAAATGTGTAGAGCATGCCATCGCTGTAACCGGCGGCTTGCACCATATGAAGTGCCGCTTGGTAGGTGGCAGGTTCACCGTTATTCAATATTTTGTAGATGAGCGCATCTGCATCGGTAGCCGTTAGTCCCGCCAATTGTGCAAGCGCCAAACCAATTTCCGGTGTGCCGTTTTGCAATGCCTGCTCAATCGCAGAGAGTGCCAAACCAGCTGCAGGTAAATTGGCAAGCAGACCACCAAAACCAATCGGCACCAACAGCAGCGGTTCAAAACCTTTGCGAATGGCGAGAAACAATAACAGCAAACAAATGCCCATCATGATCATCTGACCAGATTGCATGTGATGAATGCCGGTGGAGTACCAAAGCTTGAGCAGGGTATCCATCTGTTATTCCCCCGCTGGTGTGATGGAGAGCAAAGGCTTGCCGACCAAAATTGAATCGTTGGTTTTGACCTCAATGCTGGTGACGATACCGCTACAAGGTGCGCTGATTTGGGTTTCCATTTTCATCGCTTCCAGCAACAACAACACTTCACCTTCCTGCACTTCATCGCCCACATTCACAAACACTTTAATAATGTTGCCTGCGAGTGGTGCTGGTACTACGCGCGCTTGAGCATTACTTGTTGGTTTGGCTGCAGAACTTGTTGCTTGTAGCGATTTGATGCCAGTGACATCGCCGCCATTGTTAACCGCAACCGTGTATTTTTTGCCTTCCACTTCCACGGTATAAATTTCTTCACCTGCATCGTTGGTCACCACTGAACTTTCTTTGCCCGTGGGTGCAGGTTCAAAGGCGGTGGGGTTATTGCGATGTTCCAAAAAGCGCAGGCCGATCTGCGGAAAAAGTGCGTAGGTGAGTACATCGTCCAACTCACCTTCACCAATGCGCAGGGTGATGTTACGCAGTGCAGCTTCTTTTTCCAGCGCAGCAGTCAGTTGCGACAGTTCCGGTGCGATGTTATCAGCTGGGCGACAAGTAATAGGCAGCTCGCCATCTTGTAAAACTTTGGCTTGCAGTTCGCTGTTCATAGGTGCGGGTGTTGCACCGTATTCACCGCGCAAAACGCCGGCGGTTTCTTTGGCAATATTTTTGTAGCGCTCACCGCTCAACACATTNNCCGCCGGGAACCTGGGCGATGAGAATGCGTGCATCCACACCTTTTAACGAGCCTTCAAACTTCGCGTACTTTTTGCGGATCTCACGGAAATAGGTGGCGATTTCTTCAAGCAGAATTAAATCCAAACCGGTATCACGGTTGGTGCCTTCCAGCGTTGCCACCAGCGTTTCGGTCGGGCTATGGCCGTAGGTCATGGACATAGAGGAGATGGCGGTATCAACGTTATCGATGCCCGCTTCCACACACTTCAGAATTGTCGCGTGCGCGAGGCCGGTAGTGGCGTGGCACTGCATATGGATCGGAATATCGCACTCTTCTTTCAGGCGTCTAACCAGTTTAAAACCATCGTAGGGTTTCAGCAGACCAGCCATATCTTTAATACAAATGGAGTCTGCGCCCATATCTTCGATTTGTTTGGCTTGCGCGACCCAGCCATCCAGATTGTGCACCGGGCTGAGCGTGTAAGAGAGCGTACCCTGTGCGTGTTTGCCGTGGCGTTTAACGGCTTTCATTGCGATTTCGATATTGCGCATATCGTTCATCGCATCGAATACACGGAACACATCTACGCCGCTAACAGCCGCGCGCTCAACAAAACTTTCAACTACGTCATCTGCGTAGTGGCGATAACCCAATAAATTCTGGCCGCGCAATAACATTTGTTGCGGCGTTTTGGGCATGGCTTTTTTCAGTTCGCGAATGCGGTCCCAAGGGTCTTCACCCAAATAGCGAATGCAGGCATCAAAAGTGGCGCCTCCCCAGGATTCGAGCGACCAGAAACCAACGCGATCCAATTTCGCGGCGATGGGCAACATGTCGTCCAGACGCAAGCGCGTGGCAAACAGGGATTGGTGCGCGTCGCGCAGCACAACATCGGTAATTCCGAGTGGGTTATTGTTATTCATTTAAAAACTCCTGAATCAGCCGCGTGCATTTTTGTCGCGATGTTGACGAATAGCTGCCTGGATAACGGCGAGGGTGGTGGCGTCGACTGTGTCGTTACCGGGTTTGGATTTTGGTGCGGGAGCGTCGGGCACAATCGCGTCAGGAAAATAAGTTTCCATAAAACGCGACATTAAATTGATTGCCACTACTAACAGTGCGAGGAACACGAACACTGTGCCCATCCCAAAAACTAATAAATCGAGCGCTTGATCTAACAGTGTTGCCTGCATGAAAACGACTCCTCGTGGATCTGATGGAATTTTTTTGGCACAACATCAGCGGCAAGTGCGCACACCTGCTGCTGTTGCCTATACGTAAATTCTTGACCGATACGCTCAAAGAATGAGCTTTTTTGGGAGGGCGTTCGTGGGGAACAACCGCTACACCCAGTGTCAGGCCTCAGGTTACGGCCATTCATTATTGTTGAAATGTGGCAGCCCTGCCGACACTTCATGTGAAGTGGCTGGCTACCTTAAAAAAAACCGCTCCGTTCGGCAAGTAAAAATGCGCATTTCGTCGGTTTTCCGGCCAAATCAGGTTGATTTTGCAGCAATTTCCTTCCTCACCCGGCATGGATTACCCGCTGCAACTACTCCGGCGGGAATATCCTTGTTGACCAGACTACCTGCGCCGATGACCGAACCGGCTCCAATTGACACCCCGGCGAGAATAATTGCTCCGCCGCCAATCCAGCAATCGTCCCCAATCGTCACCGCCGCGCAGAACTCTTTGCCGGTGGCACGCTCGGTGGCATCGAGCGGATGGGTGGTGGCATAAACCTGCACATTCGGGCCAAACATTACCCGGTCGCCAATGTGCACTTCGGCTACATCGAGAATCACACAGTTGTGGTTGGCATAAAAAGATTCACCCAGAAAAATATTGCTGCCGTAATCACAATAAAAATGCGGCTCGATGTACGCGCGTGATACCTGCCCAAATAGCTGTTGATAAATCGGCTTGCGCGCTTTGGTTTGGTCTGCGCGCAGTGTATTTAATTGTTGGCAGAGCAGTTTTGCGCGTTTGCGCGCGGCCACCAGTTCAGGATCAAAAGGGTTCACGTCAATAAACGGATGCATGGATTCACTCTCAGGCGGTGCAGACTTTGCGGTAGAATGCCTCAATATTCGCTTTCATCACAGCGTCACGTCACAAAGAATCACTCCATAAAGAATCACGTCACAAAGAGCCACACCATGAGAACCAACGATATATTTCGCAAAATTACTCAAGCCTTCCCTCTGGATACCGCACAGATTCAGGCGCTATTTGCACTTGCTGATATCGACCTGAGCGATAAAGAAGTCGCTAATTTGCTAAAAACCGATTATCAGCCCGGCTTTGAAGCTATGCCGGACTATATCCTGATAATCTTTTTGAATAGTTTGATCGAACGTGAGCGTGGCAAAAAAGCGGACGTTGAAGTTGAAGTCATTGAGAAACACGCCAAGATTTCCAATAACGATGTGCTGAAAAAATTGCGCATTGCATTTGTATTACATGAGCAGGATCTGCGCGATGCACTCAAGCTGGTGACGATCGAGCTGACCAAATCTGATCTCGCGGCATTGTTCCGCAAAGCAGGGCATGAACATTACAAAGCCTGCGATGATGAATTGGTGCTGGATTTTATTGAGGGTATTGGAAAACTCTTGCAGCAGAAAAGAACCGGAGCTTGATTAGATGAGCGCGCCTCTTGATGATGCCAGGGTGTCTGCAGATGCAAAAGTTGTTGCCGATGTCGCCCGCTGGTTGAATGAGGTGGTGATAGGGTTAAATCTCTGTCCGTTTTCCGGCAAACCAACTCGCGAAAATCGCGTAAGGTTTTTTGTGAGTAGTGCCATTGACGATGAAATGTTGTTGCAAGACCTGCAACAAGAAATGGAATTGCTCGATCAAAAACCGGCGAGCGAAATCGAAACTACCTTGGTTATTGTTCCCAATCATCTGCGCGATTTTTTTGATTACAACCAATTTTTAAATTGGGCTAATCAACTGCTAAAACGCAACCGCTGGACAGGCGTTTACCAGCTTGCCACGTTTCATCCGCAGTATTGTTTTGCTCATGCCGAACCTGACGATGCGGAAAATCTCACCAACCGTGCACCTTATCCAATTTTGCACATTATTCGTGAAGCTAGCCTCGAAAAAGCGCTGGAGTATTTTGCGGACGTGGAAGAAATACCGGAAATTAATAAAGCGCGGGTGGAAGCATTGACTGCGGTAGAAAAACAAAAATTGTTCCCGTATCTTTTTAGCAAGTAGCCTGTAAGGAGTGAAACGGATTACGGGGTTTTCATCACAGAGAAATCCCGTATTGCGCTAGGCTCCATACGGGCTACGGTTGAAATTGCCCGTGTTGTTGTATCAGGGGTGTTTAAATCGGCCTGCTAAAACAATCAATCAGCTCCATCACCGCTTTTGCTTCAGTCACACTGCAGGGATTATCCCGCTCGCCGCGAAAATAACTATTCACCTGCTCAATCATCGGCTGTTGTATGTGTTGCGGGTTGGGAATAATAATTTCCTGCTCGCCATTGCTATTGGTCAAGCGGATAACTTGTTGGCCAAAAAAGTTAATAGTTAATTTTCCTGTTGTGCCGATAATTTCGCACAGATCGCGGGTTTGCGCTGGAGCAACGGCATAATGCCAGCGGCCTTGCAAAACTACGCCACTGTCAAACTTTGCCCAGCCATGTACGCAGTCATCTGCTGCATTAAATTGGCGTTGGTTGTAACCAAAGCCGTTGGCAAGCACTACTGATCCAAACCAATAAATAATTAAATCCAATTGATGTGGTGATAGATCGTGAAATAAACCGCCGCCAGACAGAGCGGGATTCACTCGCCAGTTATCATGGGTTTCGGTGATGATTTTTGATTTGGCGGGTTGCAGCATATCCAGTTGCACCATTAATGGCTCGCCGATTGCGCCAGAGCGAATCAATTCGCCGACTTTCATAAAGCAGGGCACGTAGCGGCGATAATGCGCGACGCTGACTTTTTTGCCGCTGGTTTTTTCNNATTTTTGCCGGCGTTTAACGCGGCGATTGCATAGTCTTTATGTTGTGCTGGCGGTGTGGCGATATAAATGGCATTGATGTCGGGGTTGGCGAGCAGGGCTTCGGCGTTGTCGTACCACAAACTCACATTATGGCGCGCGGCAAAGTCTTTGGCTTTTTCACTATTGCGACGCATTACCGCAGTTAATTGTGAGTCCGGGGCTTTATAAAAGCCGGGGCCGCTTTTGAGTTCGCATACATCGCCAACTCCGATAATGCCCCAGCGAATTATTTTCTCAGCGCCCGTCATTTTTTCACCTGCCGTCATTTTCTACCCTTATTGCACTAATGTGATTTTGTCTTTTTCAATCAAAATTTTACGCTGTTTGTAAAGTAGACTCAGTGCGTTTTTGTAATTGCCTTTACTGACATTGAATACTTTATAAATGAGTTCAGGTTCACTTTTATCGGTTACGAAAGAGGTGCCGCCTTGGCGTTGTAAATCGGCGAGAATTTTTTCAGCCAGGTCCTCTTTGCTGTCGCGCGCTCGCGCTTGCAAACTTAAATCTATTTTGCGGTCGGGGCGGATGCTTTTGATATAGCCTTTGACTTTTTCGCCGTAGAGCAATGTGCGGAAAGCTTCATCGCGGAATATCAAACCCAAATGGGTATGATTGACAACGGCTTTGTAGCCCATATCGCTGCGGCCACAAATAATTAAATCCACTGCTTGTTTTGCACTCAAACCGTCAGCGCGTTCTTCGAGATGGCGACTCAACCGGGATGACGCGGTAATACGGCCGGTGTATTCATCCTGATAAATACACACCACATAAGAGCGGCCAGCTTCCATAGGTTTGTGTTGTTCGCCGTAGGGCACTAGCAAATCTTTCGGTAGCCCCCAATCCAGAAAAGCGCCGACGTTGTTAACTTCTTTTACTTCGAGAAATGCGCATTCACCAACCATAGCTTTGGGGGTGAGGGTGGTGGCGATAATGCAGTCATCAGAATCCAGATGGATAAATACATCCAATATGCCGCCGATTTTCATATCTTCGGTAACGTAACGCTTGGGCAATAATATGTTGCCAAACTTGCCCCCATCCAGAAAAATGCCGAAATCGGTGTGTTTGACGATGGTTAAGCGGTTTTGTCGGCCAATGTGTAACATACTGAATTCATTCTCGCGGTTATATGCAGGTAAGGCTGTTGTATCAATAGTGCACAGTTTATTGGTAAGGGTGAGTTAAGGCCAGCAAAACTCCCCCTATGCCTTTGGTTTTGTTTACCGTCCCTTTGGTTTTCGTATTTAGTGTCATTGTAGAGTAGTGATTTATGCAGTTATTTTCGTTTGACTATGCCAATCGTCAGTTCAGGGTGGATGCAACTCCAGCGACCGGTGAAGAGATAATCTCTGTCGATGGTGTAGTGGTATCGCAGCAACGTAATTTTGGGATTACCAGTGAACACACATTTGTGCTGGAAGCTGTGGGTGAAGTGAAATTGATCTATGTGCTCAATATGCGCGCGGCCGATGTCAATTATGAGTTGTGGGTAAATACCGAACGAGTGTTGGAGGCGGCTGCATCCGTTTCAGTGGAGCAGCAAGAATCTTTCACTGCTGCCGAAACAGCAGGGGCGTTGCAGCCTGATCAATTGGCAGTTCCAGCTGCAGCACCCGCAAAAACAACCTCGTGGCTTTCCATCGGGCTCATCGCGTTTAAATTGTTAAAAGCGGTACAGGTTTTCAAAGTCGCTTTGCTTGCTGCATCGGTTGCCGTTTACAGCGTGATGTTCACGCTGGAGTTTGCATTGGTATTAGTTGGTGTTTTAGTGTTTCACGAATATGGCCATTTACGCGCGATGAAAAAATGCGGCTTACCCACCAAAGGAATGTATTTAATTCCGTTTGTCGGTGGTCTTGCTGTGGGGGATATGCCGAAGTCACGCTGGCAGGATGTGTATATTTCCATGATGGGGCCAGTGTATGGTTTGCTCATGACGGTGTCGTTTTATATTGTGTATCTCATTACCGAAAGTCATTTCGCTGGTTTGGTAGCATCGACCAGTGCGCTGTTGAATTTATTTAATTTAATTCCAGTGCATCCACTCGATGGTGGGCGCGTAGTGAAATCACTGGTATTTTCCGGGCGCAATTATTTGGCATTGGTCGCGTTGCTTGCGATCTCGGCGGCTTGTTTTGTAGTGGCTTGGAAACTGGGTTTTTATTTCATCACTTTTTTTATCGTGTTGGGGGTTATTGATATTGTTGCTGGTTGGCGAGTGGGGCTCGCAGAAGATATTCCACCCTTAAATGCCTATGGCATTTGGTTTTCGGTGTTGTGGTATTTGGTGGTAGTGGCGATGTTTTTGGGCATGATTGTTTTAATTGCGCAAGATGGATTGCCAGGTTCGGAAATTGCGCTCAAGGTGTTGGCATCCTAATCTTCCGAGCGTGATTTTTTATACAACATGAGAAGGCTCGCCGCGAGGTGAGCCTTTTTTGTTAATACTATTTGGTATAGGTAAATCCGCTTTTTTTGTTTTCTGATCTAAACTTGAATGAGGCAAATTGCCTCGTCGGTTAATTACATAATGAAGTACCGGCTTATTCAATAATTAAGAAAAGGAAACGTCTATGCACACACATTATTGTTCATTTCCTATCGCAAAAAAAATTCTTATATCCGCTATGAGTGCTATCGCACTGACATCGTTAAGTGGTGTGTTGTACGCGCAAATTGGCAGTGCTAGTTTGTCGGGTGTTATTGAGGTGAGCGACAAACCTACTGCGGGTATAGAAGTTACCGCGGTCAATATCGCTAATGGGCATAGCTACAAAGTAATAACACAATCTAACGGAGGTTATTTATTTACCGGCTTACCGCCGGGCGCTTATCGCCTCGCGATTGCGGGAAAAGACATGCGAGACCAGCAGCAGATTAATTTGCGTGTTGGGCAAAAGGTCAACCTGAATATTGAACTGGGGCAGGCAAGCCCTGAACAACCCATCGAAGAAATGTTGGTGTTGGGGACCCAGGTGAATTACAGCCTCGGTGGTGAAATTGGCACCAACATCTCGCTGGAACAGATTGAATCCCTACCGCAAACCAAGCGCAATTTTTTGGCTTTTGCTGACTTGGCGCCCGGTGTGCAATTTAACGAAGGGCAAGACGGTAGTACCAGCATTCAAGGTGGCGCGCAAAGTCCTAATGCGATTAATATTTTTATCGACGGTGTAGGACAAAAAAATTATGTTTTACGTGGCGGTGTCACGGGGCAGGATGCAAGCCGCGGCAACCCCTTTCCGCAATCGGCAATTGCGGAATACAAAGTGATTACGCAGAACTATTCCGCTGAATACGATCAGCTCAGCAGCGCGGCTATTGTCGCGATTACTGCTTCTGGCTCCAATGAATTCCACGGTGGTTTTTTTTATGACTACTCCGATGAAAGCATGCGCGAGAAGAATCCGAATGAGTCAAAAGATAATAAAAAAATACCCAGCCAACAAATTCAATACGGCGTCAATGTGGGCGGTCCCATTATCAAAGATAAGTTACACTTATTTTTTGCTTACGAAGGAAAAAGTAACAGTGATCCGCGCGATGTAATCATTGGGGCTGGTTACGATGTGAGTAAGTTGCCTGCCGATGTGCAATCCAAACTGGGTGGGGTTAGCGCAAGTTTTGAAGAAGATTTGTATTTTGGTAAATTGAGTTACGTACTTAATGATGCGCAAAAAATCGAATTGACTGCCAAATATCGCGACGAGACAGAATTAACTGGCGTTGGTGGGCAGCGGCCGCTGGAATATGGCACCGATAAAAATAATGATGAGATCCGCGTGGTGCTAAGTCACAACTGGCGCACTGATAATTGGATTAACGATGCACGTATTACTTATGAGGATTACACATTTAATCCGCGCCCGCATACCTTGGGTAATGGCACTGTTTTACTAAATGCGGGTAAACAACTTGTATTGAACACCGGCGCAGGGCGCGATTACCAGGAGAAAAGCCAATCCGGTTGGGCACTACAAGAAGACTTCACTTACATAGGGCTGGCAGATCATCAATTAAAAGCAGGAGTTAAATACAAAGCGATCGAATTGAAATCAGTGGAGCAGCAACCGTTTAATCCGCAATACAGTTACAACATTGATTACTCATGGACGCAACCTTACATGGTGGAGTGGGGTGCGCCATTGGCAGATATTGGCAATGGTGCTGAGGTTGCCGATAACAAGCAATTCGGATTGTATGTTCAAGATGATTGGAGTGCGACAGAACGTTTGACGATTAATGCAGGCTTGCGTTGGGATTATGAAGAGTCCGATGCGTATCTGGATTACCAGACACCCGATGCTGTAGTAACTGCACTGCGCGGCTGGAATAATCTCGATAATTCCAATATCAATGTTGATGATTACATCAGTACTGGCAACAACCGCGATACCTTTAAAGATGCCTGGCAGCCGCGTTTGGGTTTTAGTTACGACATAGGCACCGACAATAATCTGGTTTTATTTGGTGGTGCTGGCCGCGCGTTTGACCGCAACTTATTTGATAACTTGCAACTCGAAGCAACCAAGGCCACTTTCCCAACCTATCGTGTTAATTTTGATTCAGAAGATCCGCAAAACAATTGCGATCCTGCTGCCAGTAATTGTGTGGCATGGGACCCTAAATATTTAACGGCGCAGGGCTTGGATGATTTGTTCTACGGGAATAGTGGTGCAGGGCGCGAAGTGTTTATGGTGAGCAACGAATTAAAAACCCCTTACTCTGATCAATTCAGTTTAGGTGTGCGCGGCACGCTAGGTGATTGGGATGCAGAAGTCAGCTTATCGCATATCAAAAGTAAGGATGGTTTTGTATGGATGCTAATAAATCGCCGCCCTGACGGTAGTTTTTTCGAGCCAGGCAGTCAATGGGGGCAGCCATGGGGATTCGGTATTCCGGGGTTTAGTAATGGTTTGATCGGCATGAATGCTCTGGAATCCAAAGCGGACTCGCTGTACATCAAATTAGATAAACCCAAATCCGATGATTATTGGGGTATGACAGTTGCCTATACCTATACCGATGCGCAAGACAGACGTAAATCGGGTGAGGTGTTCGCGCTGGATTATCCGGATATTGACGATTACGGTTGGCATGATTCACTCTCGGTTCCCGAGCATCGTTTGGTCATTGCCGCGCTGTTTGATTTGCCAGCCGGTTTTGATTTTTCAGCAAAATTAAATCTGGAAAGTGTAAAAACTTATCAAGGTACTGATTGTCGCGCGGGTTGGAACGCCTGTAAATACGATACCTTCCAGCCTGATGGCGACGGCTTTCTCGGCTACAAACAATTGGATATAGCCATCAGCAAACAATTTGCGACGGGTATGGTTAGTCGGGACAGCTATATCACGTTGCGCATGGATATTTTGAATATTACCAACGCCGTTAATCACGGTGGTTATCAGGATTGGTTTGGCGGCGCCAACGAAGATTTACCCGCTAATTTTGCGCAGCCCAACGGCACCTTTAATGGGCCGCCAACAACGTTGAAATTAGGTGTGAACTGGACTTGGTAATAATGATGTGATGGAAAAACAATCCCCGGTTTAGGCCGGGGATTATTTTTTAATTGCAATGTTATTTATAAAACAGAGTAGCTATAAAAACGGATCATCTTCATTGGCTGGAAAATAGCGTTCAGCGGTAATGATGTCGGCTTTTATCCTGTGTGCGAGTAAATCGTCTACATCCTGATTAACACGGTTAACCAAGGGCAGGGCCTCGTTGCGATCCAGTGACTCAAGCAGCGCGTTTCCCCAGATAGAAACATGACGCAAATAAATTGTGCGTGTATCCGCTTTTTTCGCCCATTCACCTGATACCAGTCGGCCGATGCGATCTACTTTGTATCTAATTTCTTTGACCTGGCGAGGGTCTTCAACCTGTGCAACCAGTTCGTTGGTCATTTTAATCCAGCCNNATTCCTCTTTAGTCTGAATTTTTTTATTGGCCTCATCTGCCTCATAAATGTTGAGGAAATAAGCGCGGGACGGCATGTCGCTGGGCCAGGCGTCGGCTTGGCGAACAATTTTGTTACTGCTACAAGCGAAGAGGCTGCTGACCAGCATGAATGTGGCCATAAATCGGGTTAAAGGTGCGATTTTCTGCATAAACAAGAATGGGCTCTGTGTAGTACGGGGTTTATTAAGTGTGCAGTGTGGCTGATAAATGTTGCAGTAGTATAAAAGTTTGTGGGGCGAATGGACAGGTTGGGGATCGCTTTGATTAGCATCAAACAGCAATAACCCCAAGCCAGAGATTGGCTTGGGGTTATTAAGGGCGTTCGCTAGTGATTAGCGTTCGCGGCCACCACGCATTTCAGTGCGGCCACCACTCTGGCGCTCTTCCATGCCGCCGCCTCGTTCGATCCGTTGCGGGCGGTCAAAACGTTCTGCGCGTTCTGCACGCGGTGCTTCTCGGCGCTCAGCCTGTTGCACCTGCGGGCGTTCAGTCGGTTGAGCGCGTTCGACCGATTGCGTGCGTTCGATACGTTGCATGGTTGGGCGTTCAACGCGGCTCTGCTGCGGTGCTTTTTGGATGCGCTCTGGTGATTGTGTGCGCTGTATATCGGTGCGCTCAACGCGATTATTGCGCTCGTTGTTAAGACGATTTTCCCAATTGCGATTCTCGCTCTGCCCAGGTTGCTGTCTGCGCTCTGTTTGACGGATATCACCCGTTTGGCGCTCGGCGCGATTGCTCTGTTCGCGTGTTTGGATATTGCCCAAATCGCGTCCGTTT